>JAFAKN010000029.1 GCA_019235415.1 Alphaproteobacteria bacterium
TGGGAAGTGCTGGGGCTGCCGCCGGTCTGGTACAAATCGGCGCCCTATCGCTCGCGCGCCGTGAAGGATCCGCGCGGCGTGTTGGCCGACTTCGGCGTCAAGCTGCCCGAGGAGACCGAGATCCGGGTCTGGGATTCGACCGCCGAAACCCGCTTCCTGGTGCTGCCGATGCGGCCGGCCGGCACCGACGATCTCAGCGAGGAGCAGCTGGCCGACCTGGTCACGCGCGATTCGATGATCGGCACCGGCCTGCCGCGCCACCCCGCGGAGATCAAGCAATGAACGGCATCCACGACATGGGCGGCATGGAGGGCTTCGGCAAGGTCGAGGTCGAGGCCAACGAGCCGCCGTTCCACGAGAAGTGGGAAGGCCGCGTGCTCGCCATGCAGCGCGCCATGGGCTACGCTGGCGCCTGGCACATCGACGACGGCCGCTTCGCCCAGGAGACCCTGCCGCCGCGCGTCTATCTCGCCGCCTCCTATTATTGGCGCTGGGCGCTGGGCCTGCAGAAGAATCTTCTGACGCGCGGCTTCGTCAGCGAGGACGAGATCGCGGCCGGCCATTCGCTCACGTCCGGCAAGCCATTGCCGCGCAAGCTCACCGCCGACGTGGTGCGTGCCGGCCAGACGCGGGGCTCGTACTTCCGCCAGCAGCAGGGTCCGGCGCGCTTCAAGCCGGGCGACGAGGTGCGCACCAGGAACATCCATCCGGCGGGCCATACGCGGCTGCCGCGCTACGCCCGCGACAAGCAGGGCACGGTCGAGCTGGTGCACGGCTGCCACGCCTATCCTGACTCGGTCGCGAGCGATCGCGGCGATGATCCGCAGTGGCTTTACACCGTGGTGTTCGACGGCCGCGAGATCTGGGGACCCGACGCCGATCCGACGCTAAAGATCTCGATCGACGCGTTCGAGCCGTACCTGGAACCGGCGTGAGGGAACCGGCGTGAGGGAACCGGCGTGAGGGAGCCAGCGTGAGCCTGCGCACCATCCCGGTGCCGGGCATCCCCTGCGACGCCGAGGGGCCGGTGTTCCGCGAGCCGTGGGAGGCGCAGGCTTTTGCGATGGCGCTGGCGCTGCACGAGCGCGGCCTGTTCACCTGGCCGGAATGGGCGGCGACGCTCGGCGCCGAGATCAAGCGCGCGCAGGCAGCCGGCGATCCCGACACCGGCGAGACCTACTACCGGCACTGGCTCAATGCGCTCGAGCGGCTGGTCGCCGAGAAGGGCGTCGCCGACGCCGCGACCCTCGCCCGTTATCGCGACGCCTGGGAGCATGCCGCCGACCGAACACCGCATGGCCAGCCGATCGCGCTTGTCGCCGCCGACTTCGGCGAGTAGCGGCGGGCGCGCCGTGCGATCCGTCGTCATCACAGGTGTGTCGAGCGGTATCGGCCATGGCTGCGCCGAGGCGCTCGCGCAGCGCGGCTATCGCGTGTTCGGCAGCGTGCGCAAGACGCAGGACGCCGAGCGGCTGAAGGCGGCGTTGGGCGAGACGTTCGTGCCGCTGGTGTTCGACGTGACGGACGCTGCGGCGGTGAACCATGCGGCGGCGGAGGTCGCTAGCCTGGTCGGCGAGGAGGGCTTGGCCGGCCTTGTAAACAATGCCGGAATCTCACAGCCCGGGCCGCTCGCGGTGCAGCCGGCGGCGATCGTCCGCCAGCATCTCGAGGTCAACGTGATGGGCGTGGTGCACGCGGTGCAGGCCTTCCTGCCGCTGCTGCGCCGCGCCAAGCCGGCGGGTCGCATCGTCAACATGAGCTCGCTCAGCGGCCGCATCGCCTTCCCGTTCGTGGGCGCCTACGCGGCCTCCAAGCATGCGCTGGAGGCGCTGTCCGATTCGCTGCGCCGCGAGCTCTTGATCTACGGCGTCGACGTGATCGTGATCGAGCCAGGCGCGATCGACACGCCGATCTGGGACAAGGCGGGGCACGTCGGCACGACGTTCGAGGACAGCGACTGGGGGCCGGTGCTGAGCGGCTTCAATCCGGCCGACACACGACGAGCGGCGCTGCCGGTCTCGGCGGTGGCCGAGCGGGTCATCGCCGCACTGGAGCATCGCCGGCCGAGGACCCGCTATGCCCTGCCCGACCAGCCGCTAAAGTACTGGATCGCACCGCGCCTGCTGCCCGACCGTTGGCTCGACCGCATCGTCGATCGGGTGCTGAACTACCGCAAGCTGCGCGACCGGCTCGCCGAGCGCGGCGCCCCCCGTCAGTCCTAAATTTCCGTCATCCCGACCGGAGCGCGAAGCGCGTAGTGGAGGGACCTTTTTTCGCGTCGCCAGAAACAAGAAAGGTCCCTCCACTGCGCCTCGCTTCGCTCGGCTCCGGTCGGGACGACGGATTAGGGCCTGATCAGTAGCTGGGGCGGGTGGGAAAAGGCGTCAGCTGCAGCTCGTGCGTCCAGCACGAACGGTCCTGGGTGTGCAGGTAGAAGAACGCGTCGGCGATCTTCTCGGGATTGATGATCACATCCGGATTCTGCTTGGCGCGCGGCAGGGCGCGGGTGCCCGGCGAGTCGATCAAGCCGTCGATGACCACGTTGGCGACGTGAACGCCGTGCTCCGAGTACTCTTCCGTGAGGACCTGCGCCAGGGTCCGCATCAAGACGCGGGGATAGTAGAGCGATTGGCCGGTCATGCGCTTGCGTCCGCGCAACGAGCTCGCATTGTTGGAAAAGAAGAACGAGCCCTCGCCGCGCTTGCGCATGGCCGGCAGCACTTCCTTGGCGACCAGGAAGGGGCCGCGGCTCGCGATATGGTGGGCCGTGTCGAAGATCTCGACCGGAACGTGCTCGAGCAGCTCCTTTTCCGGCGGCAGGTCGCGGCCTTCGAGATAGCCTGCGTTGTAGACCACGACCTGCGGGTCGCCCGCTTCGCCGCGGATCTGAGCGAAGGCCGCGCTGATCGATTCCTGGCGGGAGAGGTCGAGCTCGACGATCATGCCGTCGCCGCCCTGGTCGCGGATCGCCTTGGCCAGTGCCTCGGCGTTGGCGGCACTGCGCGTCGTCGTGACGACGAAGAAGCCCTCGCGCGCGAACTTCTGGGCGATCGCCCCGCCCACGCCCCAGCGAACGCCGACCGGCAGGTGGCTGTCATCGAGCGCCTTGCCGTGCGCCAGCTTGGTGTTGCGGCCGTCCGACTGCCATTTCGACGTGGCGCCGATGACGACCGCCACCGACTTGCCCTTGCTGTTCTTGGTGGCCATTGCAATGTCCCTCCCTTCAAAGTGCAGCGCGCATCTCCCAGCCTGTCATCCCGAGCAAAGCGAGGGATCTTTCTGTCGCCTCAAAGATCCCTCGCTGCGCTCGGGATGACAGTTGTGCGGACTCGGGCGGAGTAGCCTCCGCCCTGAGGAGGTCCGCGCTCCTATGAGTCAGTCGAACAGCGTCGCGAGGCGCTGCTTGATCTCGGCGGCGATATAGAGCGCCAGCGCCTGGATGGTCGAGGTCGGGTTCACCCCGCCCGAGGTCACCCAGATGCTGCCGTCAACGATGAACAGGTTCCTGACGTCGTGACAACGGCCCCAGGCGTTGACCACCGAGCGCTCGGGATCGTTGCCCATGCGCGCCGTGCCCAACAGATGGCCCGGGGAGTTCAGCGCCGTGCGCGAGCAGTGGAGCCGCGTCGCGCCAGCTTCGGTCAGGATCTCCTCGGCCCGGGCGATGCCGTGCTCCATCATGCGTCGGGTGTTGACGCTCAGTGCGTAATCGACGCGCGGCGCGGGGATGCCGTGACTGTCCTTCAGCACCGGGTCGACCGTCACCCGATTGTGCTCCTCGGGCAGGTCCTCGCAGGCGACACCGATGTTCACGCGATGGTCTAAAAGCTCGCGGAACACGCGATGATGCGCGCGCCCCCACGGCAAGTGGCCTGCTGCGGCGCCGATGATCGCCTGGTTGGCAGGACCCGTGCCACGGCCGAACTGCAAGGTATAGCCGCGCACGAAATCGCGCGATCGATCGGTCTCGTAAAACTCCTTGCTCCACATGCAGGTGATCGGCCCGCGCCCGCCATCGAGCGGCTGGTCGACATAACCCGACACGATCGGCCAAGGGTGCAGCATCAGGTTCCTGCCGACCAGGCCGGACGAGTTGGCGAGGCCGTCGGGGAAGCGGCCCGAGGCCGAGTTCAGCAGCAGGCGCGGCGTGCCGACGCCGTTGCAGGCGAGGATCACCATCTCGGCCGGCTGGAAGCATTCCCTGCCGTCGGCGTCGTAGTAGATGGCACCGGCCGCCATGCCGTGCGCATCGGTGGTGATCTCGCGCACCCGGCAGCGCGTGCGCAGCTCGACGCCGGCGCGCAGCGCGAGCGGCCAGTAGGTGATGTCGACGCTCGCCTTGGCACCCTGCGCGCAGCCCGGCGTGCAATGGCCGATGTTGATGCAGGCCGCGCGGCCCTCGTACGCGGTGGTGGCCACGGTCGTGTCGGATGGCCACCAGTGCCAGCCCAGCCGATTCATCGCCTGGGCGTAGCGCGTGCCGGTCTTGCCGAGCGGGATCGGCGGCATCGGCGGACGGCGCGGCGGCACGCCGGGATCGCCGGCGAGGCCCGAAGCGCCCATCATACGGTCGTTCTCCTCGTAGAACGGCTCGAGCGTCCAGTAGTCGACCGGCCAATCGTCGGCCACGCCGTCGAGCGATCTCACCCGAAAGTCGGATGGGTGCATGCGCGGCCAGTGCGCGGTGTAGATCAGCGTGCCGCCACCGACGCCGTTGAAGTTGGCGACCTTCATCGGCGAGTTGTCGTCGTTCACCGGATAGTCGGTGTCGCGGCCTCGCCGGTTGGGGCTGATGTCGAAGTCGGTGTAGCGCCGCGCCTCCCAGTCGCGGCCGTTGCTGGGGAACTCGGTCGATTTCACCCAGTCGCCCTGTTCCAGGCACAGGATGCGCATGCGGGTATCGGCAAGGCTCCAGGCGACCGCCGCGCCCGAGGCGCCGGAGCCGACGATCAGCACGTCGACCTTTTCGTTGTCGGCCATGTCGGCGATTCCTTACGACGGCTCACCGCGCCCGCAGACCGCAAGCGCGGTGGGTATGCGCCCGTCCCGAACGGGTCAGGCCCGCGCCGGCATCGGTGCCTGGGCGTCGGCGGTCCAGCCGGCGGGTGCGGCTTCCTGCGGATCGAAATCGATCTCGACCTCGACGCCATTGGGATCGGGGAAGAAGAGCTGCCAGGTGAGGAACGGGTCCGGCGCCCGCATGAGGCGGTACTTGAGCCCTTGGCCGCGCACCCAGTCGAGCGTCTTGCCGAGATCGGTGCCGCGAAACGCCATATGGTCGAGCGCGCCGCGGCGCGGCGTCGGCATGGTCTTGACCTCGATCACGTGCAGGATCGGCTTGCCCTCCGAAGCGTAGAGCCAGAAGCCGTCCACCCGGAAATTGGGCCGCGGACCCGGATGCAGGCCGAGCTCGGCATAAAACGCCTTCGTCGCATCAGGCTGGTCGGTGACGATCGTGAAATGATCCATGCGCTGAACGATGCCCATTGGCTTTCTCCCTTTTGCACCTGGTGATGATCATGCAGGCCGTTGTCGAATAAGTCAGTTCATTCCTTCGCGGCAGCGCGGTCGTCACGCCAGAACGGAGCGCGCTTGCGCACCGTGTCGAGCAGCGACCAGTCGCCCTGCTCCAGCTCGTGACCCTTGGGGAAGGGTGCGCGCGCTTCGAGCCCCAGCGCGATCAGGACCCTGTCATCGCGATAGTAGGCGCTGGCAACCAGGCGGCCGAGCGCGGCAGCGGCCGGGCCGCCCATCTTGCAGTAGGCGTCGATCAGCGCCTCGCGAGCGTCGCGATCCATATCCGCGAACACTCCGTCCGACTTCACGGAAATCGCGGCAAGAGCTTCGCGGATCAAAGCGAGATCGCAGCCAACCGATTTAACGGCATCGGCCAGGATTGCGGGATCGTCGGCTCCCGGAACGCCGAGGGCCGCGTCCGCCGGAATCATCGTGCCGGCGATCTCGCGAAGATCGCGAATTTCGACGGCGGAGAGTTGTAAAGAGGCGGTGTCGGCCATCGGCTACTGCCATTTGCTCTCAGCTCGGCCGATGCGCGCGGGCGAGTTGCGTGATCTCGGCGATCATCGGCGTCGTGCCGTCGATCGCAAAGCCGGCATCGGCAAGGCACTTCTCGACAAAGCCTGTCGACAGGCATTCGGCCTGCGGGTTGTCAGGCATCGAGGCCAGCAGATACCAGGCCGCGAAGGCCGGCCCCTCGTGCTGGTCGTCGACCATGAAGTCGTGCACCAGCACCTGGCCGCCGGGTTTGAGCGCTTGGTAGGCGCGCTGGGCGAGGGTCACGATGTCAGGGCCGCCGACCGCGCTCCACAGGTAGGACATCAGCACGACATCCTGGCTCGCGGGCCAGGGCGTGGTGAGCGCGTTTCCCGCGACATGGGTTACCCGGTCGCCAAGGCCCGCCTCAGCGCAGTACCGTCGAGCGGTTTCGGTCGTCTCGGGGAAATCGAGAATGGTGGCCCTGAGTTGCGGATTCCTCCGCAGAAACGCGAGTGTGTAGGCGCCACTTCCGCCGCCTACGTCGAGCAGCGCCCGGGCGTTGCCGAGGTCGATGCGGCGGGCCATCAGCTGCGCGGGCCCCAGCGATCCGGCGTGCTGCGCCTCGCTGAAGGCCTCGCCGCCGACACCGCCCTCGGAATAGACGATGCCCTCATAAAATCCCTTGTCCTTGAAGACGCGCTCGCCGCGTAGCGCCTTGTCCAGATGCCGCAGGCTTTCGTACAGGAAACCGCCGTTCACGACGCGTATGTAGTCGCGGAAATCGCCGGCCGCGCCGGCAAGGAGGTAGCCGTCGGCGGCAGGGGCATTGGCAAACCGCCCCTGCGTCTCGCTCACCAGGCCAACGGTTTTCAGCGCCGTGAGCAGCGTGCGCAATCGATTGGCAGCTACCCCGGTCGCGCTCGCGAGCTCTGGCAAGGTCGTCTTGCCTTGGGCGATGCGCGTGAAAAGGTCAAGATCAAGAGCGGCGAACAACGCTTTCGAGGCGATGAACCCGTAGGTCAGCGCGGAGATCTCGCGCACATCCTCGAGCAGCTTGACCATGGCACGGTTCCTTCGCGGTCTAGCCGTTCAGCGCGCGAATGACCGCGACCCACTGGTCGAGCATCGGCAGGATCGTGTCGGCCTTCTCCGACGGCAGGCTGGCGGAGATGCGGTTGATGCCGGCGTCGCGATAGCGCTTCGCGAGATCGGCGTCGGGCTGCTGGCCGCCGATGGAAATATCCATCTTGTCCGGGTCGCGCTCGGCTTCGGCGCACATCTGGCGGAAACGCGGGATCAAATCGACGAGCGGCGTCGGGTTCTTCTCCGTGACCTGCGGCATCCAGCCGTCGCCATAGCGGACGGCGCGGCGGGCCGAATAGGGAAAGGCGCCGCCCACCACGATCGGCGGATGCGGCTTCTGCACCGGCTTGGGCCACGCCATCATGGGATCGAAGTTCACGAACTCGCCGTGGTACTCGGCTTTCGATTGGGTCCAGATCGCCTTCATCGCCTCGATGTTCTCGCGCGCCCGCTTGTGGCGGGTGCCGAAGTCGGTGCCGTGGTTCTCCATCTCGTCGCGGTTCCAGCCGTTGCCGACGCCGAACACGAAGCGCCCGCCGGAGACCTGGTCGATCGAGGCGACGAGCTTGGCGGTCTGGATCGGATCGCGCTGGGCGATGAGGCAGACCCCGGTCCCGACCTTCAAGGTCTTGGTGGCCAGCGCCGCGGCGGTCAGCGTGACGAACGGGTCCATCACGTCGTAGTAACGCTTGGGCAAGTCGCCGCCCAAGATGAACTCGGTCTTGCGCGAGACAGGGATGTGCGAATGCTCGGGCGCCCACACGATGTCGAAGCCGCGCTCTTCCAGCGCCACGGCCAGCTCGGCCGGTTTCATGGAATAGTCGGTGAAGAACATAGACGCGCCGAATTTCATGCAGCGATCCCCCCTGCGTTTGAGCGCGATGCATCGTAGCGGCTGATTTGACCCGGGCAATGACCGGGCGATAGCCTCTGCGCCCATGAACGTCGCAGCGTCGAGCCTGAGCGAGGGCGTCGCCGTCCCGGGATCGAGCGCGCCGCTGGGCGCAACCGTCGTCTCCGGCGGGGTAAATTTCAGCGTGTTCTCCAAGCACGCCACGCGCGTCGAATTGCTGCTGTTCGACGGCGAAAACGCGACGCGGCCGAGCCGCGTCATTCCTCTCAACAACGACAAGCATCGGGCCTATCACTACTGGCACGGCTTCGTGCCCGGCCTGCAGCCGGGCCAGGTCTATGCCTATCGCGCACATGGCCCGTTCGAACCGGCGCGTGGCTGGCGGTTCGATGCCGAGAAGGTGCTACTCGATCCCTATGGCCGTGCCGTGTCGGTTCCCGAAGGCTACGACCGCTGGGCCGCAGCACGCCCTGGCGACAACGCCGCCACCGCCATGAAGAGCGTCGTTGCCGATCCCGCCCACTACGATTGGGAGGGCGATCGGCCGCTTCGCCGCCCGCCGATGGAGACCGTGATCTACGAGCTTCACGTGCGCGGCTTCACGCGCCATCCGAGCTCGGGCGTCGCCGCCGAGAAGCGCGGCACCTATGCGGGCTTGATCGAGAAGATTCCCTACCTGCAGGATCTCGGCATCACCGCGGTCGAGCTCCTGCCGATCCAGCAGTTCGATCCGCAGGCCGCGCCGAAGGGACTGGTGAACTACTGGGGCTACCAGCCCGTGTCCTTCTTCGCGCCGCACCACGCGTACAGCTCGCGTCCCGGCGCACTGGCGGCGCTCGACGAGTTCCGCGACATGGTCAAGGCGCTGCATCGCGCCGGGCTGGAAGTCATCCTCGACGTGGTGTTCAACCACACCGGAGAGGGTGACCTCGAGGGGCCCACCCTCAGCTGGCGCGGGCTGGCCAACGACGCTTACTACATCCTTCCGACCGACAAGGCGTGCTATGCCGACTACAGCGGTTGCGGCAATACGCTCAACGCCAATCAGCCGATCGTGCGCCGGCTCATCCAGGACAGCCTGCGCTACTGGGTCACCGAAATGCACGTCGACGGCTTCCGCTTCGACCTGGCGTCGATCCTGTCGCGCGACGAGACCGGTCACATGCTGCCCAATCCGCCCGTCCTGTGGGACGTCGAGTCCGATCCCCTGCTGTCCGGCACCAAGCTGATCGCCGAGGCCTGGGATGCGGCGGGCCTCTATCAGGTGGGAAGCTTCATCGGCGACACCTGGCAGGAGTGGAACGATCGGTTCCGCAACGACGTTCGGCGCTTCGTGAAAGGCGACAACGGCTCGGTCCGGCGGCTGGCGGCGCGGCTCCTCGGAAGCCCCGACGTCTACGGGCATGAGGAGCGCACCGCCGAGCAGAGCGTCAACTTCGTCACCTGCCACGACGGCTTCACGCTGAACGACCTCGTCTCGTACGACCACAAGCACAACGAAGCGAACGGCGAGAACAACCGTGACGGCGCGGACGACAATGTGAGCTGGAATTGCGGCGTCGAAGGACCGACCGAGGATCCATCGATCGAGGCGTTGCGCAACCGCCAGGTCAAGAACTTCCTCACGGTGCAGATGCTCGCGGCGGGCACGCCGATGCTGCTGATGGGCGACGAGGCGCGCCGCACGCAGCACGGCAACAACAACGCCTACTGCCACGATTCCGAGCTGACCTGGTTCGACTGGCGCCTGCTGGAGCGACACGCCGACATCCACCGCTTCGTGAAGGAGCTGATCGCGCTGCGCCGTCGACGCGATGTGACGACCGAGGGCCGTGCCCTCAGCCTCAACGAGCTGGTCCGCGAGGCTCGCATCGAATGGCACGGCGTCGCCTTGGGCCGGCCGGATTGGAGCGATCATTCGCATTCGATCGCCTTTACCCTCCGGCGGCTGCGCGCCTGGCAGCTGATCCACGCCATGTTCAATGCCTATTGGGAGCCGCTCACCTTCGAGCTGCCGCCCATTCCGGAAGGCCATCAGCGGTGGCGGCGCTGCCTGGACACGGCTCTCGAATCGCCCCACGACCTATGCGCATGGGAGATCGCACCCGAGGTCGCGACGCCAACCTACACCGTGCAGCTGCGCTCGATGGTGCTGCTGATCCGACCGCTCGACCCGGCCCTCCGCTTCACCCCGGAGTAGAGCGCGAGGAGTTTGAGTTGACCCGTCATCCCGACCGGAGCCGAGCGAAGCAAGGCGTAGTGGAGGGACCTATTATTAGCAGTGCCGGAAGCATGAAGAGGTCCCTCGACTTCGCTTCGCCGCTCGGGATGACGGATTGGAAGTCATCACGCGCTAGGGGCAGGAGCGCGCGCCCAAGAGGCGGCGCGGTCCAGAAGACGGCGCGCGCGGACCACGACCGGCAGGTCGACCATGCTGCCCTCGAAGGCGACGGCGCCGGCGCCCTGGGCCGCGGCGGCGTCGAAGGCCGCGATCAGGCGACGCGCGCGGTCGAGCTCATCGGGCGAGGCGCCGTACTCCTCGTTGATGATCGGCACGTGGGCGGGATGGATGCAGGAGGCCGTCGTGAAGCCGAGCGCGCGGCCGCGCCGCAGGCCCGCGCGATAGGAGTCCAGATCGTCGATGTTGGCGAGCTGGCCCATCGAGCCCATCGGCAGGATGCCGGCGGTTCGCGCCGCGGCGAGGCCCATCATCGCGAACACATACATGCTGTCGGCCGACGGTTGGGCGCCGAGCTCGGTCGCCATGTCCTCGCCG
>JAFAKN010000224.1 GCA_019235415.1 Alphaproteobacteria bacterium
GTCGCGCGGTGCAGGATCGCGCGGTTGTCCCACACGATGACGTCGCCCTCACGCCAGGCATGCGACAGCCGGAATTCGGGCTGGTCGGCGCGCTGGCTCAGCTCGAACAGCAGCGCCTCGCCGGTCGCCTTCGGCCAATCGACGATGAAGCCGGCATGCGCGCCGATGTAGAGCGCGCGCCGGCCGTTGATGGGATTGTCCTGATAGAGCCGCTGCTTGACGGGCGGCAGCTCGGCCAGCGTCTTGGCGCTCAGGATCCCCTTCTGCACGCGGTTGCGCGAATACTCCAGCGCATGCTCGGCGATCAGCGGCGCGACCGTCGCCTTGAGCGCAGCCGGCAGCGCTTCCCACGCGGCCCGCATGCACAAAAACTCGGTGTTGCCGCCTTCGGGTGGGCAGATGCGCGCGGTCAGGATGGAGCATAGCGAGGGGATGCGCTTGAACGACGAGTCGGAGTGCCAGAAGTAGTTGGCCTTTTGGTAGATCATGCGCATGTCGTCTGGAGCGATCGCCTCGCCGGTCTTGATGTCGAGGTTCGACTGGCGCTGGAACTTGGTGCCGGCGGCGGGGTTGGCGCTGCCGGTGGTCTCCAACGGCCCCCACAGCTCGCTGAATTGCGCCTGCTTGTCGTCGTCCATCGGCTGGTCGCGGAACAGCAGGACGGAATGCTCCTCGAAGGCGGCGCGGATCGGCCCGAACTCGCGCGCCGACAGCGGCCGCGTGATGTCGATGCCGCTCACCTCCGCGCCGAACAGCGGATGGAGCTTTTTGACCTTGATGGGGCCGGTGTTTCGCATCAGTCGACGCCCCTCAGTCGACAATCGCCTGGTAGGCGAGCACGCGCAGCTCGCGGCGGATGGGATAGGTCGAGGACGGCATGAGCTGGGTCAGCAGCACCACCGCCATGTCCTCCTTGGGATCGCACCAGAAGGCGGTCGAGGCGGCGCCACCCCAGGCGTACTCGCCGGGCGTGCCCAGGATGTGCGCCTTGGCCGGATCGATCGTCACCGAGAAGCCCAGCCCGAAGCCGATGCCGTAGTAGGTCGATTCCGAGAAGCGCGGCATGCCCATGTCGGCCATGTCGCCCTTGAGATGGTTCATGGTCATGAGCTCGACCGTCTTGCGGCCGAGCAGGCGCACGCCGTCGAGCTCGCCCTTGTTCAGCATGAACTTGCAGAAGCGCAGGTAGTCCGAGGCTGTCGAGACGAGGCCGCCGCCGCCCGAGTTGACCTTGCGCGGGGCGAGATAACGGCTCTTGCCGGGATCGTCGATCAGCTCGAGCTTGCCGCCCCCATTGGCGTTTGAGGGTCCTGCTTGATAGTTGGCGGCGAAGCGCTCGTGCTTGTCGGCCGGAACATGGAAGTCGCTGTCGACCATGCCGAGCGGGTTCAGCACCTTCTCCTTGAGGTACTTTTCGAACGGCTGGCCGGAGATCACCTCGACCAGGTAGCCCAGCACGTCGGTGGCGACCGAGTAGTTCCACGCCTTGCCCGGCTGGGCGATCAGCGGGAAGGTCGCGAGACGCTCGACGATGTCTTTCAGGCTGGTGTCGCCGGTCTGGAAGTCGACGCCCGGCTTGGCGCGGTAGAGCGCATCGACCGGGTTGCTCTCCATGAAGCCGTAGGTCAGGCCCGAGGTGTGGGTCAGCAGGTCGCGGAAATTGATCTCGCGCTCGCCCGGCACGCTGTCGATCTTGCCGCGGCTGCCGCCGGCATAGACTCGCGGGTTGGCGAAGGCCGGGATGAATTTCGAGATCGGATCGTCGAGCTGAAAACGGCCCTCCTCGTAGAGCATCATGATGGCCGTCGAGGTGAGCGGCTTGGTCATCGAGTAGATGCGGAAAATGGTGTCGGGCCGCATCGGGCGGTTGCGCTCGACGTCCTGCTTGCCGACGGTCTCGGCGAAGGCGAGCTCGCCGTGGCGCATCACCACCGTCACCATGCCGGCCAGCCGGCCGCTCTCGACCCAGTGGTGCATCCATTTGCGCACGCGATCGAGCCGCGGTGCGGAAAGTCCGACCTGCTCTGGCGAAACGAGCGGCAGGGTGTCCATGGCGATCCTCCTCGGTGAGCCGCTACAGTAGCGCAACCGAACAGGACCAGACACGCCAGAAACGGGAGGGCGCCATGGCGAGATTGTGCGAGGGACGGGTAGCGATCGTAACGGGCGGCGCGCGCGGCGTCGGCCGCGAGCACTGCCTGATGCTGGCGGAGCACGGCGCCAAGGTGGTGGTGAACGACCTGGGCGGCGATCGCGCCGGCAAGGGCCACGACGTCGGCCCGGCGCAAGCCGTGGTCAACGAGATCAAGGCCAAGGGCGGCGAGGCGGTGGCCAACGGCGACGACGTCTCCGACTGGAACGGCGCCAAACGTATGGTCGACCAGGCGATCTCGGCCTTCGGCAAGCTCGACGCGCTGGTGCTGAACGCCGGCATCCTGCGCGACCGCATGCTGGTCAACATGACCGAGGACGAATGGGACGCCGTGATCAAGGTGCATCTCAAGGGCACTTTCGCGCCGGCGCGCCACGCGGCGGCCTACTGGCGCGACCAGGCCAAGGCCAAGGGCGGCCCGGTCGACGCGCGCATCGTCACGACCACGTCGGTGTCGGGCATCTACGGCAACATTGGCCAGACCAACTACGGTGCGGCCAAGGCGGCGATCGCCGCCTTCACGATCATCTCGGCGCGCGAGCTCGGCCGCTACGGCATCACGGTGAACTCGATCTCGCCCTCCGCGCTGACCCGCATGACCGAGGACCTGCGCCAGTACACCGAGGAGGACAAGAAGCGCCGCGACCCGCGCTGGATCGCGCCGGTCGCGACCTGGCTGGTGAGCGAGGAGAGCCGCGAGATCACCGGCCGCGTCTTCCAGGCGGGCAACGGCCAGTTCGCCGTCGCCGAGGGTTGGCACAAGGGCCCGACCACCGACCAGGTCATGGATCCGCACCAGGCCGGCAAGGTGCTGAGCGAGCTCGCCCGCAAGGCGCGCAAGAACGCCGGCATGGACGGCATGGACCTCGACTGACCGAGGCGGAACTGGACCCGCCCCGTCGCGGCCGTCAGTCACCTATCCGGTCGGGGCGCGCGATGAGCCACAGCGAGGCGCCCACAACGGCTCCAGCAGGACCGTAAGGCCATAGTGTGCCTGCAACCCAGCCGAGCTTGGCGGGGAAGGAGAGAGGGGTTGGGTCGAGCGCCAACGCCATGAGGATGTTCGCAACGAACCGAGCCACAGCTGCCACGCCGAATCCGACCAGTAGCGCGATCCAGAACGCCGTCCATTTCCCCTCGTGCTGGCACACGTAGGCCGGCGCTCCCAGGAAGAGGACAGCGCAATACGACACGACGGCACCGCCGAGAACCATGGTGGCGTAGCCGATATCTTCGGACTTCCCACAACCGACGACCGCCCAGCAAACTGGAACCGCTAGGCAAGCAACGAGAAAGGCGACGAATAGTCTGTAACTGCCCATGACTGTCCCCGAAGTGGCTGGCGGCTGAGGCCGGTTGCTTTCTTCAGGAGAGACGCCTGTCGCACGAGCAGCGTTACACGTCCTCGGATCTCGAGGTCCGACCGAATGGCCGGTCGCCCCAGGCTATTGCCGGACGCAGGAGAGGTCGCCCTCCTGGCAGTTGAGCTGACGCTCGAGCTCCTTGACGCGGGCCAGCGTGAGACCCGTCAGGCAGTTGTTGAGGATCAGCGGATGGATCGAGCCCTCTTCCGTCCCCATGGTCTCGAAGGCGCACTCTTGATCGCGGAAGCGCAGCCACGTGATCTGCGCTTCGCGCAGTCGCGCCTTCCCGGCGGCCGAAATCTTGGCCATCAGTGCGGTGTAGGTCGCGTTGAGCTGCTTGTCGGCCTTTTGATAGTCGTTGTACGACTGCTGGTTGAGCTCCATCTGAGACTGGCCAAGGGCCTGACCCGCCGTGGAGAAGGCAACGAGCGAAAGCGCCAAATGAACGATCGAAGGAGGCATGGGAGTCACGCTCCCACTCGAGACAGCGCTTCAAGGACAGGCGGCTGCGGCCAAGCCCAGCCGCTTGCGCTTTCGTAACTTCGCATGGCGCGCAACACCAGCGCGTCGGCACGCGGCGGGCCGACGATCTGCAGGCCGACGGGAAGGCCGGCCGCCGTGAGTCCGGCCGGCATCGAAGCAGCGGGTTGGCCGGTGAGATTGAACGGCAGCGTGTAGGGCGCGCCCTTGGTCCAGCGCGGGAAGGCGTCGGAGTTATAAAGAGTCTCGACCGGCGGCGCGGCGGTCGGCGTGACCGGCGCCAACAGCAGGTCGTATCTCTGGTGCCAAAGCGCGAGATCGCGCGCGAGCTTGCTGCGTGCCTCGAAGGCGCGGGCATAGTCGGCGAGGGTGATGCTCATGCCTTTTTCGGCTGCCGCCCGGTAGCCGGGGTCGAGCTTGCCGTGCAGCTGGGTCGGGATCTGGCGCAGACGCGTAGCGAAGCTGCCGAGCCACAACGGCTCGAACGAGGGCTGCAACGGCTCGATCAACGGGCCGACTTTCTCGACGATGGCGCCCAGGGCTTCGAAGTGTTTGGCCGCGTCGGCAACGAGAGCACGGACCTCGGGATCGGCCTTCACATGGCCGAGGTCGAGGCTGAGGCCGATCTTCAGTCCACGCACGCCCTCGTCGAGGCCGATCGTGTAGTCGCGTGGATCCTCGGGCAGCGAGCGCCAGTCGCGCGGGTCGGAGCCGGCGGTCAGGTTCAATGCGATCGCCGTATCGAGGACAGTGCGCGCCAGCACGCCCTGGCTTACGACATCGGAGAAGGGCGAGTCGGCCGGATACTGCGCTATGCGGCCGAAGCTCGGTTTCAGGCCGACCAGGCCGGTATGGGCGGCAGGAATGCGGATCGAGCCGCCGCCGTCGTTGCCGTGGTTGAACGGGTTGATGCCGGCGGCCGTCAGCGCCGACGCACCGCCCGACGAGCCGCCCGGCGTGTGCGCGAGGTTCCATGGGCTGCGCGTGACGCCCTGCAAGGGCGAATCGGTCAGCGCCTTCCAGCCGAACTCGGGTGTGGTGCTCTTGCCCAGCAGCACGAGTCCTGCACTCTCCAGCCGCTCGACCATCGGCGCGCTTTCCCGGGCAGGAGTCTCGTCGGTCGCATGCGAGCCGATGCGCGTCGGCCAACCCTTGACCGGCGTGGTGTCCTTGATCGTGGTGGGCACGCCATCGAGCGGCGACAGCGGCCTGCCTTGCTGCCAGCGCTGCTCGGAGTGTCGCGCGGCGGCGCGGGCTCTGTCGGCGTCGATGAGGACGAAGGCGTTGAGGTGCGGCTGAAGCTTCTGCGCACGTTCGAGCATCGCATCGACGACGTGGACGGGCGAGAGATCGCGACGGCGATAGTGCGTGGCGAGTTGTTGGGCGGAAAGCCAGGGCAGGGACCGATCGGACATGGCTCCGAATAAAGGCCGACGATCGGCGCCGGGGCAAATGCGAAACACGTCCCTTCCGATGCGTTCCGTGCAACGCTAAGCTCGCGCCGCCTGCGGAGGAAATCCATGGTCGAAGTAAAGCTCGGCGCGGCGACGGTGCGGCGCATCGAAGAATCGTATGAGCCCAACTTCGACGCCAAGGTGTTCTTTCCCGACTGGAACCCCGAAGTCGCGGCACGGCATCGCACCTGGCTGCAGCCCAATCACTACGACGAGCCGTCCGGCATGCTGAAGCTCAGCGTGCACAGCTGGCTTCTGACGGTGGGTGGCAAGCGCATCCTGATCGACACCTGCGTGGGCAACCATAAGTCGCGGCCGCATCGGCCCAAGTGGCATTTGATGGAGACGAAGTATCTCGAGCGGCTGAAGGAGGCCGGCGTCGAGCCCGACCAGGTCGACATGGTGATGTGCACGCACCTGCACGTCGATCACGTCGGATGGAACACCAAGCTCGAGAACGGCAAGTGGGTGCCGACCTTCAAGAATGCCAAGTACGTGTTCAGCAAGGCTGACTACGATCACTACCTGAACGTCGACAGCGATCCCAAGACCGCACCGGCCAATGCCGGCTCATTCCGGGATTCCGTGTTGCCGGTGGTCGAGGCTGGTTTGACCCAGATGGTCGACGGCGCGGCCGAGATCGACGAGCACCTCAAGGTCGAGCCGGCGCCCGGCCACACGCCCGGCACCATTGCGATCAACTTCGAATCGCGCGGCGAGAAGGGGATATTCTGCGGCGACATCCTGCACCACGCGCTGCAGGTCTATCACCCGGAATGGAACAGCTTCGCCTGCGCCGAGCCGGTGGGCGCGCGCAAGAGCCGGCGCGCCGCGCTGGAGCATTGCGCGGCCAGCGGGGCGCGGCTGATGCCGTGCCACTTCGGCGCGCCGTTCACCTGCCACATCGATCATGAGGGAAGCGGCTTCGTACCGCGCTTCGATGGCGAGTATTAGGGGCCAGTACTAGGGCGGCCACTATCAGAAGGGGAATGCGATGATCTACGAGCTGCGAATCTACCAGTGCGTGCCGGGCCGTCTGCCGGCGCTGCTCAACCGCTTCGCCAACATCACGCTGAAGCTGTGGGAGAAGCACGGCATCAAGCAGGCCGGTTTCTGGACGACGCTGGTGGGTGAATCGAGCCAGGAGCTGACCTACATGCTGGCCTGGGAGTCGCTGGCCGACCGCGAGACGAAGTGGAACGCCTTCGTGGCCGATCCGGAGTGGCTGGCCAAGCGCGCCGAGACCGAGAAGGACGGCGCCATCGTCGCCAACGTCGCGAACCAGTTCCTGGCACCGACGGCGTTTTCGTCGGTCAAGTGACAGGAGCGAAAGCACCTCTGTCATCCCGAGCGTAGCGAGGGACCTTTCCTGTTGCCTTAAAGGTCCCTCGGCCTTCGGCCTCGGGATGACAGAACGCTGCGCTCGGGATGACATCGAGCGCGCGCGCTCAATGTCACTCCGCCTTGAGGCCCATTTCCTTCGCCAGCCGCGTCCATTTGGCGAGGTCGGCGGCGATGTAGGCGGCGAACTCGGCGGAGCTGCCGAATTGCGGATCGGCGCCGAGCTCGAGAAACTTCTGCGCCACCTCGGACGAGCGCAGCGTGGTGTCGACCGCCTTTTGCAACCGCTCGACCAGCACGGGCGCGGCGCCGGCCGGCAGGAAGATGCCGTAGGAGATCGCCGCCTCATAGCCGGGCAGGCCCGACTCCGCGACCGTCGGAATGTCGGGCGCCGCCGGCGATCGCTTCAGCGACGTCTGCGCCAGGGCGCGCAGCTTGCCCGACTTGACGTGCGGCAGCGCGGTCGAGAGGCCGCCGAAGTAGAGATCGACCATGCCCGCCATCAGGTCGGCCATTGCGGGACCGCCGCCCTTGTAGGGCACGTGCAGGATGTCGACCTTGCCCATCGACTTGAAGAGCTCCAGCGCCAGCTGCGTGGCGCCGCCGGCGCCGGCCGAAGCGCCATTGAGCTTGCCCGGCCGCTCGCGCGCCAGCGCCAGCAGCTCGCGCACGTTCTTGGCCGGCAGGTCGGGTTTCACCACCAGCAGCATCGGATTGATGCCGATCGGCGCCACCGCCGTGAAGTCGATGCGCACGTCGTAGGCGAGGTGCGAATCGAACGCGGGCGCCACCGTGGTCGAGCCGTTGGACGCCAGCATGAAGACGCTGCCGTCGGGCGGCGACTTGGCGACCGAGGCGGCGGCGATCTCGCCGTTGGCGCCGGCGCGATTCTCGACCACCACCGAGCGTTTCAGCCGCTCGGCGATGCCCGGCGCCACGATGCGCGCTAAAAGATCGTTGGGGCCGCCGGGCGGGAAGCCGACGACGAAATGCAGAGGCTTGTCGGGGAAGTCCGCGTCCTGCGCCCTTGCGCGCACCAGCGGAATCGTGAAGGCGCCGGCGAAAGCGGCGCGTCGCGTGAGCTTGGACATGACCCGTCATGCTAGGCTGTCTCCGCTTTCGAGGAAACACATTGCCGCGCAGGAAAATGCCGGCACATAAACCACAGGATCGCCCAAAGGATTGCCATGTTCGCGAAAACCGCAGACGGTCACCTGCACTACGACGTGGTCGATCAGACGGCACCTTGGCAAGCGAGCGGCGAGACGATCGTGTTCCATCACGGCGTCGGCAGCTGTGCCGAGATCTGGCGCGGCTGGTGGCCGGCGCTGATCGACGGCTATCGGCTGGTGAGCTTCGACATGCGCGGCTGCGCACGCTCGCACATCCCATCGGCAGATTTCGCCTGGTCGCTCGCGCGGCTGGTCGATGACATGTTCGCCGTGGCCGACGCCGCGGGCGTGCAGCGCTTCCACCTGGTAGGCGAATCGATCGGCGGCACGATCGCGCTGGCCGCAGCCTTGGCGCATCCCGAGCGCATCGCAACGCTTACCGTCAGCAACGGCGCGCATCTCGGCGCTTCGATCGAAGGCGTGAAGGCATGGCGCGGGCAGCTCGACGAGGGCGGCTCGAAGGCATGGTCCGATGCCATGATGCCGGACCGCTTCCATGACGATGGGCTGTCGCCCGCGCAACGCGCATGGTTCGCGCAGCAGCAGGAGCAGTGGCCGCGCGCTTCGATACTCAATGCATTGGCCGTGCTCGTAGGCACCGATCTTTCCGCACGCTTGAAGGACATTCAGTGTCCGGTGCTGTTGTTGCATCCCGACGGCAGCCCGTTCGTTCCCGTTCCCGTCATGGCGGACATGCACCGGCGCCTGTCCGACGCGCGGCTCGAGGTCATCGGTCATGCGCGCCACGGCCTGCCTTTTTCGCATGCCTCTCAGTGCGCTGCGCTTTTGCGAACTTTTCTCGACTCCCGTAAAGCGGGCTGATATCGGTTCGCGCCGCCGTTCGGGAAGGGACGGCAAGAACAACTCACGAGGGAACGATGAGACGCGTACTGGCCGCTGTCGCGGCCGTTGCAGTTGCGTTGAGTGCCGTACCGGGCTTCGCGCAGGAAAAGCTCACCGTGTGGTGGGTCAAGGGCTTCTACAAGTCCGAGGACGATGCGCTCTACGCCGCCATCAAGAAGTACGAAGCCAAGAGCGGCGTGAAGGTCGAGCTGTCGCAGTACGCGGTGCAGGACATGAACGCCAAGTCGGTGGCCGCGCTGGACGCCGGCACGCCGCCCGACATCGCCTACTCCGACACCTATGACGTGCAGACCGCGGGCAAGTGGGCGTTCGACGGCAAGCTCGAGGACCTCACCGACGTCATCGAGCCGATGAAGGACCGCTTCGCGCCGGTCACCATCGAGACGGCGTACCTGTGGAACGACAAGGCCAAGAAGAAGGCCTACTACGGCTTCGCGCTGAAGCAGCAGACGCTGCACATCCAGTACTGGAAGGACATGCTGGGCCAGGCGGGCTTCAAGGAGACCGACATCCCCGGCACATGGAAAGAGTACTGGTCTTTCTGGTGCGACAAGGTGCAGCCGGCGATCCGCAAGGCCACCGGGCAGCGCCTCTACGGCATCGGCAGCCCGATGGGCGTCGAGTCGACCGACTCCTTCCAGTCGTTTCTGAGCTGGGTCGACGCCTACAACGTGAAGCTGGTCGACGATTCCGGCAAGCTGCTGGTCGACGATCCCAAGGTGCGCGAGGGCCTGATCAAGGCGCTCAAGGACTACACCGACGTCTACGTGAAGGGTTGCACGCCGCCTTCCTCGACGACCTGGAAGGATCCCGACAACAACGTCGCCTTCCACAACAAGACGATCGTGATGACGCACAACTACACCATCTCGATCGCCGCCAAGTGGCTGGACGACGCCAACAACGAGCAGCTGACACAAGAGCAGCGCGCCGCCGGCCGCAAGGCGTACGACGAGCTGATCGCGACCGCGGGCTTCCCCAAGAAGCCGGACGGCTCGCCGATGGTCTATCGCACCGCGGTGAAGGTCGGCGTCATCTTCCAGGATTCGAAGAACAAGGCGCGGGCCAAGGAATTCCTGAAGTTCATGCTCGAGGAGGACAACCTCCGCCCCTACGTCGAAGGTGCGCTGGGCCGCTGGTTCCCGGTCACCAAGGCGAGCCAGGAGAGCCCGTTCTGGCAGGCCGACCCGCATCGCAAGGCGGTGTACAACCAGTTCAAGGCGGGCACGCTGCCCTTCGAGTTCACCAAGAACTACAAGTTCACCATTCTCAACAACGAGAACGTGTGGGCCAAGGCGATGAACCGCGTGGTCAACGAGAAGGTGCCCGTCGACAAGGCGGTCGACGAGCTGATCGTGCGCATCAAGCAGGTGGCGGGCTGAGCCACCCGTGCCTCCCCCGTCATCGGGGGGAGGTGGCCCGCAGGGCCGGAGGGGGAAAGCCCTACAGGCAATGTTCAATGACTCCAGATCATGACCTGAACACTCCCGCACCATGACTTTGGCTCTCCCCCTCCGCCCCGTAAAACGGGGCACCTGCCCCGATGCGGGGGAGGAGAAAGCGCGCTTTGCGCTGTCGCCGCGGCAGGTCTGGGGGCTGCTGTTCACCGCGCCGTACATTGCGGTGTTCCTGGCCTTCGTCGTGTTCCCGGTGGGCTACGCCTTCTGGCTGGCAGGCAGCCCGCACCTTTATGTCGAGCTCAGCCAGGATCCCATCTTCCTGCGCACGGTGGTGAACACGCTGGTGTTCCTGATCGTGGCGATCAACGCGAAGATGCTGATCGCGCTCTTCCTGTCGGGCTTCTTCATGCAGAAGCGCTGGTGGGTGCGGGTGCTCGCGGTGCTATTCGTCCTGCCGTGGGCGGTGCCGTCGATCCCGACCATCCTGTCGGTGCGCTTCATGCTCAACCCGGAATGGGGCGTTATCAACACGCTGATCTTCAAGCTGACCGGCGACGACGGGCCGAACTGGCTGAACGACCCGACCTTGGCGCTGACGCTCTCCATGGTGGTGCACGTCTGGAAGTCGCTGCCGTTCTGGACCTTGATCCTGCTGGCGGGCCGGCTCGCCATCCCGCACGAGCTCTACGAGGCGGCCTCGGTCGACGGCGCCGGCCGCTGGCATTGCTTCCGCTACATCACCTGGCCGTCGATGAGCACGCTCTACGTCACCTGCACCTTGCTCTCCATGATCTTCTCGGTGGTCGCCTTATCCTGCAAAAAACAACTGACCGGCGGCGGCCCGGCCGACCTCACGCACGTGCTGGCGACGCTCGGCATCCGCTATCTCAGGCTCGACCAGGTCGGGCTCGCCATGGCGACCATCGTGTGCGCCCTGCCGCTGATCCTGCCGCTGGTCTATTTCATGATGCGGCGGCTGTCGCGATGACCACCCGCGGTTTTATGCGCGGCGTCAGTGCCGAAGCTGCGCTGCTGCTGGTCGGCATCCCGGTCTTCCTGTGGACGCTGATTCCGATCTACCACATGTTCCTGTTCGCGATCTCGCCCAAGGACGCGGCGTTCTCCGGGCAGCTGTGGCCCGATCATCCGACCTTGCGCAACTTCGAGATCGTGCTCACCCAGAAGCACCACTTCCTCTACAATTTCTGGCAGCAGATGTGGAACTCGGTGGCGATCTCGATCGCCACCGCGGTGCTGACCCTGCTGATCGCCAGCGCCGCCGCCTTCGCCATCAGCCGGCTGCGCATGAAGGGCGGGCGCCTGGTGATGAACCTGGCGCTGTTCACCTATTTCATCCCGGCCGCGTTCCTGGCGGTGCCCATGTACAAGACCATGGGCATGTACGGTCTCTTGAACAACGACTGGGCGCTGGTGCTCGCGATGGTGACGGTGGCCTCGCCCTATGCCATCTGGATCCTGCGCCAGGCCTCCGACAAGCTGCCGGTCGAGCTCGACGAGGCCGCCCTGATCGACGGCGCCTCGCCGTTCCAGCTGTTCCGCATGATCTACATCCCGCTCATGGTGCCGTCGCTGATCGCGGTCGGCACCTATGCACTGCTGCTGGCGTGGAACGAATACCTCTACGCTTTCCTGCTGCTCTCGCGCGAGACGGCGATCACCTTGCCGGTGGCGCTCGGGAACTTCCTGTCGGCTGACGATTCGCCGTGGGAGCTCCTGATGACCGCGGGCTTCATCTACGCCTTGCCGCCGGCCGCGATCTACTACGCCTTCCGCAAGTACATGTCGTCGGGCCTCACCGCCGGTGCGGTGAAGGGATAGCCTCATTCCGACGTCTCAATGCGAGCTGGCCTCGGTGATCAGGCGCGCACCCGACTGGAAGGTCACGTACGACCACAGCCATTCGAGCATCACGACGATGCGGTTCCTGAACCCGATCAGGAACATGACGTGCACCAGTCCCCACAGCAGCCAGGCGAGCCGGCCGTCGAGGCGGATCCAGCCGAAATCCGCGACCGCAGCCCCACGGCCGATGGTGGCGAGCGTGCCGAAGTCGCGGTAGCGGAACGGCCCGGGCGGCGCCTTGCCGGCGAGCCGCGCCCGCAGCACCCGGGCCACGTAGAGGCCTTGCTGCTTGGCGACGGGCGCCAGGCCGGGCAGCGGCTTGCCCTTTGCGTCGAGCGCCAGCGCCGTGTCGCCGATCACGAAAATCTCGGGATGGCCGGGCAGCGACAGGTCCGGCCCGACCTTGACGCGGCCGGCGCGGTCGCAGCCGGCGCCGAGCCAGTTCGCCGCGCTCGACGCCATGACTCCGGCGGCCCAGATCAACGTGGCGGCGGCCAGTCGCTCGCTGCCGATCATGACGCCCTCTGCGTCGCACTGCGTCACCGCTTCGCCCAGGCGAACCTCGACGTGCAACCGCTCGAGCGAGCGCTGCGCCGATCGGCTGAGGCTCTCCGGGAAGGAAGGCAGCACGCGTTGGCCCGCCTCCACCAGCACGATGCGCGCGTCCCGCGGATTGATCGTGCGGAAGTCGTGGCGCAAGGCGACATGCGCCAGCTCGGCGATGGCACCGGCCATCTCGACGCCGGTCGGGCCGGCGCCGATCACGACGAAGGTCAGGTGTCTCTCGCGGGCTGTCGCATCGTCGGCCTGCTCGGCCATCTCGAACGCTGTCAGGATGCGCCGGCGCAGGTAGGTCGCGTCGTCGATCTTCTTCAGCCCGGGCGCCACAGGCTCCCATTCGTCGTGGCCGAAGTAGGAATGTCGCGCGCCGGTGGCGACGACCAGCTGATCGTACGGCACCTCGCGATGGTCCACCGTGACGCGGCGCCGCTCCGTGTCGATCGCCGTGACACCGCCCATCAGCACGCGCTCGTTGGTCGCGCGGCTCAGGATGGCGCGGATGGGCGAGGCGATCTGGGCGGGCGACAGGCCGGCGGTCGCCACCTGGTAGAGCAGCGGCTGGAACAGATGGTAGTTGCGCCGGTCGATGACCGTCACCTCGGCCGCGGCGCCGGAGAGGGCATGCGCGGCGCTCAGTCCGCCGAAGCCCGCCCCGATGATGACGATGCGCGGGCGGGTCATGGGGGTCCTTTCTCGCGTACCATCGCTTGCGCGTTTCGACTGGGCATCGCGCCACCTTGCCCCAGCGCCCTCGCAGCCTGAAATATCGACTCCCTATGAGACCGATGCGCCGGCGCTATCGGCCGATGTGGGCCACCGAGGCGATCTCGACCAGCGCCTCGGGCTTCACCAGGCCGCACTGGATGCAGTAGCGGGCCGGCTTGTCGCCAGGGAAGAACTTGGCGTAGGCGGCGTTGACCGCGGCGTAGTTCGCCCAGTCGGTGATGAAGATCGAGTTGAAGGTGACGTCGGCCATGGTGCCGCCCGCCGCCTCGATCACCGACTTGATGGTGTTCAGCACGTGCTCGGTCTGCGCCCCCGCATCGCCGACATGCACCACGTTGGTCTCGGCATCGAGGGCCAGGGTGCCGGCGACGTAGACCACGCCGTGGGCCATCGTGCCCGGCGAGTAGGGCGCCAGGGTCTTGCCCGATCCGGGTGGAAAGATCGGCTTCATGGGCATCAGGTGCCTGCCTTTCGCATCAGCATGGGGTTGATGTTGGCCTGCAGGGCGGCGCGGAACTCGTCGACCGACGACACCCAGCCGAAGAACTGCTCGATATTGTACAGCGAGGCGTCCTTGATGAAAGCCGGCCCCGCGTGATGTGTCGCGTCGTGCAGCACCACGCCGAAATACTCCAGGAAGAAGCCGTCGCGCAGCGTCGATTCCACACAGACGTTGGTGGCGATGCCGGTGAAGACCAGCGATCGGATGCCGCGGGCGCGCAAATGGCTGTCGAGGTTGGTGTTGAAGAAGGCGCTGTAGCGCGGCTTGGCGACCACGATGTCGCCGGGCTGCGGCGGCAGGTCGGCGACCAGCTCGTAGTCCCAGCCGCCCTTGGCCAACAGCTTGCCGTGCAGCTCGGGCCGCTTGCGCATGGTCTTCAGCGCATTCGACTTGTGCCAGTTGGGCGAGCCCGGGCCGCCGGCTTCGACGTAGTCGGGGTCCCAGCCGTTCTGGAAGTAGATCACCGGCATGCCGGCGGCGCGGGCTGCGGCCGCCGCTTCCCTGATCTTGTCGATCACCGGCGGCGCGCCCGAGACGTCGAAGCCCGCGATGTCGATATAGCCGCCGGGCGAGGCGTAGGCGTTCTGCATGTCGACGATGATCAGCGCCGTCTCCGCAGGCCGAAACATCAGCGGCTCGGGGCGGGCCGGCAGCAGGCGAGCCGCCGGATCTTCGACCGGGAAGTAGCTGGCGGGTGCGCTCATGCGGCCTCCTTCGCTGCCGGAGTGACATGGCGGCGGCATTGCATCAAGGGTTGGATGCGCTCGCCGAAAGTTTCCGTGCCGCCGATGAACTCGTCGAAGGTCAGCAACACGCCGGCGAGGCCGGGGATGGTCGCGACCTCGTCCAGCAAGCGGGCAACCTTGCCGTACGATCCCAGCAGCAGCCCCATGTTGATGTTGACCATGGCGGCGGCATCGATGGCGTGGTGCACGCTCGAGTTCGGGTTCTTGTCGGCGGTCGCCTGCTCGATCATCCAGGCGAGGGCTTCTAGATCGGCGCCCTGCTTGTAGAGCTCCCACTTGGCCTCGGCTTCGGCGTCGGTCTCGCCGGCGATGATCATGAACAGCGCATAGGAGGCGACCTTGCGGCCGGTCTCATGCGCGAAGGACTGCATGCGCGCGACGGTGTCGGCGCAGGCGGTGGGCGTGTTGATGCCCTTGCCGAAGCAGAAATTGTAGTCGGCATAGCGGGCGGTGAATTCCAGGCCGCTATCGCTCTGCCCGGCGCAGATCAGCTTCATGTCGGCCTTGGGCCGCGGGCTGAGGCGACAGTCCTTCATGGTGAAGAACTCGCCCTTGAGGTCGCTGACGCCGGTCTCCCACAGATCGCGCAGGATGCGGACATACTCGGCGGCATAGCGGTAGCGATGCCCGAAATAGTCGTCGCCCGGCCACAAGCCCATCTGCGCGTATTCGGGCCGCTGCCAGCCGGTGATCACGTTCAGGCCGAAGCGGCCGTTGGAGATCGAATCGATGGTCGAGCCCATGCGCGCCGCGATCGCCGGCGGCACGGCGAGGGTGGGCACGGTCGCGTAGAGCTTGATCCGCGAGGTGACGGCGGCCAGGCCTGCCATCAGCGTGAACGAGTCGAGATTGTGGTCCCAGAACTCGCTTTTGCCGCCGAAGCCGCGCAGCTTGATCATCGACAGCACGAAGTCGAGCCCGTAGCGCTCGGCGTTGAGGGTGACCGCTTTGTTGAGCGCGAAGCTCGGCTTGTACTGGGGCGAGGTCGTCGAGATCAGCCAGCCGTTGCTGCCGATCGGGATGAAGACACCGATCTCCATGCGCGGTCTCCTCTCGCTGCGCCGGCGATCGGAGATGCAAAAGGCGGACCTTCGCACCCCGCCCGATCTGCAATCACATCGCTCAAGATTGGATCAGCGATCTGCCTTGTTCCGCGTACTTGGCAAGCTCAGGTGCTCGCCGTTCGGTGGCATGTTTCTTGCGAAACTTTCGCGGGGAGCCCAACGCGCACCCGAATTAACGGAGGTGGCTGATGTCCCGCAAATCCTCTGACTCCAAGACCAGGGTCAATCGTCGTTTTGTCTTGAAAGGAGCCGCCGCCGGCGGCGCCGTGGTGGCGAGCGAAGCGATCGGCGGATTTCCCACCGTCTGGGCGCAGAATGCCAAGGACATCACCTTGGTCCACGCCGGCGGATCCTACGCCGCCATCAAGGAGATCGGCGAGCAGGCCACCAAGGACCTCGGCTTCAAGATCGCGATGCAGGCGATCACCGACGACGTGCAGATCAACCGCTCGCTCACCCAGCCCAACACCATCGACATCAACAACATCGACAGCACCAAGCTGCCGTATCTGGTGGGCAAGGGCGTGCTCTCGTCGATTCCGGTCGCGAAGTACAAGCTCTGGGGCGAAACGGTGCCGCTGTTCACCAAGGGCGCCTATCCCAACGGGCAGATGGCCTCGACCCAGGGCCTGTCGCCGATCGAGGCGATGTTCTACGTGGACAAGGACGGCAAGAAGCTTGCGAGCAAGCCGACCGAGTTCCTGACCATGATCCCGACCATCTACAACGCCGACACGCTCGGCATCCGGCCCGACCTCGTGGGCGGCCGCGACAAGGTCACGAGCTGGAAGGACCTGCTCGATCCCAAGTACAAGGGCAAGACCGCGCTGGTCGATTATGCCCCGGTTGGCGTGATGGACGTCGCCATGGCGCTCGAGGCGCGCGGCGACTTCAAGTACGCCGACAAGGGCAACATGACCAAGGACGAGATCGACAAGACCATCAAGATCATGATCGACATGAAGAAGGGCGGCCATTTCCGCTCGTTCTGGAGCACGTTCGACCAGTCGGTGAACCTGATGGCCTCGGGCGAGGTGGTGATCCAGTCGATGTGGTCGCCGGCGGTCACCGCCGTGCGCTCGCGGAGCATCGACTGCTACTACGTGCCGCTCAAGGAGGGCTATCGCGGCTGGTTCGTCGGCCTGGCGCCGATGGCGCATCTCAGCGGGCTGAAGCTCGATTGCGCCTATGAGTACATGAACTGGTTCAATTCCGGCTGGCAGGGCGGCTTCATCGCCAAGCAGGGCTACTACTCGGCGGTGCCGACGACGGCCAAGAAGTTCCTGACGCCGGAGGAATGGGACTACTGGTACGACGGCAAGCCGGCCGCCGTCGATATCAAGGACCCCTACGGCACCATCATGGAGAAGAAGGGAGCCACCCGTGACGGCGGCGCCATCTGGGACCGCATGGGCAACATCGCCTGCTGGAACACGGTGATGGACGAGGATCGCTACCTGACGCGGCGCTGGAACGAGTTCGTCTCGTCTTGAGCCACGCTTCGCAGCGAACATGGCCATGACCGAACAAGCGGTGGACGCGCTTCTTGCGCCCACCGCGGTACGCGACGCAGAAGCCGCAGCCATCGACTCTGGCGCCGAGCGGGCGTCATGGCTGCAGATCTCGCCGCTGGTCCTGGTGCTGCTGCTGTTCTTCGGCCTGCCCATGCTGGTCGTCCTGGCGGTGAGCTTCTTCGATTTCGAGCGCACCGACATCATCCCGACCTTCATCCTCGACAACTACATCGACCTGTTCCGGTCGGAGGTGACGCTGCGGCTCTACGCCAGCTCGCTCAAGTTCGCCGCCATCGTCTGGTTGGTGACGCTCGTGCTGGGCTTCAACATCGCCTATTTCCTGGTGTTCCACGTGCGCGGCGTGCTGGTGCAGATCGGCCTGTTCCTGCTCTGCACCGTTCCGTTCCTCACCTCCAACATCATCCGCATGATCTCGTGGATCCCCTTCCTGGGGCGCAACGGCATCTTCAACCAGGCGCTGATGGGCGCGGGCATCACCAGCCGGCCGCTGGAGTTCTTGCTGTTCTCCGACTTCGCGGTGGTGGTGGCCTACGTCCACCTCTTCACCCTGTTCATGGTGGTGCCGATCTTCAATTCGATGGCGCGCATCGACAAAAGCCTGCTCGAGGCGGCGCGCGACGCCGGTGCCGGCCGCTTTCGCGTCGTCTACGAGGTCGTCTTGCCGCTCAGCAAGACCGGCATCGCGCTGGGCTCGATCTTCGTCATCACGCTGGTGATGGGCGATTCCTTCGTCGTGCGGACCATGAGCGGCGGCCAGAGCGCCTCGGTGGTGTCGGCGCTGCAAAACGAGGTCGCCGCGCTGCAATACCCGCCTGCGGCGGCGAGCGCGGTCATCATGGTGATCATCGTCACGCTGATGGTGGCCGGCATTTTGCGCTTGGTCGACGTGCGCAAGGAGCTCGCGCGATGACCCCCTCCGTCGGGCTTGGTCGAGACGACGAGGAAGGGAGGCACCATGCACGCGGCTGACAGCAGGGGTCGCCGGCCGTGGACCTTCTACGCCTTCGCCGGCTTCTTCACGCTGTTCGTGCTGTTCCTCTACGGCCCCATGACGGTGATCTACATCCTGTCGTTCCAAGGGCCGCAGGGCGGCATGACCTTCCCGATGAACGGATTTTCCTTCGATTGGTTCGAGGCGCTGTTCTCGCAGAAGCGGGTCGGCGACATCGCCGGCTCCTTCCTGCGCTCGATCGAACTCGCCGTCGCCGTGGCGCTCATCACCGTCCTGCTGTCGGTCGTGGCGGGGCTGGCGTTCCGGCGCCGCTTCCGCGGCTCGGCCTTCGCCTTCTATCTCGCCATCGCGAGCCTGATCATGCCCGGTCTGTTCGTCGGGCTGGGCATTGCGCTCAGCTTTCGCCTGCTCGGCATCGAGACCGGCTGGGATACCTCGGGGCTGGGCGCACAGCTCACCTGGACGCTGCCGTTCGGGCTTTTGATCATGTTCGCCGTGCTCGGCCGCTTCAACCGGTCCTACGAGGAGGCGGCAACCGACCTCGGCGCCACCAGCTGGCAGCGCGTGCGCGAGGTGACCCTGCCGATCCTGCTGCCCGGCATCATCGGCGTGGCGCTGTTCGGCTTCACCCTGAGCTACGACGAGCTGGCGCGCACGGCATTGACGGCAGGCAGCCAGAAC
>JAFAKN010000253.1 GCA_019235415.1 Alphaproteobacteria bacterium
CGGATCATCCAATCTGGGTGAAGTTTGCGCGAGCGATGGGCCCGTCCAGGGTTCCTGTCGCAAAAATAGTCGCGTCTGAGCTTGCAGTCCCGTCTCCCCGCAAGGTGCTAGATGTCGCCGCCGGACACGGAATGTTCGGTATCGCAATTGCTCAGGCCACCACGGGCGCGCAGATCACGGCGATCGACTGGCAGGCTGTCCTTTCAGTCGCACAAGAGAATGCCGAGGCGGCGGGAGTGTCGGGACGCTATCACACGTTGGCGGGGAGTGCGTTCGACTCTGACTGGGGTAGCGGCTTCGATCTCGTGCTGATGACCAACTTCCTCCACCAACTCGATCGCGACGCGTGTGTGACCCTTCTTCGAAAAGCGCGCAAGAGCCTCGTCTCCGGAGGGCGCGCTGTGGCTGTCGAGTTTTTGCCGAACGAGGACCGGGTGTCTCCGCGCTTCCCAGCAATGTTCGCATTTCAGATGCTTGGTTCGACGCCGCAGGGTGACGCATACACGGCCCGTGAGTTCGAGGAAATGGGCCGCGCGGCGGGATTTGGAAAAGTGATCGCGAAGTCCCTGCCGCCCACTCCACACAGCCTCATTCTGTTCGAGCAGGCATGATGCGCTTGGTCGTGCAGGAGTTGGGTTTTCCTTTTGACCCATTGCGGACCATGGCGGTGTGCGAATCTCGTAGCTGCCTAAGCCTGCTGCGTCGCGTGCGAGATCGTTGGGACCACCTTCGGGGACCGGAGCCATGGTCCGCCCTCACCCTCCGGCAGCGATCCACTGCTTGATCTTGTCCACGGTCTCTCGCTCGATGCCGTTGTAACCGTGATAGGCATGGGCCTCGCATTCGTCGCCTGTAGACCTGCCGCCGTCCATTTCGATCAGTGGAGTGCCGTAGCTCCTGTTGGAGGCTATGCCGTTCGAGGGCTCGGTCGCTTGGCAGGCGTCCTTTTTGTGCAGCACGATCAGATTGCGGCTCTTCAGTCCCCGCGGATCGAAGCTTGCGATGGCATTCATCGAAGAGGAGTGCGCGAAGCCCGCGACCCTGCTGTCGAGCAGGCGGGCGAGCGCCATCGTCGCCTCGGTGCTGCGGCTGGTGCCGACGACATAGACCTTGATGCCGGGATAGCGCCGCTGCAGGTCGGCGACGATTGCCATGATGCGATCAGGCGCGCGTGGCGTCGGTCGAGGCGGCGACAAACGGTCCTTCGGCGAAAATGGCGCGCGAAAATTTCCATTCTGCGGCGACATGATGCCCTTGCCGCCGGCATGAGGATCACGCCATAGGCCGGCGTTTGGCTGGCCGTAGTGGTGAGGAGGTATTCGACGGAACTACCGTCGGCCGCCTTGGCCGACACCGATTTATCGGCCGCCCATACGGCGGGGCTGAACAGGATGAGGAGCAGTCCGCAGAGGAGCCGTTTCACGCCGACAAGGTAGCAGGCCACTACTGCGCTAGCACCGCTTTCCGCTAGAACATTGTACTCAGGGGGTGATGAGCAACCAGATGTCCGGTCATGCCCCTACTGAGAAGGGCCGACCCGACCTCCTCATGTCGGCTGCCAGGGCAGGAACAGAAAAGTATTGCTCGGCCCGAGGATTACCGGTTGTGACGCGAATCCGACATTCGAACGCGTCGCGGCGGCGTTTCCGACAGCTCGAGGCGCAGCCCTGAGCGTCATTTCGTTCGATCAAGCGGCGGCATTCCAAAACCGGTGGAGCCCAGCCACGTCGCCATTGAACAAGTTGCGATCGCAGCGGTCGAGGCCTTGGACGGTTCTGGTGCGGCCGTGAGCGCGGCGGCCCGCATAGTTGTCGCTGGCATATTGCCAGAGCCGCCAACCGCTCGTTGCCCAGGCCAGCGGGATCCCAGGCGAGTCATGATAGTCGACGACCCAAAGGCCGCAGCGCGCGAGGATGGAGTCGGGCGTGATCCGGCCGTTGGCCCAGGTCGGATGCACGTAGACGAGCGGCAACCGGCCCGTGGCGCTGGCGACCGCCTGCACAAAGGCCTCGGCCTGGCCGAGCGTCATCGAGTTCGAGGGATCGCCTTCATTGGGCTCGAAGTCCAGGGCGAGGAGAGTCCCTTGGGTGGGTCGGGAAGAGTCCAGGAAGAACGCTGCCTGCTGCTCGCCGGGCGAATCGCCCTTGCCGAAATGATAGGTGCCCCACAGCAATCCCGCTGCCACGGCCTGCGACCGTCGCGCAGCACACATGGGGTCGGCATAGAAATCGCCTTCGCTCGCCTTGTGGATGACCGCGAGGATGTTGCTCGCGCGTACCTGCCCGAAATCGGAGACAGTGGTGTGCGCGCTAAGGTCGATTACTGCATCCAGTCCTCGGGGGGCGCGGTTCGGCGGTGCCGGCGCAATCGGATATTCAGGCGGCGGATATTCAGGCGGCGGATATTGAGGTGGCGGAGTCTGCTGAGATTGATCCGGCGCCACGGAGGCCTGACGGGGCGCCCGAGGTGCGCTGCATCCCGTCGTCGCTGCCGCAGCCAGGCCCGAGAGAACCGTCCTTCGAGAAATCATGCAGCGACAGTAAGGTGTTCACCGCGCTTGGCAACGGACATTGCCTTGTCTTGTATCCGTGGGGGCAGTTTACGAGTACACGCTCTCGGTCCGCTTCCAGGGTAAAGCAGACGCGCGGCGACGAACCTCTGGATGTCGCGTGCCGGCCCGTAGCAGGCATGCCTTCCAGTTTGACCCAGGACGGAAATGACCGCATGCCGGCGCAGCACTGGCCGTGACCCTTGGTGACCGCTACTTCGGCGCCGCCGCCGACGGATTGAACAGCTGCTGACCCTGTTTCGTATAGGCACCGATCGCCGCCTGTCCCGCGGTCGACACCAACCAATCGCTCAACCGTCGAGCGGCGTCGTGCTTGGCGATCGGATGCTTTTTCGGATCGAGCAGGATCACGTCATAGCGGTTCAGTAACCCGGGATCGCCCTCGACCAGGGCCTTGAGCTCCGCCTTGTTGGCGAAGCTGAGCCATGTGCCGCGATCGGAGAGCGTGTAGGCGCCGATGCCCGCCGCGGCGTTGAGCGCGGCGCCCATGCCGCCGCCGATATCTTTGTACCAGCCATCGCCGCTGGCGAGCGACGGCTGGCGGCCGACCTTTCGCCACAGCCGCTTCTCCAGCGCATCCGTGCCGCTCTTGTCGCCACGCGCCACGAAGGGCGCGCCGGCCTTCGCGATCAGCCCGAACGCCGCCACTGCGTCGTGGCCGCCGCCGATCTTTGCCGGGTCGCTGACCGGACCCACGATCACGAAATCGTTCCACGCGATCTGGCGGCGCTCGCCGCCGTGGCCCTCGGCGATGAACTTGTCCTCGGCCTCGGGGTCATGGACCAGCACGAGATCGGCGTCGCCGCGCGCCGCGGTCGCGAGCGCCTGGCCGGTGCCTTGCGCCACCACACGCACCTCGATGCCGGTGGCGGCGGTGAAGGCCGGCAGGATATTGGCGAGCAGCCCCGAATCCTGCAGCGACGTCGTCGACGCGAGGACGATCGACTCGGCTGCCGCACTAATCGCGGAAGTCGTCATCCCGGCCGCGAACAGGCACGCCAGCAGCCGTCGCGTCACTTTCATCATCGCCTGTCTCCTGATGCCAGTGCGAAGGCTGTGGCGCTCACCGCCACACTGATGCCGATCAGCACCAGGCCGAGGCTCAGCGCGAGACCGAGGTTGCCCTTGCTGGTTTCCAGCGCAATGGCCGTGGTCATGGTGCGCGTATATCCCGCAATATTGCCACCGACGACGAGGATCGCGCCGACCTCGGAGATTGTGCGGCCGAAACCCGCCAGCGCCGCGGTCAGAATTGGCAAGCGTCCCATGGCGAGCAGCGTCGGGATGGCTCGCAAGCGCGTCGCTCCGTCGACCAGCAGCGCGCCTCCGTAGTCGGTCCACAGGCCGTTCATCGCGCGATGCACGAGGGCCGCCACGATCGGCGTCGCGAGGATGGTCTGGGCCGCCACCATACCGCCCGGCGTGAACAGCAGTCCCAACTCACCAAGCGGACCGGAGCGCGATAGCAACAAGTAGAGCACGAGCCCGACCACGACCGGCGGCAAGCCGAGCAGCGCATTGATGACGATGATCAGCGGGCGCCGGCCGGCGAAACGCAGGACCGCGAGGCTGGCGCCGAGCGGCAGGCCGAGCAGGACCGCCAGGCCGGTCGCAGACAGGCTTACGCCGAGGGACAGGGCGACGATGCGGACGAACTCGCCTGACCCGACGGTGGTCCAGAAATCCGTCATCTCAGTTGTGGTGCTGGTGCTCCTGGCCGATACCGGAATAGCCCCGCAGCACGGCATAGCGCTGGATTTGCGATGGTCGCAGCAGCGCGACGGTTGCAAGATGATATTTGAGATGGGCGTCGCGAAGCTTCGCTTGAGTCTCGCCTATCTCCGCCGTGACGGTGGCGAGGTTTTCAGGAGTTATCTTGTGCTCCGCGAACAGTCTGTCGAGGTCGGCCTCTTGAGCAATTAGGCGTTCGCCAATCGGGATGCTTTCCGCCTTCATGGAGTCGAAGAGCCTTTGCGCAGTCGTCCGTTGTTCATCGGATAGGTCAAGCTGATCGGCCAGCTCCAACAAGTGAGCGGGACCCGGGTATCCATTCAGCTCGGCGGCCAGGGCCAATCCCATGCCACGTCCAGCTCTTAAATCAGCGACCTGCTCGTCTGAAAGCGCCTTGATCGGTCGAGACTGCATGCCGGCATATGGCGTCTGCGCGGTGGCGGCGCCGACGACGAGAAGGCCGAAGGCGAAGACGAAAAGCGGTTTGTGCTTCATGCCGCCTTCTTACTGTCTGCCACGGCATTCCGCCACGGCCGCTTCGCGCTCAAAATGCTGCCGGCTATGTCGGCGCAGCGGCACTTAATTGAAGTCGGCTGTCGGCCAGCATCCGTCCAACCGGGCTTCAACCCTGGCTATGATTGCCTGGCGTAGCGGGGCAGATCGGCGCGTTCAGTGACGGCCGCCACCATGCGATCCTCCGTGCGACCCGCCGTGCGACCCGCCATGCGACCCACCGTGCGAGCCTCCGTGGAATCCACCGCCATGAAACCCGCCGTGGCTGAAGCGTGCCTGCCGGAAGTAGCAAATACGATGACCGACGAAGAAGAATCCTCCGGCGAAAACCGGAGGGCCGACGCCCCAGGAGTCCGCCCAATAGTATTCGTAAGGGTACGGCGTGACGTAGATCGCCTGTGCAGGCAGCGTATAGACCTGCGGCGGCAAGCCGGGCGTGTTTTGGGTGACCCGCCAGGAGCCGTCCGGCTGTTGACACATCTGTCCGACCGCTAGCCGTTGCTGCCCGTCGACCATGACCGGGATGGTGAAGTCATGGCAGTTGGGCGAGGTCTGCTCCGGCACGGGTTGCGACGCGACCGGCCCCGGCGGAGCGTTGGACGCGTTGGCCGTGGACGGCAGCGTCACGCCTTGCGCAATGGCTAACGCGGTCGCGACACTCAAAAAGGGAGACGCGCGTGGATCTCCATAGGAGAACTCCCGGATGTTGTTCCGCTGGAACCAATTCGAACGAGCCAACATCATTGTGACATGCGAGGATCGACAGCATAAGGTGGAACCACGTAGATTTGACTGGGCAACCCCGGCGTCGTTTGGGTGATGCGCCAACTGTTGTCCGCTTGACGGCAAGCCGTGAAGTCGGCTTGCACCTGCGTGCTGCCGACGGTGATGGGCAACTGATAGTTGTGGCACTCCGGCACCGCCTGCTGCGCGCAAGCAGAACACCCCAGTAGCAGCAGCACGCTCAAGGAACGCATGAGTGCGACTCCTCGACTCCAGCACTTGGTGCGCTCTCCGATCCGGCGCCAGACATGTCACGGCCATTTGAAGGCCAGCCGCGGCTTGCCAAGGCCACGAAGTTTGACAGCAGGCCACAACGCGTCCCGCTCGGCATGGACTTGGACGCTCGTACGGCCCGATGAGCACTGCCGCCGGTCGGCGGACACGCATCATGCCAGCACCGTTCCGCGCCGCCGGAGCAGCCGGCCGGGCAGGGCACCAGTGTGCTCGCCGGCGTCGATCACCACCGTGCCGTTGACGATCACCGTCGCGATGCCCGCCGGATACTGGTGCGGGTCGTCGTAGGTCGCCCGATCGATGATCGTCGCGGGGTCGAACAGAACCACGTCGGCCGCCTGGCCTTCACGCAGGAGGCCGCGATCCGCCAGGCCGAGCGCCGCCGCGGCGCCGCCGGTCATCTTGGCGATCGCCTGGGGCAAGGTGAGCAGGCCGAGATCGCGGGCATAGTGCCCGATGAGGCGCGGGAACGTGCCGTAGAGACGCGGATGCGGCTTGCCCTGGCCGGTGATGCCATAGGGCGCCACGCACGGCCCGTCGGAGCCGACCAGGGCGGACGGATCGGCGGCGATGGCGCGGACATCGGCCTCCGACATCGATCGCACCAGGATGCGGGTCGCGCCCTTGTCGGCGATGATGACCTCGCAGACCGCGTCGAGCGGATCGCAGCGCCGCTCGCGCGCGATCTCCTCGATGGTTCGGCCAGGCTCGGCGGCGCCATGCGGCGAGATGGCGATGCGGATGTCGGCCCAGGAGTCGATCTGGCCGAAGTTGTTGAAGCCGACCTCGGCGATCTTCTGCCGGATGCGCGAGCGGACATAAGGATCGGCGAGGCGTCCCAGCATCGCTGGCATCCCGCCTTCCTGCAGCCAGGTCGGCAGCAGGAAGCGCAGCGGGTTGGTGGCCCAATCGTAGGGATAGTGGTCGCCATGCACGTCGACGCCGCGCGTGCGGGCGGCGTCGATTGCCGCGAGAAGGCGATCGGCCTGGCCCCAGCTGTCGGTCCCGCTGAGCTTCATGTGAGCGATCTGCACATGGACGCCGCAATGCTCGCCGATGTCGATCGCTTCGGCGACGGCCTCGTGCACGCCATGGGATTCGTCGCGGATGTGCGAGGAGTAGCGGGCGCCGTGGGCCTTCAGGACGTGACCCAGGGCGCGCAGCTCGTCGCGCTCGCTGAAGCAACCGGGCGCCGTGAACAGGCCGGAAGACAGGCCGAGGGCGCCGGCCTCCAGCCCCTCCGCCAGCATGTCCTGCATGTGGCGCAGCTCGGCCTCGCGCGGCGCGCGGCTTTCCATGCCCATGGCCATCAGGCGAAGCGTGTTGTGGCCGACCTGCATCACGGCGTTCACCGCCATGTCGGGCCAGCTGTCCATGTAGCGGGCAAAGTCGGTTGCCTCGAACGCGAGCCAGGGAGCGCTGCCCGACAGATACTCGCGCAGCGCGTCGACCTTGCCGGGCAGCGCCGGCGCGACGGAAAACCCGCAATTGCCGACCACCTCGGTCGTCACGCCCTGGCGGATCTTGCACTCGGCCTTCGGGTTGAGCGGCAGCGTGAAGTCGGAATGGGTGTGGATGTCGATGAAGCCCGGGGCCACCACGCAACCATGGCCGTCGATGACGCGATCGGCGCTCTCCGCCCGGTTCGCTTCGATGGCGGCGATGCGGCCGGCGCGGATCGCCACGTCCGCCACGCGGCCCGGCGCGCCGGTGCCATCGATCACCTCGCCGCCCCTGATCAAGATGTCGTCCATCGCCGTCTCCTTGACGCGAATGCCGGTCCACCGGCATTCGCCCGCTCATCAGCGAGCCGGCAGCTCGGAGAGCTCAGGCTGGCAGCTTGTCTCCGTCCGGCGGCACCGCCACCTCGAACGCGTTCACCACGCCGCACAGCATCGCGTAAAAGTTCACGCCGGTGGTCAGCTCGACGAGCCACTTGGTGCCATGCTTCTCGTGGAGGGCATCGAATGCGGCCTGGTCGGCGCGATTGGTACGCATGAGCTGACGGACGTAGGTCACGATCGCGGCCTCTTCCGCCGGAAACTTCGAGGCGTCTGCCTTCGCGCGCAAAAGATCGATCGCTTCTTCGCGCAGGCCGTTACGGCGCGCGGCCGCCACCTGCGCCGCCCACACGTACGCCGCCTCGCGCTCGCGCACGGCGGCGAGGACGCCGACGGAGCGCAGCTTGCCTTCGACGACGCTTTCGTCGCGGAAGAACGGCACGAGCGGCAACATGCGCTTGGTCATCTCCGGGCTGTGCAGCATCATGCTGAACGGGCCACGGACGGCGCCGAACACCTTTAGAACGTCGTCGACGACGGCCTG
>JAFAKN010000303.1 GCA_019235415.1 Alphaproteobacteria bacterium
GCGGCCGACCGGCGCAGCAGCACCATGCGCTCCTCGGTGCGCGCGACGGACAGCGAGCCGCACTGCTTCCACCCGGTGGCGAGCCCCGTCTCGGCCTCGAGGCGGGCATAGAGCTCGGTGCTGTAGCGGATCAGCCGCGTCAGGTTCTGGTAGCTGCGCAGCTGCCCGACCAGGCCGGCGGCGTGCCAGGTCGTGCCACCGCTCAGCCGGCCCTGCTCGAGCAGCACGATGTCCTTCCAGCCGAGCTTGGCCAGGTGATAGGCCGTCGAGCAGCCCATGATGCCGCCGCCGATGACGACGACACGGGCGTGGGTGGGGAAAGTGGTCATGCGCCGGGGGCGCGCCACTCCAGTGGCGCGATCTTCTTCGACTGCGACACATGACGCGCCACTGGAGTGGCGCGCCCCCAGCGCGATGGAAACATCACAACCTCCCCTCCAGCGCGGCCTCGTACAGGCGGCGCATCTCGGGCACGCCGGCCCTGATCGGGTTGCCGCCGGCGGTGGGGTCGGCAGCGGCCATCTCCGCAAGCGTATCGAGATGGCTTTGCTTCACGCCGAGCTCGGCGAGCGTATGAGGAATTGCGATTTCCCGACGTAGCGCCAGGATCCACTCCAGGAAGCCGTCGAACGTCGGATTAGCGAGACCCAGCCAGCGGGCCAAGCGCTTGATCTTGTCGTCGACGGCGGGCCGGTTGAACTTCAGCACATAGGGCATCGCCACGGCGTTGGTGAGGCCGTGATGGGTGTCGAGCATCGCGCCCACCGGATGGGACAGTGAATGGATCGCCCCCAGCCCCTTCTGGAACGCCGTCGAGCCCATCTGCGAGGCGGCCAGCATATGGCTGCGCGCCGCGAGGTCGCGGCCATCCTTCACGGCACGCGCCAGGTTGTCCTTAACCAGCCGCATGCCTTCAACGGCGATGCCCTCGGCATACGGGTGATAGCCGAGCGCGCAGTAGGCTTCCAGGCAGTGGATGAAGGCGTCCATGCCGGTGCCAGCCGTGAGCCTGGGCGGCAGGCCGACCGTCAGCTCGGGATCGGCGATGACGATGGCCGGCATCATGCGCGGATGGAAGATCACCTTCTTGATGTGCGTCTGCTCGTTGGTGATCACCGAGGCACGGCCGGTCTCCGAGCCGGTGCCGGCCGTGGTCGGCACGGCGATCGTGGGCAGGATCGCCGCGGCATTGGCGCGCGTCCACCAGTCGCCGATATCCTCGAAGTCCCACATCGGTCGGGTCTGGCCGGCCATGAAGGCGATCGCCTTGGCCGTGTCGATGGCCGAGCCGCCACCCCAGGCGATGACGCCGTCGTGCTTGCCGGCGCGCAGCACCTTGACACCGGAATCGACGTTGCTGGCGATCGGGTTGGGCCGCAGATCGCTGAACGACGCCGCCTCCAAACCCGTCTTGCGCAACGCCAGCAACGCATCGCCGATCATCGGGAGCTTGGCCAATCCCGGATCGGTGACCAGCAGCGGCCGCCTGAAGCCCAGGGCCTTGCAGGCGTCGGGCAGCTCTTTTACCCGACCGGCGCCGAAGCGGATCGCGGTCGGGTAGCTCCAGTTGCCGGTGAACAGGTCGGCCATCAAAAGATGTCGCCCATCAGATGATTTCCATGTAGCGGTCGAGCTCCCATTCGGTGATGGCTTTGCGGAACTCCCGCTCTTCCCATTCGCGTGTTGCAGAATAGTGATCGACGAAGGCATCGCCAAACAGGGCACGCGCTGCTTTCGAGGCCTTCAGCCACCCGGCCGCTTCCATCAGCGTGCGCGGCAGCTGGGCCTTCGCCGGATGCTTCTTGTCGTACGAATTGCCCTGCACAGGCTCGCCGGGCTCGATCTCGTTCTCGATGCCCCATATGCCCGAGCCAACGGCGGCGGCGAGCGCAAGATAAGGGTTGGCGTCGGCGGCGGCGACGCGATACTCAACGCGCGTAGACTTGGGCGAACCGCGAATGACCCTGAGCGACGTCGTGCGGTTCTCTATGCCCCAGCTTGCCGCCGTCGGCGCCCAGAAGCCGGGAATCAGACGGCGATAGGAATTCACGTTGGATGCGACCATGGCCAGCAGCTCGGGCATCAAGGTCTGCTGGCCGCCGACGAAATGGCGCAGGGCGGCGCTGAGCCCCTGCCCGTCCTCGGCGTCGTAAAAGCCCGGCTCGCCCTTCTGCCACAGCGACAAGTGCATGTGGCCGCCGCACCCCGGCCAGTCTTTCGACCACTTGGCCATGAAGGTGGCGAGCCAGTCGCGTTTCTGCGCCAGCACCTTGGTGTAGAGCTTGAAGAGCGCAGCATTGTCGGCCGCGGTGAGCCCGTCGCGCACGCGCAGCGCCGCCTCGAGCACGCCGGCGCCGGTTTCGGTGTGCAGCCCCTCGATGCCCATGTCCATCGTCTCGCACATGGCCAGCAGGTCCCGGTACCAGTCGGACTGGACCGAGTTGCGCAGCATCGAATAGCCGAAGAAGCCGGGCGAGATCGGCCGCAGGTTGCGGTAGCCCTTGTCGCGGATCGTGTGCGCCGTCTCGGCGAAGACGAAGAACTCGTACTCGAAGCCGACCCGCGCCTCGAACCCCAGGTCGGCCGCCCGCTTCAGGACCCGCCGCAGCACGCCGCGCGGGCAGAGTGCCTCGGCGCTGCCGGCGAATTCGCAGAGAAACAACAGGTTGCCGGGCTCGGTCGCGATCTCGCGACAGGTCTCGGGGAGAATGCGAACGGTGGCGTCGGGATAGGCGGTGTGCCAGCCGGTGAAGCTGACATTGTCGTAGAGCTGGTCGCCGATATCCCAACCCAGGACCACGTCGCAGAAGCCCATGCCGCCGTCCAGAGCGCCGTCGAACTTGTCGACATGCAGGTACTTGCCGCGCAGGACACCATCCAGGTCGTGCACGCCTACCTTGACATGGGTTAAGCCACGCTCCTTGACGATCGCGCGGGCATCGGCAGCCGTTTTGACCTGACGCGGATCCATCGCCCTCCCCGGATGTTGCGGCTAGACTAGACGCTGAATCGACGGTGCGGCCACCGGGAATACCGGCAAAAGCTGGGCTCTGCGCCCCCTCGTGCGGGGTTTCTGCGCGTTGCAATAGACAGGCCATGCCGCCTATGGTCGGCTCGTGAACAGGCTCAACACGCTTCGGCCCCGGATCTATTCGATCCTGCGCTACAGCGACTACAGTCCGGCCGGACGACACTGGCAGTCGTTCCACCTCGGCGCGCTGGCGGTCGGGATACTGGCCGTGATCTTCCTGTCGATCGACAGCCTGCCGGTCGACGTGCGTCACGGCCTGCGCCTGATCATCTGGGTCATCACCATCATCTTTTTCCTTGAGTACCTGGTTCGCCTTTGGGTCGCGCCGGAAATTTCCCGGCTCGACCACTACAGGCCGATGGTGGCGCGCCTGCGCTGGGCGATGTCCCTCCCGGGCCTGATCAATCTCCTGGCCGTCCTGCCGGCCGTGATGATGGGCGTGGGCTACGCCATCACCGGGGCGGATGCCGCATCGGTCTTCTGCATCTTGTGGGTGTTGAAACTCGGCCTGCACGCACCGGCCTTCGGCACGCTGGCGCGCGTGGTGTCCAACGAGCGCGCACCGCTCACCAGCATCCTGATCCTGTTCGGCATCCTGCTGATCATCGCGGCGACCCTTGCGCACATCCTCGAGCGCGAGAAGCAGCCCGACCAGTTCGGCAACCTGCCGGGAGCGATGTGGTGGGCCGTGGTGACCCTCACAACGACCGGGTACGGCGACGTGGTCCCGGTGACGGTGGGCGGGCGGCTGGTCGGAGCGGGCCTGATGATCAGCGGCATCGCGGTGCTGGCGCTCATGACCGGTGTGCTTGCCACCGGCTTCTCGCAGGAGGAGCGACGGCGCGAGTACCTGCGGGTCTGGGACCTGGTGTCGCGCGTGCCGATCTTCACCGCTCTCGGCGTGGTCACCTTGTCGGAGATCGTCGGCCGGCTGCGAACGCGCTACTATCCGCCGCGGATCACCGTGGTCCGCCAGGGCGATGCCGGCGATTCCATGTTCTTCATCACCAGCGGCGAGTGCGAGGTGCGTCTGCCCAACGGCGGTTCGGTGCGGCTGGGCGACGGTGCATTCTTTGGCGAGATGGCCCTGCTCGACCGCCAGCCGCGCACCGCCACCGTGGCCACCACCAAGCCGACCACGCTGCTGGTGCTCTACGCCAGCGACTTCTATGAGATCGCCTCGCGCATCCCGGCTCTCGCCGAGGCGGTGGAAGTCGAGGCACGCCGCCGCCGCGAGGAGAACCTCGAACGCCTGACGGCACAGAAGAAGGCCTGAAGAAACGCAATGTCTCTCATCACACCCGTCATCCTGGTCGGCGGCTCCGGCAAGCGCCTGTGGCCGCTATCGCGCGAGAGCATGCCCAAGCAGTTCGTGCCGCTGCTCGGCAAGCAGTCGACCTTCCAGCAGACCCTCGAACGCGTCGCCGATCGCGGCCTGTTCCGGCGTCCGATCATCGCCACCAACGAGGCCTACCGCTTCATGGCCGAGCAGCAGGCGCGCGACATCGGCATGGAGATCGACATCCTGGTCGAGCCGTCACGCCGCGATTCCGGTCCAGCCATGGCGGCGGCGGCCGCCTTTGCGCGCGATCGTGGCGCCAAGGCCGTCCTGGCGCTCGCCTCGGATCACCTCGTCATCGGCGCCGAGGAGTTCCGCGCCGCCTGTCGCGAGGGTCTGACGGCGGTCGAGCAAGGCGGCATCGTCACCTTCGGCATCCCGCCGACCGAGCCCAAGACCGACTACGGCTATATCCGGCCGGGCAACGACAGCATCGGCCCAGTGCAGAAGGTCGCGGCCTTCGTCGAAAAACCCAACGCGCAGACGGCGCTTCGCTACATCGCCGAAGGCCTGTTGTGGAACAGCGGCAACTTCCTGTTCCCGCCCGGGCTGCTGCTGGCCGAGATGGCGCGCTACGAGCCGGCGATCGCCGCCGCCGCCGAGGAGGCGGTCGCCAGGGCACGTCACAGCGGGCCCACGGTATTCCTCGACGCCGAGGCGTTCGCCAAGGCGCCGCCCAAGTCGATCGACTATGCCGTGATGGAGCGCACCGACAAGTGCTGGGTGGTCCCGGCCCGGTTCCGCTGGTCCGATCTCGGCACTTGGGACGCGCTGCTCGATGTCGGCGAGGCGGACAGCGCCGGCAACGTGACCGAAGGCCCGGTCGAGATCGACCACGTGCGCAACTCCTACATTCGCTCCGACGGGCCGCTGACCGCGGTGATCGGCGTCGAGGAGGTGGTGGTCGTCGCGATGAACGATGCCGTCCTGGTCGGCCATCGCGACAATCTCCCGCGGCTGAAGGACGTCGTGCAGCGCATGTCGGACGGCAAGCACAGGGCCGCGACGGAGCACGCGGTGATGCACCGGCCGTGGGGCAGCTACCAGGACATCGACCGCGGCGAGCGCTTCCGCGCCAAGCGGCTCAGCGTCAAGCCCAAGGGACGGCTCAGCCTGCAGAGCCATGCGCGGCGCGCCGAGCACTGGGTGGTGGTCAAGGGCGTGGCCGAGGTGACGCTCGACGGCCAGATCATGACCCTGCACGAGCACGAATCGGTCTACATCCCGATGGGCGGCATCCATCGACTGGCCAATCCCGGCAGCGAGCCCTTGGAGGTCGTCGAGGTCCAGACCGGCGACTACCTCGAAGAGGACGACATCACGCGCTACGAAGACATATATGCCCGCGTCTGACGTGATGCGCTTCGGCGCGCATCACGAATGGGGCAAGC
>JAFAKN010000020.1 GCA_019235415.1 Alphaproteobacteria bacterium
GCTACCTCGCGCTGGCCGCCGATCTCGCGACTGCAATCCTGCGCGACCACCGAGATCCGGCCGGTGGCTTCGTGGTGCGCCGGCCGAACCCGGGCGCCAAGGGCGTCCTGGCAACGCCCGTCAAGCAGATCGACGAGAACGTGGCGACGATGCGCCTGCTCAATCTGTTGGCGCGGCAGACGGGCAATCGGACGTTCCGCGATGGGGCCGAGCACGGCATGCGCTACTTGCTGGCACTTGCCGCGCAGGATTTCGTGGTACCCGGCGTCCTTCTGGCGGATCGCGAGCTCGGGCGCGAGCCGGCCCATGTGACGGTCGTCGGCGCCAAGGACGATCCCGACGCGCAGGCCCTCTATGCGGCGGCGCGCACCTATCCCACGCGCTATCTGCGCATCGAATGGCTGGACCGCCGGGAGGGTCCGCTGCCAGCCAACGACGTCGAATACCCCGAAATGCCGCAAGCGGCGGCCTTCGCCTGTGCCAACGGCGCCTGCTCGGCCCCGGTCGTCAGTCCCGACGACGTCCACGCCATCGTGGCCAAGGTCGACGACCGCTAGGGGATCCGACGCCCCCTTGCGTCGCCCGGCCCCCTTGCGTCCCCTGGAAGGGCGGCCCACATTGCGGCCGACGCGAAAATTCCCTGCCCCGAGGACCCATGGAAACCATGCTGAAAGGCGCGGCGCAGCAGGCCGCCCCGGCCGATCTCATCAAGGACAGCGACCAGACGCAGTTCGCCAAGGACGTGCTGGACGCCTCGCGCACGGTGCCGGTGATCGTCGATTTCTGGGCGCCGTGGTGCGGGCCCTGCAAGCAGCTTCAGCCGGCGATCGAGAAGGCCGTGAAGGCCGCCAAGGGGGCGGTGAAGCTGGTCAAGATCAACATCGACCAGAACCAGATGCTGGCCCAGCAGCTGCGCATCCAGTCGATCCCCGCGGTCTATGCCTTCTTCGGCGGCCGGCCGGTCGACGGCTTCATGGGCGCGGTGCCGGAAAGCCAGGTCAAGCAGTTCGTCGACCGCCTGATCCAGATGACCGGCGGCGCCGGCGGCGAAGGCACCGACGAGCTGGCCGAGCTGCTGGAGCACGCCAAGGCGGCGATCGCCCAGAACGACTTCAACCTCGCCGCGCGGATCTACAGCGAGATCCTGTCGGTCGAGCCCGAGAACCTCACCGCCCTCGCCGGCCTGGCGCGCTGCCATATGCAGGCTGGCGATGCCGATGAGGCCAGGTCGGTGCTGGCGCGCGTCCCGGCGAAGGACAAGGGCAATGCCGAGGTCGCCGCCGTTCAGGCGGCGATCGATCTCGCCGAGCAGGCGAAGGCCGCCGGCCCAATCGGCGACCTGAAGGCCAAAGCAGCAGCCGATCCCAAGGATTTCCAAACGCGCCTCGACCTGGCACTTGCCCATTGGGCGCAGGACCAGCGCAAGGAGGCGATCGACGAGCTGCTCGCCATGATCAAGCTCGACCGCAAATGGAACGAGGAGGCGGCCCGCCAGCAGCTGCTGAAATTCTTCGAGGCCCTGGGCTTCACCGATCCGCTGGCGATCGATGGCCGCAAGCGGCTGTCGACCATCCTGTTCTCCTGACGGATCGCGGGCGGAGTGGCCGGGCGCAGTCCCTTCGAGTCGAGCTTCGAGCAGCTGCCCGAGACGCTGCCCATCTTTCCGCTGTCCGGCGTGCTGCTGCTGCCGGGCGGCAAGCTGCCGCTGAACATCTTCGAGCCGCGCTATCTCGCCATGGTGTTCGACGCCCTGGCGGGATCGCGGCTGATCGGCATGGTGCAGCCCGTCCAGCCGGGTGGCTTCGCCGGCGATGGCCTGCCGACGCCGGATGGCCGGCCGCCGGTGCATCGCATCGGTTGCGCCGGCCGCATCGTGAGCTTCAGCGAAACCGAGGACGGCCGGCTGCTGCTGGCGCTGAGCGGCGTCTGCCGCTTCGAGATCGTGCGCGAGCTCGAGCCGGCGCAGGGCGGCTATCGCCGTGTGTCATCGGTGTTCTCGGCGTTCCGCGCCGACCTCGATGGGCCGCCGGACGACAAGGTCGAGCTCGATCGCGAGCGACTGATGGCGGGGCTCGCCGCCTTCTTCCGCGGCCGAAACCTGTCGACCGATTGGGAGGCGGTGAAGAAGGCCGCCGACGCCAATCTCGTCACTTCGCTGTCGATGATCCTGCCGTTCGGCCCGGCCGAGAAGCAGGCGCTGCTGGAGGCGGCCGACACTGCGGCGCGGGCGAAGCTCTTGATCGCCTTCCTCGAGATGAACGCCTTCGCGCCGGACTCGGAGACGCCGCCCAAGCGGGCAAATTGACCGCTCTTGTCTTCCCGAGCGCAGCTCTGTCATCCCGAGCGCAGCGAGGGATCTTTCCTGTGGCCTTAAGGATCCCTCGCTTCGCTCGGGATGACAGTGGGGGCTCTATCGACATAGTGCTATAAAATCAGCCGCGACATGCCCATGACCCCCACCGACGACACCCCTTCGCCACCGCCGCCGCGCCGTTCCGGCGTCGATCCCAAGTTGCTGGAAATCCTGGTCTGCCCGGCGACGCATGGCCCGCTTGAGTACGACGCTGCGGCCGGCGAGCTGATCAGCCGCAAGGCGGGCCTTGCGTATCCGATCCGCGACGGCATTCCCATCATGCTGGTGAGCGAAGCGAGGCCGATCAGGGAGGTGCCATGAGTGCGGCCGACAGGATGGCCAAGTCGGTGCCCGACGAAGGCAGCTATGAATCGGACAGCGCACCGTGGCCGACCGAGCTGAGACTCATCAAGGACGAGGCACGACTGGAGATCGAGTTCTCCGACGGCCGCACGCATTCGCTGCCGGCCGAGTACCTGCGTGTCGAGAGTCCGTCGGCCGAGGTGCAGGGCCATGGCCCCAACCAGAAGAAGATCGTCGCGGGATGCCGCCGCGTGAAGCTCGTCGAGCTCGAGGCGGTCGGCAACTACGCCGTCCGCATCGTGTTCGACGACGGCCACGACACCGGCATCTACAGCTGGTCTTATCTGCGAGAGCTTGGCGACAGCTACGCCGAGCGCTGGTTGGCCTACGAGACGGCACTGGCCGAGCGTGGGCTGAGCCGCGACCGCTGACGCCATGAAGATCGCCATCGCGGGCGCTGGCATCGGCGGCCTCACGGCCGCGATGTGCCTGAAGCGCGCCGGGTTCGCGGTCGAGGTCTTCGAGGCCGTAAACGACCCGAGGCCGCTCGGTGTCGGCATCAACATCCAGGCCGGTGCGGTCCGGGTGCTGTCGAGCCTCGGCCTCGAGCCGGCGCTCGCCGCGAGCGGCATCGAAACGCGCGAGCTGCGCTACGCCAGCCGGCACGGCCAGACCATCTGGGCCGACCCGCGCGGCCGCCACGCCGGCCTGCCCTGGCCGCAATTCTCCATTCATCGCGGGCAGCTGCAGATGATCCTGCTCGACGCGGCCCGCGGCATGCTGGGCGAGGATCGCATCGGCTTCGGGCATCGCGTCGCGGGTTTCGAGCAGAAGGGCGCCAAGGTCGTCACGCATTTCGTCGATCGCGAGAGCGCGTCAGTCGCACCGGCCGAGGCCGACCTCCTGATTGGGGCCGACGGCATCCACTCCGCGGTGCGCGCGCAGCTCTATCCGAACGAAGGCCCGCCCAAGTGGCAGGGCATCCTGATGTGGCGCGGCGTCACCGTCGGCAAGCCGTTCCTCGGCGGCAACACCATGGTGCAGGCCGGCCATCACACGCAGAAGTTCGTCTGCTATCCGATCAGCCGCGCGCACGCCGAACGCGGCGAGGCGCTGATCAACTGGATCTGCGACCTTTATATGGGCGAAGGCACGACGCCGCCGCGCGAGGACTGGAACCGCCCCGGCAAGCTCGCCGACTTCCTGCCGCGCTACGAAGGCTGGCAGTTCGGCTGGCTCGACGTGCCCGAGGTCATAAGGTCGGCGCACGCGATCTACGAGTTCCCCATGGTCGATCGCGATCCGCTGCCGCGCTGGTCGCACGATCGTGTCACGTTGTTGGGCGACGCGGCGCATCCGATGTATCCCATCGGCTCGAACGGCGCGTCGCAGGCGATCCTCGACGGCGAGGCGATCGCCCAAGAACTCCTCACAGGCGACGACCCGGCCCTGGCGCTGCAACGTTACGAGCAGCGACGCCTGCCGCCCACTGCGGCCATCGTTCAAAGCAACCGCAAGAAGGGCATCGACATCATGCTCGACATCGTCGAGCAACGCGCGCCGCAGGGCTTCTCCGACCTGCAGAGCGTGCTGCCCACCGACGAATTGGAGCGCATCGTCGCCGACTACAAGAAGCTCGCCATCCAGGATCGCGAGACGCTGCTCGAGATGGCTGGGCTCAAGATGGCTGGGCTCGAGATGGCAGGACTGCCATAAACAAACCGGCCCCTCGCGGGACCGGCCGTGGTAGCGGTTTAAACCGGCCCCTACGTCGCCGGCCGCCACCGGGAGAAAGTATGCCATCGGGCAATGACAGGTTTATGGCAATGTGGAGCGCGGACCTCCTGGTCGGCCTCCTCTCCAAGCGAAGCTTGGGGAGGTGTCGGCGTCTGACGCCGACGGAGGGGTCAGGCTCATGACTCATGACCCCTCCGTCCGCTTTCGCGGACACCTCCCCGCGCTTCGCGCAGGGAGGAGAAGTGAGCGCCACTGTGGCGCGGAGGTTACTCCGCGCGCAGCTGGCGCGCTCCCAGCATGAGCCTCGGTCGCGCGGTCGCCACTGTCGGCAGCTTGACGCTGCTGAGCCGCATCGTGGGCTTCGTGCGCGACATCGTGCTGTCGGCGGTGCTGGGCTCGGGCGCATTGGCGGATGCGTTCATCGTGGCGTTCAAGCTGCCCAATTTCTTTCGCCGCCTGTTCGCCGAAGGCGCCTTCTCCGCCGCCTTCGTACCGCTGTTTGCCGGCGAGCTCGCAGCGCACGGCCGCGACCAGGCCATCGCCTTCGCGCGCCAGGCGCATGCCGCGCTGCTGCTGGTGCTGGTGCCATTCTCGATCGTGCTGATCGTCGGCATGCCGCTGGTCGTTTCCCTGCTGGCGCCCGGCATGCGCGAGGATCCTGCGACCTTCGGGCTCGCTGTCGAGTTCGGGCGCATCGGTTTTCCCTATCTCTTGTTCATCTCGCTCGCCTCGCTCTACGGCGGGGTGCTGAACAGCATCGACCGCTTCGCGCACGTCGCGGCGACACCGGTGCTGTTGAACCTCGCCCTGATCGGCGCCGTGCTCGGGCTGACGCCGCTCCTGCCCAACGCCGGCTATGCCGCCTCGATCGGATTGACTATCGGGGGCCTGCTGCAATGGGCGTGGCTGCTGATCGCCTGCGCCCGTGACGGCGTCGCCATGAAGCTGGTGCGACCGCGCTGGACGAAGCGCGTGGCGCGCCTGGTCCATCTCGCCGTCCCCGTGGCGATCGGCGGCGGCGTGCAGGGGATCAGCACCATGCTCGACGTGGTGTGGGCCTCGCTGCTGCCGGAGGGAACGATCTCGGTTCTGTACTACGCCGATCGCATCGCGCAACTGCCGCTGGGCGTGGTGGGCATCGCCGTCGGCACGGCACTGCTGCCGCTGCTGACGCGCCAGCTGCGGTCCGGCGAGACGAATGCCGCGATGGCCAACCAGAACCGCGCCATCGAGTTCGGTCTCCTGTTCAGCCTGCCCGCCGCGCTGGCGCTCTGGATCCTGGCCGAGCCGATGATCCGCGTGCTGTTCGAGCGCGGCCGCTTCGGGCCCGATGACACGTTGCGCACGGCCGCCGCACTGGCCGCCTATGCCGCCGGCCTGCCTGCGTTTGTTCTGGTCAAGGCGCTGACGCCCGGCTTCTTCGCGCGCGAGGACACCAGGACGCCGCTCTACATCGCCATCGCGGCCATCGCAGCCAACGTCGCTTTCAACGTCGCCTTCCTGTACGGCACGAACCTGGCCCAAGTTGGCATCGCGCTCGCCACGTCGCTGTCCGGCTGGCTGAATGCGGCCATGCTGGGCGGCGTGCTGCGCCTGCGCCGGCAGTGGCTCGCCGATCGTCGGCTCGTCTCGCGCGCGCTGCGCATGGCCGCCGCCACCGTCGGCATGGGCGTGGTCCTGTGGCTGGCGCTGCGGTTGCTCGGCCCCCAGCTCGCCCATCCCAACCTGGTCGGGGTGGTTGCCCTGCTCGCGGTGTGCAGCGTGGGGGCCGCCGCCTATGGCTTGCTCGGCATGGCGCTGGGCGTGGTGCAGCTCTCGGAGCTGCGCTTCATGATGCGCAGCCAACCCGCCGTCAGAGCAACCGACCCAGGCGAACCACCGTGACGCCGGCGCGCAATGGCCGGTTGACCGCCGGCATCACCAGCACGCAGTCGTCGTAGGGCGTCGTCACCGGCTCGCCGTCGTCGTGGCCCAGCACGGTGCCGGCCTTGGCGATCACCTCCTGGCCGGCAAAGCGCCGTACCGGGGTGAAGTTGCCGCGCTTGGTGGCGATGGCATGGCTCACCTGCACGACGCGCTGGCGCTCCGGCGTGGATTGCCTCCAGTCGGCTGGCAGGTCGCTGGCCTCGACGATTCCCGTCGCGGCGAGGAAGCGGAACGTCACGTCCTTGGCGACCGCCACCGACGAGGCGCGCCAGTGCTGGCCGGTCTCGATCAGCAGCGCGGTCTTGTTGCTCGCGGGATCGCCGAAGGCGCCGTAGTCGCGCATGCGCTTGCCGGCGGCATGTCCGCGGTCGCGCACGATGTCGACCGGCGTGCCGACCCGCTGGGCCCATTCGACGCCGCGGTCGAGCGGCCCGCACAGCATCAGCGGCACGCCGTCGTCGTGCATCGAATGCAGGTCGAGCAGGTAGTCGGCCTGCTCGACGAACGGCCTCACCACCAGTGCGCGCTTCATTTCCTGCGTGTTCGCAGGCTGGTCGAGCCGCGCCCACACCCGGTTGAAGTCCTCATTGACCATGCGCGACTTGAAGGGGTGCTTGGGATCGAACCCGAGATAGGCCTCGATGTTGTTGAAGGAGAAGATCAGCGTTCCCTGTCGCGGCCGCAGGCCGCGCTCGAGGAGGGAGTCGACCACGACGGCGCCGGACACCTCGTTACCGTGCGTCAGGGCGGCCACCATGACGGTCGGTCCCGGCACGCCGCTGTCGAAGACGTGGATATAGGGGGCAGCCCCCTTCTCCCAGCGGCGCAAATCGGGGAAGTCGTATTCGATCGGAGGATTTTCGGGCATGGACTTTGAACCGCAACGAACTCGCAATTGTCCTGTATAGTATATGGCCCATGGCCCGCGAGCCCATCAACCTGGTTTTGGACCACGTGCGCGCGCTCGGCGCGGACTTCCGAACGATGCGTGAGATGCATCAAGCGGCGGCTGGATCTTACGGATACGTAGTCATGCCTCGCGGTACCAGTTCGCGAGGTCCCAGGTGTTGTTGTCCCAGCCGGTCAGCTCCACGACCAGCCGGTTGTTGACGGCGGCGACGCCGTAGCGGGCGACGACCGGGATCACCACGACGTTGTTGATCACGAGGTCGTTCAGCTTGATCAGCAGCGCCGCCCGCTTGATCGGATCGAGCTCGACCTGGGCTGCCTTGTGGGTATCGTCGAACTCCTGGTTCTGCCAGCGCGTGACGTTGCGGCCCTGCCATTTGTTGGCCTTGCTGGCCCTCTCCCAGGAGCAGAACTGTCGCAAGAACACCTCCGGATCGGGCGCCGGCGGCCCGTTGTTGTACATCTGCAGGTCGGCATAGAAGTGCGGGTAGGTGTCGGGGTTGGCCACGTCGGACGAAAAGAATACCGACGCCGTCACCGCCTTGACCTCGATCTCGATGCCGGCCTTCTGGCAGGCCTGCTTGACGATCGCCTGGTTCTTCTGGCGCGGCTGGTTGATCGAGGTCTGGTAGACGAATTTCAGCTTCTTGCCGTCCTTGCCGCGGACGCCGTCCGGCCCGCGTGCCCAGCCAGACTGGTCGAGGATGGCGTTGGCCTTGTCGACGTTGAATTCGTACCGGGTGTTCTTCGAGCGAAAGCGCTCAGGGTTGTTGATGTAGTTCGCCGTGGCGATGCCCGTGCGGCCATAGATGTGCTTCTCGACCGAGTCCTTGTCGACCAGCAGGGCCAAGGCCTGCCGCACGGCGCCATCGCAAAGGATCGGGTGCTTGCTCTTGAGGCTCGAGCGCTCGCCGTCGACCTCGGTCCAGGGGTCGGTGTTGTTGAGCTGGATGTGCTCGATGCCGCCGCCCTTCGAGAAGATCAGGCGGCCCTTGCCGGCCTTCTCCAGGCGACTGAGGATCTCGTCCTCGACCTGCATGTTCCAGCCGAAGTCGAACTCGCCGGTCTGCAGCACGGCCCGTGCTGCAGAGACGGCATCGCCGCCGCCTTTCATCTCGATGGCGTCGAAGTACGGGCGGTTCTCGCGGTGATAGTCGGTGTTGATGACGCCGCTCACCAAATCGCCCGGCTTGAAATCCTTGAACTTGTAGGGTCCGGTGCCGACCGGCCTGAGGTTGGTCGGCGCCTCGCGCGATTTCTCGCCGACATAGTCGCCGAACAGATGCCTGGGCAGGATGCAGCCGGCCCAACCGACGAACGCGTCGGCCCAGAACGGTGTCGGCTGAGCGAACTTCACCGTCACGGTGTGCGGGTCGATCTTCTCGACCGTGATGTCCCGGTAGGAGCCAGTGGTCAGCGTGGCGGTCGCTGGATTGCGCGCATATTCCCAGGTGAAGACGAGGTCGTCGGCGGTGACGGGCTGGCCATCGTGCCAGCGTACGCCCTTCTTCAATCGCCAGGTCACCGACCTGCCGTCGGCCGCCAGGCTGCCGTCCTCGCGACCGGGGATGGTCTCGGCCAGGATCGGCCGCAGGTTGCCGTTGGCGTCCCAGCCGGCCAGCGGCTCGTAGAACAGGCGCGAGCCGTCCTGGTCCTTGGTGCCGGTGGCGAAGTGCGGGTTGAGCAAGGTCGGACCTTGCCACCACAACACCTTCAACAGCCCGCCGCCGCCGCGCTTGGTCGGTTTGTAATCCGGCTTGGACTGGGCCATCGCCACGCCGGCATGGGCGAGCAGCTGGGTGGCCATCGGCGCTGTCAGGCCCACCATCGCCAACCGCCGCACAAAGCCGCGGCGCGACAGGCTGCCTGACTTCACTCGTTCGATAAGGCCACGCAGCTTCCGCTCTTCCATCGCAGCCTCCCGTGCCCGAGTTGCCCTCAGGCCTCCCGGTACCAGTTCGCGAGATCCCATGTGTTGTTGTCCCAGCCGCTCAGCTCGCACACCAGCCGGTTGCTGACGGCGGTAACGATCGGCCGTGTGACAACGGGAATGACCACCTGATCGTTCACCACCAGGTCGTTCAGCTTGATGCACATCGCCGTGCGCTTGATAGGATCCAGCTCGACCTGGACGGCCTTGTGGATTTCGTCGAATTCCGGGTTCTGCCAGCGCGTGACGTTGCGGCCCTGCCATTTGTTGGCCTTGCTCGCCACTTCGCCGATCAGGAACTGGCGCAGGTAAACCTCGGGGTCCGGCTGCTGCGGGCCGTTGGTGTACATCTGCAAGTCTGAATAGAAATGCGGATAGGTGTCCGGGTTGGCCACGTCGGACGAGAAGAACACCGACGACGTCACCGCCTTGACCTCGATCTCGATGCCGGCCTTCTGGCACGC
>JAFAKN010000622.1 GCA_019235415.1 Alphaproteobacteria bacterium
TTCCACACCACCGGCAGCTGGGCGTCGAGGTCGGTGGTGCCGATCAGCAGCATGCGTCCCTGGTCGTAGGCCGCGGCGATGGCGGCCAACATCCGCTCGTCGACAAAGCGCGAGATGGTCCGGTACAGGGGCGTATTGTCGGCCATCGCGTCGCTCAACAGCGCCGCGGTGATGGAGCGTTGGCTCAGGATCTGGTCGGCCGGCGTCTCAGTGTAGACAGTGCGCAGCTGCGGATCGTAGGCCGAACCCAGGAAAGCGAACGGCGCGGTCAGCGCGCCGGTGCTGACGCCGGTCACGAGGTCGAAGGTCGGCCGGCTGCCCTCGGCGCTCCAGCCGCACAACAGGCCGGCGCCGAAGGCGCCGTTCTCGCCGCCGCCGGAAATCGCCAGAAGCTGCAGCTCCGGCAGGTCGCCGATGCTGCTCACCCCGTGCACCTTCATCTGCCGGTCCATGGCGGCGATGAACTCCGCCTCGAACGGGTCGACGCCGTGGACGGGGAAGAAGCGCTCATTGGCGATGCCGAGCACGCTCGCCTTCGGGGTCTGGTCGATGGGAACCGGCGGCCCGCGCTGCGGCAGGTCGCAGCCGGGCAGGCTGGCAGCGAGCACGGCCGCGCCGCCCGCGCGCAACACGGTTCGGCGGCTCGTTCGTCCTTTTGTCGGTTCAATTGACATTGAAACGCTCAGACCGGTCCTGCCCAAGAGCGCGCTCTATCAGAGAACAGATCGCCGCTGCAATCGGCAATGGATCAGCGCGTGCGGTCGTCGATGTCGCGGGCCAGCACCTCGCGCTTGCCGACATGGTTGGCGGGGCTCACCACGCCTTCGCGCTCCATGCGCTCGACGATGCGAGCGGCGCGGTTGTAGCCGATCTGCAAGTAGCGCTGGATGAAGCTGGTGCTGCACTTGCGCTCGCGCGCCACCAGCGCGATCGCCTGGTCGTAGAGCTGGTCGCTCTCGCCTTCCTCGCCGTCGCCGCCGAAGCCCGAGCCGCCCTCCTCGCCGTCCGGATCGTCGGTCACCGATTCGATGTAGGACGGCGCCCCTTGCGCGCGCAGATGGCGCACGAGCTCCTCGACCTCGTTGTCCGACACGAACGGCCCGTGCACGCGGGCGATCTTGCCCCCGCCCGCCATGTAGAGCATGTCGCCTTGCCCTAGAAGCTGCTCGCCGCCCTGCTCGCCCAGGATGGTGCGGCTGTCGATCTTCGAGGTCACCTGGAAGGAGATGCGGGTCGGGAAGTTGGCCTTGATGGTGCCGGTGATGACGTCGACCGAGGGCCGCTGCGTGGCCATGATGACGTGGATGCCGGCGGCGCGCGCCATCTGCGCCAGCCGCTGCACGGCGGCCTCGATCTCCTTGCCGGCCACCAGCATCAGGTCGGCCATCTCGTCGATGATCACCACGATGAAGGGCAGCGGCGTGAGATCGATCTCCTCTTCCTCGAAGATCGGCCGGCGCGTCTCCGGATCGATGCCGGTCTGCACCTTGCGGGTCAGCGCCTGGCCCTTGCGCCCGGCGTCGACCAGGCGCTCGTTGTAGCCTGCGATGTTGCGCACGCCGAGCGCGCTCATGGCGCGGTAGCGGTCCTCCATCTCGCGCACCACCCACTTCAAGGCCACGATCGCCTTGCGCGGCTCGGTGACGACCGGCGTCAAGAGATGCGGAATGTCCTGGTAGACGCTGAGCTCCAGCATCTTGGGATCGATCATGATGAAGCGGCAGCGATCGGGCGGCAGGCGGTAGAGCAGCGACAGGATCATGGTGTTGATCGCCACCGACTTGCCCGAGCCGGTGGTGCCGCCGATCAACAGGTGCGGCATGCGGGCGAGGTCGGCGATCACCGGATCGCCGCCGATGTCCTTGCCCAGCGCCAGCGGCAGCCCGAGCCGGCTGTCCTCGTAGTGCCGCGTCGATAAAAGCTCGCGCAGGAACACCGTCTCGCGGCGCGCATTGGGCAGCTCGATGCCGATTACGTTGCGGCCGGGCACCGTGGCGACACGCGTCGATACCGCGCTCATGGAGCGCGCGATATCGTCAGCGAGCCCGATGACGCGGCTCGACTTGGTGCCTGGCGCCGGCTCCAGCTCGTAGAGCGTGACGACGGGACCGGGCCGCACCTTCACGATCTGGCCCTTGACGCCGAAATCGTCGAGCACCGTCTCGAGCAGGCGGGCGTTCTGCTCGAGCGCTTCCTCGTCGATCTTGCCTTCGCTGCTGACCCGCGAGGGCAAGGCGAGGATGTCGAGCGGCGGCAAGCGGTACTCGCCGGTCACGAGGTCGAGCTCGCGCTGGCCGGCTTTGGCGGCGCGCTTGCCCTGCGCCACGGCCTTGCGCGGCACGATGGTGACGCCACCGGCCGCGGTCGCCGCGGGCTGCCCGACATCGAGCGATTCGGGCACGAACGGATTGACGTCGGGTTCCGCCGGAACCGCCGGGTGTGCCTGCTGCGGCTCGGGCTGCGGCTCGAAGTAAGGTTCCGTCGGCGCTTGCGATGGCGCCACCGTTGGCGGATGTGCCGGAGGAACGGCTGGCGGCGGAGCGACAGGTGGCGAAGCGCCGGGTTGCGGAGCGCCGGGTTGCGGAGCGAAGGGGCGCAAGCGGCCGAGGATCGGCTCGATGCGCAGGCCCGCCAGGCGATCGAACAGGGTGCGTTCCTGGACCGAGGGTGCGGGCTCGGGCGCGTGCGGCTGAAGCGGGACCGGCGCTTCGGGAATGTCTTCGACGGCGCGTTCGATCGGCGCATGGGGCGCATCGACCAGCAGCGATTCGCGCGACGGCAGCGGCGCACCCTCTTCGGGAATCTGCGCCATCGGATCGACGAAGCGGGCCGGGTCGTACTGGCTGGCGTCGATCTCGCCGGGGATCTCGGCATAGCCGATCGGCGGGGCCGGCAGGTCGGCCTCTTCGTCGAACGGCTGCGGCTTGCCGCGCCACAGGCCGACCGCGGCGCGTGTCAGCCAGCCGACCCACAGGAATGGCGCGCGCAGAATGCGGAAGATCAGCGGCAGGTCGGTGCGGTTCATGCCCAGCGCCGGCGCCATGGCGATGAAGGCGAGAGCGGCGCAAGCGGGCTCGATCAACGCCAAGCTGCCGCCGCTGGAATGGGTCAACACGAAGTCGCGGAAGCGGCCGATCAGCGCGAGCCCGACCAGGCCGCCGGGTCCGGCATGGGTCGCGGCGGCGCCGACGTCGCCCAGGCCGATGCAGGCCACGCTCATCATCAGCAGCGCCAGCAGCAGGAGCGACAGCCTAAGCCCGAAGAAGCCGAGATGATGCGTACGCACCAGCCGCACGCCCCAGGTGATGAGCGCGATCGGCACCAACACGATGGCGAGCCCGAAGGTCTGCAGCAGCAGGTCCGCCATGTAGGCGCCGGCGAAGCCCAGGATGTTGTGCGGCGCGCTGCCGGTCGCATGGTTGAGCGACGGGTCGCCCGGGCTGAAGGTGAACAGCGCGAGCAGCAGCACCACGCCCGTGGCTGCGACGCCCGCGCCCACCAGCTCCATCATGCGGCGGTGCAGGAAGTCGCGCCCACCTTCCGGCAGGATGGTGGTCTTGCGCGGGATGAAGGAGGAGGCGCCGATCAAGGCCATGGCGTGCGCCACACCGGCGGGTCTACGTCGGCGATCAGGGTGTTCGGCCGCGCAAACGGGTAATCCGACAGAACGTCCGCCAGGCGCGGGTTGAACATCGGTGCCATCCATGGGCCCCGCGACCTCGGGGCAAAGCAATAGTGCCGGCAGGAGGGGACCAACCGGTCGTTTATGCGGCTATTCTAAGGAAGGAATATGTCAGTCACAACAAGGGAATAGGGCGGCTTTCTCACAACGCGTTCGACCCTTGTTCGCCGGTACGGATACGGACCGCCTGCTCGACCGGCGTGACGAAGATCTTGCCGTCACCGATCTTGCCGGTGTGGGCGGCCTTTTGGATGGCCTCGACCACCCGCTCGATCTGGGTATCGTCGACCACGATCTCGACTTTGACCTTGGGCAGGAAGCTCACGAGGTACTCGGCGCCGCGGTAGATCTCGGTCTGGCCCTTCTGCCGGCCGAAACCTTTGACCTCGCTGACGGTCAGGCCCGATACGCCCACTCCGGTCAAGGCGTCGCGCACCTCGTCGAGCTTGAACGGCTTGATGATCGCCGACACCAGTTTCATGGCCTCCTCCTCATGAAGCCTACAGTGGCGGAAAAATCGGCCCGGCGGAAGGCTCGCCGGGCCGCCAGTCGCCGTCACGACGCGATGCGACGGCAGAGGGAACCCGGGAGGAGGAAGGTTCCCAAACTTCTTCTGGCGCGCGGACCTCCTGGTCCGCTCATGAGCGGACCAGGAGGTCCGCGCTCCAATGAATCAGTGCACGGTCTCGCCGTGCAAGTTGATGTCGAGGCCTTCGATTTCCTCTTCGTTGCTGACGCGCAAGCCGATCAGCGCATCGACGATCTTGAGCAGGATGAAGGTGGCGACCGCACACCAGGCGATGCACACAAGGCAACCCCACAGCTGGGTGAGCACCTGCCCGCCATTGCCGTCTATCAGGCCCTTCTTGCCCTCGCCGCCGATCGCCTCGACCGCGAACACTCCGGTCAGGATGGCGCCCAAGAAGCCGCCGATGCCATGAACGCCGAAGGCGTCGAGCGAATCGTCGTAGCCCATGGCGTGCTTGAGCGTGGTAGCGCCCCAGAAGCAGACCAGGCCGGCCGCGATGCCGATCACCAGCCCGCCCATCGGATTGACGAAGCCCGACGCCGGCGTGATGGCCACCAGGCCCGCCACGGCGCCCGAGATCGCGCCCAGCACGGACGGCTTGCCGCGGCCTATCCACTCCGCGAACATCCAGGCGAGCGCCGCCGCCGCCGTGGCGAACTGGGTCACCGCCATGGCCATGCCGGCATTGGGGCTCGCGCCGCCCGCGGAGCCGGCGTTGAAGCCGAACCAGCCGACCCACAACAGCGAAGCGCCGATCACCGAGTAGACGAGATTGTGCGGCGCCATGTTCTCGACGCCGAAGCCGCGCCGCTTGCCCAGCACCAGGGCACAGATCAGCCCCGCGACGCCGGCATTGATGTGCACCACGGTGCCGCCCGCGAAGTCGAGCACGCCCCAATCGCCCAGGAAGCCGCCGCCCCACACCCAGTGGGCGATCGGCGCATAGACGAACAGCGACCACAGACCCATGAACCACATCATCGCCGAGAACTTCATGCGCTCGGCGAAGGCGCCGGCGATCAGCGCCGGCGTGATGATGGCGAAGGTGAGCTGGAAGCACATGTAGACCGTCTCGGGGATGGTCTTGGCGAGGTCGTGCGCGCTGTCGAGCGCCAGTCCGCGCAGGAACACCCGGCTCAGCCCGCCGATGATGTTGCTGCCGGTGGTGAAGGCGAGGCTGTAGCCCACGACCAGCCACAGCACCGAAATGAGGCAGGCCACGGCGAAGCTCTGCATGACCGTCGCGAGCACGTTCTTCTTGCGCACCATGCCGCCGTAGAACAGCGCCAGGCCCGGGATGGTCATCATCAGCACCAGCGCCGTCGAGGTCAGCATCCAGGCGGTGTCGCCGGTATCGAACTTGGGCTTTTCGTCGGCGGCCGAGGCCAGCGCCGGGAGCAGCAGCATCCCGAGCGCCACCAGACTACCGACGGTGGAATTGACCTTGACCTTCATGTATCCCCCTTGCGTCTTCTCGTCGTTTCGTGAGGTGGCGGCCTACAGCGCATCGATGCCGGCCTCGCCGGTGCGGATGCGGATGGCCTGCTCGACCGGCATGACGAAGATCTTGCCGTCGCCGATCTTGCCCGTTCCGGCCGCCTTGCGGATCGCTTCGACGGCGCGCTCGACCAGTGCATCGTCGAGCACGACCTCGATCATCACTTTGGGCAAGAAGCTCACGGCATACTCGGCGCCGCGGTAGATCTCGGTCTGACCCTTCTGCCGGCCGAAGCCCTTCACCTCGCTCACCGTGAGCCCCTGTATGCCGAGCGACGTCAAGGCGTCGCGCACTTCGTCGAGCTTGAACGGCTTGAAGATCGCCATGACCATTTTCATTGCAGCCCTCTCCCGGGAGCAGCCTACTTTAGACCAGACGGCTGCAAGCTGCGTGCCAACCATGGGGAAATCGTGCTTTTTGCGGCGTCGCCGTTCCCGGTTGCCGCTCCAAGAGGCAGCTGCCATCTAGGGGCCATGCGAGTAGGACCCATGCAGGGCGATAGATTCGACCTGGCCGTCGTGGGCGCCGGCCTGAACGGCAGCCTGCTGGCGCTGGCCGCCGGCCACGCCGGGCTCGACACAGCGCTGATCGACCGCCTGCCGCTGAAATCGTTCACCGATGCCGGCTTCGACGGGCGTACGACAGCGATCGCCTATACCAGCAAGCGGCTGTTCGACGTGCTGGGCGTGTGGGCCGACATCGCCGACCAAGCCGAGCCGATCCTCGACATCCGCATCTCCGATGCCGGGCACGACGGCCGTCCCAGCCGCCTGTTCCTGCATTTCGATCATCGCGAAGCGGCCGACGACGACGGCGAGCCGGCGCCGATGGGGTGGATCGTCGAGAACCGCTTCCTGCGCGCCGCATTGCTGCGGCGGCTGGCGGCCAGTCCGTCCGTCGAGCTCATCGCGCCGGACGAGGTGACCGAAACCCATCGCGATGCGCATCGTGCCGACCTCGTGCTGAAGGGCGGCCGCAGCGTGCCTGCCCGCCTGGTTGCCTCGGCCGAAGGTCGCTTCGGCGCCATGCGCGAGGAAGCCGGCATCGGCGCGCGCGCCTGGTCCTACGGACAGATCGCCATCGTGCTGGTGGCCGAGCACGAGCGGCCGCACCGCGGTGTCGCCCAGGAGAAGTTCTTGCCCGGCGGACCTTTCGCCATCCTGCCGATGCGCGACGGGCCGGGAGGCGAACATCGCTCATCGATCGTTTGGACCGAACGGGCGAGCGTTGCCCGGCGCATCCTCGAGCTCGACGCGCCGCGCTTCCAGGCCGAGTTCGCGCGCCGCTTCGGCGACCATCTCGGCAAGGTCGCGCCAGCCGGGCCGCGCTGGTGGTATCCGCTGGGGCTGGTCCATGCCGAGCGCTATGTCGACACGCGGCTGGTGCTGGTGGGCGACGCCGCGCACGGCATCCATCCCA
>JAFAKN010000752.1 GCA_019235415.1 Alphaproteobacteria bacterium
CAGGAAAGCGGTGGCGCTCGCCACTGGTGGCTTGGCAAAGCGCACGGCGGTTAAAACCTCGTCGCCGCAGCGGTCGGTGCGGCCGCGGTCGAGCAGGAAATCGTCGATCGGCACGCTGCGGGTGCCGTCGCTGCCGGTGAGGTCGACGACGGCGTCGAGCGCCAGCAGGACGGGCACCAGGTCCGCGGCGGGCGAGGCGTTGACGATGTTGCCGCCGACCGTCCCAACATTGCGGATCTGCCGGCCGCCGACGACGGCCGAGGCCTCGGTGAGGGCTAAAAGCTCTTTTTGAAAGGCGGGGTGGAACACGACGTCGTTGTGGGTCGCGGTCGCGCCGATCGCGAACTCGCTGTGGCTTTCGCGAATGGTGTCGAGACCGAGGCCCGCCAGGCTGATGAGGTGCTGCGGTGCCACGCGCTTGCGCTTGATCTGGATGACGAGGTCGGTGCCGCCTGCGATGAAGCGGGCAGCGTCGCCGTGCCGGCGCGCGAGCGCGATGGCCGATTCGAGCGAGGTTGGCGCGTGGAACTCGAAGGCCATGGCCGTCAGCCGTGCTTTTGCACCATGGGCCAGACCTTCGAGCCCATCTGCACCAGCGTGTCCTCGGCGGTGCCGCCGGCCGGGGCGAACGGCATGATGATGAAGCCGTCGATGCCCGCGGCCAAAAGCTCGGCCATGTGGCGCGCCACCTCGTCGACGGTGCCGGCCAAGGTGAAGGCATCGACGTGGCGGTCGGTGATCAGCGGCAGCAGCGGCGTGTAGGGCGCGGCGCCCGATGCGTAGTGCACCGAGGCGAACGGCGCGATTGAATCGGCCGGGAGCGTCAGGCCGTGCGCCTCGGCGGTGTGGAATTTCATCCGGCCGGCGGCCAGCATGCGGGCCACCGGCAGCCGCATCGCGTCGCGCGCCGCCTGGCCGTCGGGCGCGATGCAGGTGTTGAGGCGGGCGATCACCTTGACCTGCTTCGGATCGCGGCCTGCCTTGGCGGCGCCTTGCGCTAGAATCTCGCGGAAGGCCTTGGCCTCGGCGGGCGAGCCGCAGCCTTCCATGATGGCGCCGTCGGCGACCGCGCCGGTCATGCGCTGGCCGAGCGGGCCGTTGCTCGCGACGTAGACCGGAATTCTAGCGCGTATCGGCTTGAAGCTGAGCTTGCCGCCCTCGAAGCCGATGACCTCGCCCTTGAAGTCGACGGTCTCGCCTAAAAGCAGCCGGCGGATCAGCTCGATCGACTCGCGCATGGCGCGCGCCGGCTTTTTACGCACGATGCCGATCTCGGCGAAGCCCGAGATGCCGGCGCCGAAGCCTAAAAGCGCGCGACCGTTGGAAATCTCGTCGAGCGTGGCGATGGCCATCGCGGTCAGCGCCGGATGGCGCGCGTACGGATCGGTGACGCAGGTGCCGAGCTTCACGCGGCTGGTGTTGAGCGCCAGCACGGCCAGGGTCGAGTAGACCTCGCGATAAAAGCGCTCGTCGGCGACCCACAGCGTCGCGTAGCCGTTGGCCTCGGCGAGCTTGGCCCGCTCGACCATCTGCGGCATGGGCACGTTGCCGAGCATCAAGAGTTCGAGCGACATGTCGCCTAGGCTCCTTCCGATGTGCCATCTTGTCCAGGGAGGAAACCCGATGACCGTCGTTCGCTATGTTCTCGTGGCGCTGAAACCCGGCGTCGACCGCGACGAATACGAGCGCTACGAGCGCGAGGTCGACTATGTGGTGGCGAACGGACTCAAGTCGATCGTGAGCTACCGGACGCACCGATTCACCGAGGTTTTGGACGACCTGGGCGGCGGCCCGTGGGACTATATCGAGCGCATCGAGGTGACCGATCGCGCCGCCTACGAAGCCGAGATCGCCACACTAGGCAAGGAGCTTTTAGACGAGCTCTACGAGAAGTACCTCGACCGCTCGAAGACCAGGTCGATCTGGACCTTGCTCGTCGATCCGTGATCGCTAAAGGCAGTAGGCCGCGACCAGGTCGACGAGGTAAGCGGGGCCGTTCAGGCCCCACAAGATGAACGACACGGCGGTCGCCGCGACTAAAAGGCCGGCGGCGCCCCACAGCAGCAGGGAACGCCAGCCCCTCATCGCGGCGATCGGGGTCATGCCGGTTGCGGTTGGGGCACGGCGATCGGCCGCGTGATCCGCTCCTCGACGATCGGCAGGTGCAGCGCGGCGGCGACCAGGCCGAGCGCGATCGAGATCCACCACATCGTGTCGTAGTTGCCCTGCAGGTCGAACAGCCGGCCGCCCCCCAGCCGCCGAAGAAGCTGCCGACCTGGTGGCCGAAGAACACGAAGCCGTTCAACATGGTGAGGTGCACCGGTCCGAAGATGTAGCCGACCAGCGACGTGGTGAGCGGCACGGTGCCGAGCCACAGAAAGCCCAGCGCGCCGGCGAAGACCAGCACCGAGGCGGCCGACAGCGGCGTCAGGACGAACACCAGGAAGACCAGCGAGCGCGTCAGGTAGAGCAGCGCCAGGAGGTTCTTGCGCTTGTAGTAGGCGCCCATCAGGCCCCACAGGATGGTGCCGGCGATGTTGAACAGGCCGACCATGCCGATCGCCCAGCCGCCGAGCTCGGCCGGCGAGAGATCGACGCCGCAC
>JAFAKN010000026.1 GCA_019235415.1 Alphaproteobacteria bacterium
GCCTGGTCGCCCGGCGGGTGGTGCCCGATATGCAGCATCGCGGCGGGCGGGGTCTCGGGATGGCGCTCGGACAGCCGGTCGAACAGCGCGCCGTCGGATTTGCGGCAGCCATGATCGCTCGACACGATGAGCGCCTCATACCGGTCGGGTCCGATGCCGGCCGCGGCCAGCAGCTCCGCGATCCGGGCGCCGGCCAGATACATGTCCGACATCAGGATGGCCGGCACGCCGCGTTCCTTCAGATCGGCGAGCAGACTCAGAAGGAACGGGTTGGCGCGGACCGCCGCCCGCTCCTCCGCCCATTCGATCGCGGCGATCGCGGCGCGGTCGCCCAAACTCTCGGGGAGCTGGTCGTAGATCGCCTCGAAGCTGATCTCGAACGGAAAGCGCCGGGCCCGTTCGGCCGATTCCGCCGCCCGTTGCGCGTCGGCCCGGACGCGAGGGAACCATTCCGCAGCGTCGGGTGACGAGAACAGGCCGGCCGCCGCGGCGCGTGCGGCGGTCCTCCGGAACACCGCCTCGGGCGTGCCGCACTCGCGGACGATAAGCGTGTCGAACACGTCGAGCGACACCGTCCGCGCCCGTTCGATCAGCACAGGATCGAGCCCGCGGTCGCGGCGCCAGATGTTACGGTCCGGCGCCACGCACATGCCATGCGCGCATCATAAGCGCGCTGCCGAAAGGGCGGCGGCGACGATCGCCGCCGTCCCTACGGCACCGACCCCGGCGAGACGTAGGTGTAGCCCAGCGCCTGGATCTGCGGGATGATCTGCTGCAGCGGGCCCACCCCCAGCTCCGGGGCGTAGAACATGGCGGCGAAGCCGTTGCGGATCACGAGGTTGAGCTTCGCCTCGTTGACCAGGTCGGCAGCCGAGCGCCCGGAACGCTCCATGCGCATGTCGAGCGGCCCGGACGCGCGGAACGAGAAGCCGCGCCCGGCCTGGTCGAGCTGCATCGACGAGACGCCGAGATCGAGCGCCACGCCGTCGACCTGCCCGACGCCTTCAGCCGACAACAGCTCGGCCATGTCGCCGAAACGGCCCTCGATCAGGCGCAGCCGTGGAGCGTAGTGCTCGGCGAGCGGCCGGCCGGCGGCGATCGCGTCGGGGTCGCGATCGATGGCGATCACCTCGCAGCCGGCGCGACCGAGCATGGCGCTGGAATAGCCGCCGGCGCCGAAGGTGCCGTCGACGTAGCGGCCGCCGTCGCGCGGTTGCAAGGCGTCGACCACCTCGCGCTGCAAGACCGGGACGTGCGAGGCCGGGGTCATGCGTCGCCGCTCCCCAGGGCGCGCACGAAGGCGGCCATCTTGTCGCGATCGGAATCGCGGCGCTGCTGCCAACGGCCTGGATTCCACAACTGGAACTTGTCGCCCTTGCCGACCAGCATCACGCCGTCGCTGACCTCGAGTACGTTGACGAACTCGGCCGGCAGAGTGAAGCGACCGTCGGGCTCCATGGCGATGGTGCGCGCGCTGGCCGACAGATAGCCCGCCGGATCGAAGGCCTCGTCGTCGAGCGCCACCTTGAGCGCCCCTTTGGGCCCCAGTGCCTCGATGCGCAGCCGTTCCAGCATGGCGTCGAACCCCGCTCGAGAATTGCCGTTCACGACACCCGCCAGGTTGGGCGAGTGGTAGAGCACAAAGGCGCCGCGATCGTCGGCAGGCAGCTCGTCGCGAAAAGCCGCCGGCAGCAGGCAGCGGCCTTTCTTGTCGAGCTTGATCAGGATCTCGGACCGAAACGCCACGGCCCCGTCCCCCTGCGTCCCGCCGCAGGGGCCCCACGCTCCTGCGTTGACTGCCTACGGGATGCACTGGGATATCATGGGATAGCCCGGGGCGCAATATTCAGCGCCAAAAATCGACACTGACTATAAGCTTGTTATCGCCCAATATCTATTGTGTTGCCCGGCGGCTACACCGCAAGAACTTGTGGATAGTCTCGAATCGAGAGCGCCGGCGGCCGGCACGCGTAACGCGCCACGGATGGCGCCCGTCCTTCGAGGGAGCCCAACCAACCGGCTCTTTCCCTCCCGCCCGCTTGCCTGGAGAGTGCAGGACATGCAGCTGGTATCCGGATCAGAGCGGGTCGTGGCCGTCTCCAATGCAAGTCCCGTCGTCGGACATGTGCGGTGGGCACCGGCCAAATCGCTTTGGATTACGGCCATGTCGCTGGCCGGGATCGTGATTGGTCCGCTGACCTTCTCGTGGGATGCCCTGGCCCTCTTCTTCGTAACCAGCGCCGTCACGCTGTGCTTCGGCCACTCCGTGGGAATTCACCGGCGCTTGATTCACTCGAGCTTCTGCTGCCCGCGATGGCTCGAGCACCTCTGCGTCTATCTCGGCACGCTGGTCGGCATGGCCGGTCCAATCGGCATGATCCGCGTCCATGACTTTCGCGACTGGGCGCAGCGGCAGGCCGACTGCCATGATTATTTCTGCCATCGCAAGAGCTTCTGGCACGACGCCTGGTGGCAACTGCACTGCGAGCTTGTCCTCGACCATCCGCCACGCTTCCAGCTCGAAGCGCGGCTGGCGAACGACAAGTTCTATGCCGTCGTCGAGCGGACGTGGATGGGACAGCAACTGCCTTGGGCCGTGCTGTTCCTGGCCGTCGGCGGTTTGGCCTGGCTCGTCTGGGGCGTGTGCCTGCGGGTCAGCGTCTGCGTCATCGGCCACTGGCTGGTCGGCCACTTTGCTCATCGCCAGGGCGGGCAGACCTGGATCGTCCAAGGAGCGGCGGCACAGGGCTACAATGTGCGCCTGGCGGGGCTGATCAGCATGGGCGAGAGCTGGCACAACAACCACCACGCTTTTCCCGGCTCGGCGAAACTCGGCTTGTTGCCGGGCGAGGCCGACCCCGGCTGGTGGCTGATCAAGGCGTTCGAGCTGCTGGGTCTTGCGAGCGACATCAGGCTGCCCGCCGACTTGCCGGCGCGAACCGCACTCCGCCGCTTGCCGCAAGCCACCTCGCGCGACCCGGTCCTCACCGGACCTCGATATCATCTGCCGTAGCGCCATGCTGTCGTTCAAAGGCGAGATCCGACCCCTGCCTTATGCCGCGGCGTCGCTCGCCCTGTTCTTCAGCCAGCATTTGGTCCTGCTCGCTCTTTTCCAGCCCAAAGACCACATGCCGGAGCTCGATTGGGCGTTCTACGTCGCGCCGTTCCACTCGATCGCGCAGCTGTCGACAAACTCCAAACCTCTTCTCGCTCTCGCGCTCCCCTATCTCCTGATCGTGGCCTGGGCGCTGGCGGCCCTGTCGTTCCGTCGTGCCGCCAATGCAGGCATCAGCGGCTGGATCGCCGCCGCGGCCATCGCACCGATGATCCAGATCCCGGTGATTCTCTTCCTGTGCGTGATGCCACCGCGCGCGTCGACCGCACCGGCGCGGCCCCCGTCGACCGAGAATGCTTCCGTGTCGATGTCGATGGCGGCGGCACAAGGCGTGATCGCCGCGATGGCCCTGACGTTGGTCTTCGTCGCGGTCGGTGCTTTGTTCTTCGGCGCCTACGGCTTCGGCATGTTCGTCGCGTCGCCTTTCGTCATCGGCGCGGTGACGGCATACATCGCCAATCGCAAGCGCGACCTCGGCGGCGGCCGAACTGTCCAGGTGGTCCTGTTGGCCACGGCACTCGGCGGCATCGCCCTCTTGGTCGCAGCCCTCGAAGGCGCCGTCTGCATCATCATGGCGGCGCCACTGGGCATCGGAGTGGCCTTGCTCGGCGGGTTGCTCGGTCGTGCGATCGCCTTGCGCGGCGGGAGCTCGACCGGGCAAACCTTCGGCGCCATCGCCCTCGTTCCGCTGATCTTCGTCTCGGATTGGCTGCTGCCGACTTCGACACGCTTCGACACGCTACAGATCATCGAGATCGATGCGCCGCCGCACGTGGTCTGGCGGTCGATCGTCCACATGGACTTGCGCGGCGACCCGGTCGCGTTGCCGAATCGGCTGGGGCTCGCCTACCCGCTCGGCGGCGAGATCATCGGCGACGGTGTAGGCGCGGTGCGCCGCGGCGAGTTCTCGACCGGAGTTGCCATCGAAAGGGTCACCGAGTGGATTCCCGACCGCAAGCTCGCGTTCGTGGTCGAACAGGACGTCCCCGCCATGCGCGAGCTCAGCCCCTACGAGCATGTCCACGCGCCGCACGTGATCGGCTACTTCGTGACGACCCTGACCAGCTTCGAGCTGGTGCCGCTTCCCGGCAACCGGACGCGACTGATCGAGCGCACCTCGCACGAGCTGAGGCTCGAGCCGATCCTCTACTGGATGCCGATGGCGCGGTGGGCGGTGGATCGCAACAACGAGCGGGTCCTGACCCACATTCGGCGCGAGGCCGAGAAGTAGTCCAACCGGTTGGATACGCGTCAGACGGCCTGTAAGCCGGGTTCTGTCCTCGCGGTGAAGCGAGGGATGGCCATTCCTCTGGGACGCCCGTTGCCGAGCGCCTCGCGCGACCGACCCGGGCGGCGCCGCGGAAACGCCGTTGCCGGTTGCCCGGCCTGCCGCCCCTATTTGGTCTTGCTCCCGGTGGGGTTTGCCGTGCCGCTTCCGTTGCCGGTCGCGCGGTGGGCTCTTACTCCACCGTTTCACCCTTACCACCCGGCGTGACCCGGGCCGGCGGTCTGTTTTCTGTGGCACTTTCCCTGGGGTCGCCCCCGCCGGACGTTATCCGGCACCGTGTCTCCGTGGAGCCCGGACTTTCCTCACCCCCGCGGTTGCCCGCGAGAGCGCAGCCATCCGGCCGTCTGACCGGCGGCTAGCTAGGCTTTGTGGCCCACCTGGTCAAGCAGGTCGGCAAGCAGGGCGCGCGTCTCCCGGTCGGCCACACCGTCGGCTCGGGCTGGCCGGTAGTGCCGTTGGAAAGACGCAACGATGTCGGCCGGGTCGACCTCACCCGCCGGCCCATAGCCAAAGCAATGCAGCGCAGGCTGGACGTCGCCCTCGATCGCAGCGGCGCCAGGTCGTGGCCAGAGACCGACCCTCTGCCCGGCCAGCCACGCCCAGGGAAAACGCAAGCCGGGGTCGACCTTGCGCCTTGGTGCGATGTCGGAGTGGCCGACCACGTTGCGCGGCTCGATGGCCGGATGGCGCCCGAGGATCTCGCGGCAGAGCTCGATCACCGCCAGGATCTGCGCGTCGGGATAGTTGTGACGATCGCCGTGCAGGTTGACGATCTCGATGCCGATCGAGGTTGCGTTGAGCGCCTCGCGTCCGCGCCAATGCGAATGGCCGGCGTGCCAGGCGACGTGGTCCTCGGGCACGAGGCGAAATACCGTGCCATCTTCACCGACGACGTAGTGCGCGCTGACGCGGTGCGCGCGTTCGGGGTCGCGCAGGACATCGAGCGATTCCTGTAGCGGCAGCTCGGTGTGATGCAGAACCAGGACGTCGACGACACAGTCGGCCGGACGGTGAGCGTGGTTGGGCGATGGCAGCTCGACGCGTTTCATTCGGCCGGCACCAGCCCGCGCTCGCGACGCAGCCGGTCGTAGGCGTCGTTGATGAGCGCAAGCTTGCGGTTTGCCATGGCGATCGCCTCTTCGGGCAGGCCCTGGGCGATCAGTCGATCGGGATGGTTGGCGCGCACCTGGCGCAGCCAGGCATCGCGGATCTGCTCGTCGGTGGCCAGCGGATCGATGCCCAGGATGACACACGGCTCGCATTCTACGATGCCCAGCGCCGCCGCCTTGGCGCGCTCGAAGCGGCTGCTGTCGAGGCCGAACAGGCGGGCGACCTTGGCAAGATAGTCGGCCTCGGCGGCATCGATCTGGCCGTCGGCCTTGGCGATCTCGAACAGGCCCTCGAGCACGTTCTCCAGGATCTCGGGCGCATCGGGAAACAGCGCCGCCACCTGCTTGGCGTAGGATTCGAAGCCGGCGACGTCGCGCTTGGCGAGGTTGAAGAAGCGCTCGACGTTCTTCTCCTCGCCCGCCGGCACCTTGAAGAAATTGCGGAACGCCTGGGTCTCCGCTTCCGAGACCTCGCCGTCGGCGCGCGCCATCTTGGCGCCGAGCGCGATCACGCCGACGGTGAAGCCGATCTGGCGCAGTCCCGGATGCTCGCCGTCCCGTCCACCATCGGGCGTCTGCGGCGACAGGCCGAGCAGCGTGCCGAGCGACTCGCCGTTGGCCAGCCGCGTCGCCGCATCGAGGATCCTCTCCCAGATGGTCATGCGCCCCCTTAAGCCGGCAGCACCTACAGGATCAAGGAGCCGATCGCCACGCCGACCAGCAGCACCATGGCCAGCCGGCGATAGAACTGCTCACTGGCAAGGGGAAAGAGCTTGCCGCCCAAAAGCCCGCCGGCGACGACGGCCGGCGCCAGGAAGACGCCCTGCATCACCGTGCCACCGTCGACCAGGCCGCGCACGAGGAACGCCGACAGCGCCGCGATATCGACGAAGACAAAATAGGTCGTGAGGTTGGCTCGCACGCGCGTCACGGTCTCCTGGCCGGCGAGGTAATAGAAGGCGATCGGCGGCCCGGCCATGCCCGACAGGCCGTTCAGGAAGCCGCTGCTGGCGCCGGCGACCAGCGTCGTAAGGGTGCGCGGCTTGCCGGAAAAACGCCAGCCGCTTGCCAGCAACAGAACTGCAACAAGCACGATCGCCGAGATCGCCCAGCGCATCGGCGCGGGCTCGGCAATGGTCAACACGACGTTACCGAGCGGAACCGCCACGGCGGCGGCCAGCAGGAGCAGGCCGATCCGTCGCCAGTCCACCAGCCGCACCACGCCCGGCACCAGCGGTAGCGCCACCACGATCTCCAGCAGCAGGCAGAGCACCACGCCGATGGTCGGCCCGTGCAATGCCGAGAACACCGGCGTCATCATCATCGCCGCGCCGAAGCCCGCGAATCCCCGCACCATTCCTGCAACGCAGGCGACCACGGCGCATATGAGAAAAGATTGGGACAGGATGTCGGGCATGCGGCCGGACGCTAGCATTGCCGCAATGTGGGCCGGGCATCATATAATGCAGGCCATGGCCCGGAAGAATTTGGCCGTATCGACCGTGCCGCTGCTCATGCCGTACGTGCAGCGGCGGCCCGAACGCGTCGGCGGCAAGCCTTACAAGCTGGTGTCGGACTACACGCCGGCCGGCGATCAACCCGAGGCGATTCGCCAGCTGCTCGGCGGCGTCGCGAGCGGCGAGCGCGACCAGGTGCTGCTGGGCGTCACCGGCTCGGGCAAGACCTTCACCATGGCCAACGTCATCGCCACGCAGAGCCGACCGGCGCTGGTGCTGGCGCCCAACAAGACCTTGGCGGCGCAGCTCTACGGCGAGATGAAGGGCTTCTTTCCGGAGAACTCGGTCGAGTACTTCGTGTCGTACTACGACTACTACCAGCCGGAAGCCTACGTGCCGCGCACCGACACCTACATCGAGAAGGATTCGTCGATCAACGAGCAGATCGACCGCATGCGCCACTCGGCGACGCGCGCCCTGATGGAGCGCGACGATGTGGTGATCGTCGCCTCGGTCTCGTGCATCTACGGCATCGGCCCGCTCGAGAACTACCAGGCGATGACCTTCCGGCTCGCCAAGGGCGAGCGCGTCGACCGCTCGACCTTGCTTCGCCGCTTCGTCGAGCAGCAGTACAAGCGCAACGACAACGCCTTCCAGCGCGGCACCTTCCGCGTGCGTGGCGACACGGTCGACCTCTTTCCGGCGCACTATGAGGACAAGGCCTGGCGCATAGAGCTGTTCGGCGACGAGGTCGAATCGATCGTCGAGTTCGATCCGCTGACCGGCGAGAAGACGGCGACCTTGGGCGACATCGTGGTCTACGCCAACAGCCACTACGTGACGCCGCGACCGACCATGCAGCACGCCATCACGCAGATAAAGACCGACCTCAGGCAGCGGCTGGACGAGTTCAACCGCGCCGGCCGGCTCTTGGAGGCGCAGCGGCTGGAGCAGCGCACCCTGTTCGACATCGAGATGCTGGAGACCACCGGCGCCTGCGCCGGCATCGAGAACTACTCGCGCTACCTCACCGGCCGCCGTCCCGGCGAGCCGCCGCCGACCCTGTTCGAGTACTTTCCCGAGAGCTCGCTCCTGATCATCGACGAGAGCCACGTGACGGTGCCGCAGATCGGCGGCATGTTCCGCGGCGACTTCAACCGCAAGAGCGTTCTGGCCGAGTTCGGCTTCCGCCTGCCGTCGGCGATCGACAACCGGCCGCTGAAGTTCGAGGAATGGGAGGCGCTGCGGCCCCAATCGATCTTCGTCAGCGCCACGCCCGGGCCATGGGAGATGGAGCGCACGCAGGGCGTGTTCGTCGAGCAGGTGATCCGGCCGACCGGCCTGATCGACCCGGTGGTCATCGTGCGGCCGGTCGAGAAGCAGGTCGACGACCTGATCGCGGAATGCCGCGACTGCGCCAAGAAGAGCCAGCGCGTGCTGGTCACGGTCCTGACCAAGCGCATGGCCGAGGACCTCGTGGAGTACATGCACGAGGCCGGCGTCCGCTGCCGTTACCTGCACTCCGACATCGACACCCTGGAGCGCATCGAGATCATCCGCGATCTCAGGCTCGGGGCCTTCGACGTGCTGGTCGGCATCAACCTGTTGCGCGAGGGACTCGACATCCCCGAATGCGCTCTGGTGGCGATCCTCGACGCCGACAAGGAAGGCTTCCTGCGCTCGCCCACGTCGCTCGTACAGACGATCGGCCGCGCCGCGCGCAACGTCGACGGTCGGGTGATCCTCTACGCCGACCAGATGACCGATTCGATCAAGTACGCCATGTCCGAGACCGAGCGGCGGCGCACCAAGCAGCAGGCCTACAACCAGGAGCACGGAATCACGCCGGCGTCGGTGCGCAAGAACATCGCCGAGATCCTGCAGTCGGCCGCCGAGCGCGACCACTACACGGTCGACACCGGCGTGTCGGGCGACGTGCACCTGGTCGGCCACAACCTCCGCAGCCACATCGCCGAGCTCGAGCGGCGCATGCGCGATGCGGCCGCCAACCTCGAGTTCGAGGAGGCGGCCCGCATCCGCGACGAGATCCGCCGCCTCGAGGCCAACGAGCTCGAGCTGCCGGGCCAGGCGGTCGCGGCGACCGCCAACGTCAATCTCGGCCGCATGCAGAACAGTCGCGTGTTCCGCGGCGTTCGCACGGGCTCCGGCTCGCGCGGCCGCCCGGCGCGCCGCAGCGGCCGTTAGAGGTTCGCCCTCAGGCCGTCGGCAGGGTGAAGTCGATCCGCGCCGTCCAGACCGGCAGCGGCAGCTTGTCGAGGACGGCGAGATTCTTAGGCAATGCCGCCCGGTCGGACACCTTGTGGAACGGCAGCACCAGCGGCCCGCGCACCCCGAACACCGCGTCGCGGTCGAGGTATTTGTCGTCCTCGGGGAAGAACTCGGTGATCACAGGCTTGTGCCCGGGTGCATGCACGATCATGTGCAGGTGCGCCGGCCGCCACGCCTCGCGCCCGAGCGCCCGTAGCATGTCGCCGGCCGGCCCGTCGTCGGGCACCGTGTAGGACACCGGCCGCACCGTCGAGAAGGCGAAGCTGCCGTCGTCGGCGACGGTGAGCCGCGCGTGATAGTTGGTCGCCGACACGGTCTTGTCCTGCTGCGAGTAGAGGCCGTTGCCGCCGTTCTGCCACAGCGCCAGCACCGTGCCCTTGGCCGGCGCGCCCTTGTCGTCCTTGACGCTGCCGCTCACCACCAGCGGCTCGCCGACCTGGCCACGCCACAGGTCGCCGCCGTTGGCCAGCTCCGGCGCGCCTTCGATGTGGAACGGCCCCAGCACCGAGGACGGCGTGCCGGTGGTCGCCGCGTTCACCATGTCGACCAGCGACGACACGCCCAAGAGATCGGAGAACAGGATGTACTCGTTGCGCTTGTCGTCGGTGAAGTCCTTGGCCTTGGTCAGCGCGTCGATGGCGGCGTTCCACTCGGCCTGGGTCACCTGGTTGTCGCGCACGAAGCCGTGCAGATGGCCGGCCAGGCTCACCAGCAAGCTGCGGGTGCGTGCCGAGGGGGCGTTCTTGGCGTACTCGGCGAACGCATCGGTGATGCTGGCCGGCGTCAGATTGCGCATGTCAGGGCCTCCTGGCGGCCCGTCAGCGAGCCGCTCTCAGAAGCACATCGTAGTCGGCGCGCAGCAGCGCGAACAACAGATGATCGGCCCAGTGGCCGTTGATCCTAAGGTATTGGCGGGCGAGCCCCTCCTCGCGGAAGCCGACCTTGAGCAGCACGGCCTTGGACGGCTCGTTGTGCGGCAGGCAGGCCGCCTCCAGGCGATGCAGCCGCAGTTCGTCGAACACGAACGGCAGGATGGCGCGCAACGCATCGGTCATCAGCCCCTTGCCGGCATAGGGCTGGCCCATCCAGTAGCCGACCGAGGCGGTCTGGGCGACGCCGCGGCGCACGTTGCTGATGTTGATGCCACCGGCCAGCCGCCGCCCTTCGTTGGTGAAGATGAACAGCCCGTAGGCCTCACCGGAGCGCCATTCGCGCGCCTGCTGCCGCAGGCGGCGGCGGAAATGGTCGCGGCCCAGCGAATCCTCCGGCCAGGTCGGTTCCCAGGGTGTGAGGAAAGCCCGGCTGCGCGCCCGCAGTTCTGCCCACTCGGCCCAGTCGTCCATGATCGGCGCCCGCAGGAACACGCGCTTGCCCGGTATCCGGGTCATGCCCGATAGCGACAAAGGGACATCGGCAAAGCGGAACATCTGGCGTATACTAATACAGGTTCGGAATTGTTACATGTTTCCGAGGCTTGACGTAGGAAATTGAGACCGTCCGCCGCGTCCCGCGAAACCTGGCTGGCCTTGCAACCGGCGAGCCGTAATATGAAGGTGTGACCTCAATCCCAAGAGGGCTTCAGGACCCATGGAAGAGAACACGAACGTCGGACAAAAAGGCCGCTTCTACCTGACCAAGCACATTTGGGTGCCGCAGGAGCCGATCGAGAACCTGAACCTGCGGCTTTCCGACATGATCCTGAGGCGCATGCCCAAGCTGCCCCTGGGCGGCGACGATGCGCTCCGAGCCTTCCCGGTCCTGGCCGAGCTCAAGAAGAGCCACGCCAAGATCAAGGCCGACCTTCAGTACCTGCTCAGCCACCATGAGGAGATTCCGGCGCTGCACGAAGTGCATCCGCGCGATCTCTACGTCCACGGCCGGGCGTGGCGGACCTTCCTGCTGAAGATCTGGGGTCACGAGATCAAGCAGAACACTGCGGCGGTTCCCGACACCTACGAAGCCATCAGCCGCGTTCCTGGCGTGCACACCGCCCTCTTCAGCATCCTGGCCGGCGGAGCGGAGATCGAACCCCACCGCGGCTCGGCGGCAGGCGTGATCCGCTTCCACTATCCGCTGATCGTGCCCAAGGAACCGGAGAAGTGCTGGATCGAGATCGGCGGCCACCACTTCCACTGGGAAGAAGGCGAACCGCTGGTGTTCGACGACACGCGCGAGCATTGGGTCAAGAACCAGACCGAGGAGACGCGCGTCGTCCTGATCATCGACTTCAACGCCAACATGCCCTTCCCGGTCAACCTCTACACCGCGCTGCGCTACAACCTGATCCGCCGCAGCGCCGAGGTCAAAGCGGTCTGCGAGCGCGCCGCGATCGACGTGCCGCCGCGCAACCCGCCGAAGCCGCAGGTATCGCAGGGCCTGATCAGCATGGCGAGCCACACCACGTCGCCCGCGAAGGTCGACCGGTCGTAATCTTGCCGGAGCGCGGGCCTCTAGGCCCGCTCATGGTCTCATGGACCGTGAGCCTCCGGCTCGCCCACCATGAGGGCGCGCGAGACGCGCGCGGTCCGGAAGGTGCGGGCCTGGAGGCCCGCGGTCCGGAAGGTGCGGGCCTGGAGGCCCGCGGTCCGGAAGATGCGGGCCTGGAGGCCCGCGGTCCGGCAAGACTCAGGCGGCCAGGCGGGCGGCGATGGTCTCGAGCGGCTCCAGCTCGTCGATCGGGCCGAGTGCGGCCAAGGTCAGCTTGCTCCTGAGCAGCCGCCGGGCCACGCGGCGCACCGCTTCCTGGTCGACCGCCTCGATGCGCGCGACGATCTCGCCGTAGGGGATCGGCCGGCCGTGGATGATGAGATGCCGCGCCGCCTGCTCGCAACGCGCGCCGCTCGATTCCAGGGCCATCAAGGTGCCCGCCTTGATCTGGTTGCGGGCGCGCACCAGCTCGGCTTCGGTGAGCGTGTCGGCGACGCTCGAGAATTCATCGCAGACCGCCGGGATCAACTCGGCGATATCGTCCTCGCCGGTGCCGGCATATATGCCGAACAGGCCACCGTCGGCATAGGCGGCGTTGAAGCAATGGATGCCGTAGACCAGGCCGCGCTCCTCTCGGATGCGCTGGAAAAGCCGGGACGACATGCCGCCGCCGAACAGGGTCGAGTAGACCGCGAGCGCAAAATAGTCGCGGTCGCGATAGCCGATGCCCTCGCAACCCAGCACCAGATGTGCCTGCTCCAGCATGCGCGCCTCGCGGCCATCGCCGCCGACATAGCAGAGCGGCGCCGGCGGCTCGGCATTGGCCGGCGTGCGCGGCACGCTGCCGAAGTGCTTGTCGGCCAAGCCAACGATCGCGTCGTGTTCGACCCGACCGGCCGCCGCCAGAACCATGTTGGATGCCGTATAGTGCCGCGCGAGGTAGGAGAAGAGATCGTCGCGGCCGATCGCCTCGACCGACTGAGCCGTGCCGAGCACCGGCCGGCCGAGCGGCTGGCCGGGCAGCGCGGTCTCCTGGAATTGGTCGAAGATCAGGTCGTCGGGCGTGTCGAGCGCCTGGCCGATCTCCTGCAGGATCACGCCGCGCTCGCGCTGCAGCTCGTCGGGATCGAACACCGAGTTGCGCAGGATGTCGGAGATGAGCTCGATCGCCAGCCCGACATCCTCCTTGAGGACCGACGCGTGGTAGGCGGTGATCTCGCGGCCGGTATAGGCGTTGAGGCTGCCGCCGACATTCTCGATCTCCTCGGCGATGGCCCGCGCCGAGCGCGTGCGCGTGCCCTTGAAGGCCATGTGCTCCAGCATGTGCGCCATGCCGTTGAGCTCGGCCGATTCGTGCCGCGTGCCGCAGGCGACCCAGATGCCGAGCGACGCCGATTCGACCTCGGGCATCTCGTCGACCGCAACCCTGAGCCCGTTGGCCAGGGTGGTGACTTTGACAACGCTCATAGCGGTACCTTTGCACGAAGGGGCGCGGCCGGCCGCGCCAGGGTCATGCGCTCGTCGATCAGCGCTTCCAGGGCACCGAGGTCGTTGGGCAGCCCCTCGAGGCGCTCGGCGCGGTTCATCAGGTCGGCGAGTCGCTCCGGCAGGCGCGGCCGCTCTCCCGTCGCACACGCCACGGCGTCGGGGAACTTCGCCGGATGCGCGGTCGCCAGCACGACCATCGGCACGGACGCCTCGCGCCGATGCCGTTGCGCGACGGCGTAGCCCACGGCCGTGTGCGGATCGAGCGTCTCGCCGAAGCGGCGGCGGCAGTCGGCAATGGCGGCGACCGTTTCCTCGTCGTCGACACGGCCGGCATCGAACAGCGCGCCGACGGCGGCGTGGGCATTGCCGCCGATCTCGAGCAGGCCGGTGCGACGGAACTCCGCCATCGCATCGGCCAGCGCCTTGCCATTGCGATCGTAGAGATCGAACAGCAGCCGCTCGAAATTGCTCGAGATCTGGATGTCCATGCTGGGGCTGAGCGTCGGCACGACGTCGGCGATGCTCATCCTGCCGGTGTCGAAGAAGCGGGCCAGGATATCGTTGCTGTTGGAAGCGACCACGAAGTGGTGCACCGGCAGGCCCATGCGCAGAGCCGCGTAGCCGGCATAGACGTTGCCGAAATTGCCGGTCGGCACGGTGAAGGCGACCGGACCTTCGGGGGCGCCGAGCTTCAGGGCCGCCCAGAAGTAGTACACGATCTGGGCCATCACGCGGGCGAAGTTGATCGAGTTGACCGCGGTCAGCGCATGACGGTCGCGGAAGGCAAGGTCGTTGAAGCAGGCCTTGGCGAGGTCCTGGCAGTCGTCGAAGGTGCCGGTGACGGCGATGTTGTGCACGTTGGGCGCCATCACCGTGGTCATCTGGCGGCGCTGCACCTCGCTGACGCGGCCCTGCGGATGCAACATGAAGATGTCGATCGTCTTGCGATCGCGCACCGCCTCGATCGCCGCCGAGCCGGTGTCGCCCGACGTGGCGCCGACGATGGTCGCGTGCTGGCGCCTGGCGTGTAACGCTTGGTCGAGCAGGCGACCGAGCAGTTGCAGCGCGATGTCCTTGAAGGCGAGCGTGGGGCCATGAAACAGCTCGAGCAGGTGCAGGCCGCCGTTCGTCGGCGTTGCTTCGCCGAGCGGCTTCAAGGGCGCGACTTCCGCTGTTTCGAACGACGCGTAGGCCTCGACGATCAAACGCCGGAACGTCGCCTCGTCGAAGGCGCCCTCGACGAACGGCCACATGATGCGGAAGGCCAGTTCCGTGTAGCCGAGATCGCGCAGCTCGGCGATCTCGCGCTTGGAAAGCTGCGGCCATTCGCTGGGCAGATAGAGACCGCCGTCGCGCGCGAGACCGGCGAGCAGGATCTCCTCGAAGCCGAGCGAGCCAGGGTCTCCCTGCGAGCCCTGGCGGGTGCTGACGTAGCGCATCGACGCTGCTACGGACTCCCTCCCCTTCGCGGATCCTGCGAAGGGGAGGTGGCCCGAAGGGCCGGAGGGGTCATGCGTGACCGACGTCGCCATGACCCCACCGTCCGCTGCGCGGACACCTCCCCTTCGCGGACTCCGCGAAGGGGAGGAAATTCGATGCAAGGGGCAACGCTCACGGTCAGGCCACTTGCCGGCAGGCTTCGTGATCCTTGCGCACCCGCTTGGTCGAGGCCGGGAACTTGGCCAGCGCGCGCTCCGGCCGCGTCGGCCGCTTCACGAGATCGCCGCCGCAATTGGGGCAAGCGCCACCCAGCCTGAGGCGCGCGCAATCGGCGCAGAAGGTGCACTCGAAGGTGCAGATCAACGCATCGGGCGCGCCGTTGGGCAGGTCCTTGTCGCAGCATTCGCAGTTGGGGCGGAGCTCGAGCATGGTTCCTCTTACGCCGAGAGATAGCGGCTTTCCAGATGGGCCTTGAACGCGGCGGTCCCCAGCCCCGAGCCGGTCGCCTGTTCGAGCACCTGGTCGGTCGACAAGAGCGATCCCTTGCCGTGCACGCTCGCACGCAACCAGTTGAGAAGGATGGAAAAATCACCCCGGCTGATGGCCGCCAGGAGATCCGGATGGGTTTTGCGCACGGCGGCGAAGAGCTGCGCCGCAGCCAGCGCACCCAAAGTGTAGGTCGGAAAATAGCCCCATCCGCCGTCCGGCCAATGGATGTCCTGCAGGCAACCGAGCGCATCGTCCGGCGGCGTGATGCCCAGAAGCGCACGCATGCCTTCGTTCCATGCCGCGGGCAGGTCGGCGAGCGGCAGGTCGCCCGCGAGCATGGCGCGCTCCAGCCGATAGCGCAGCATGACATGCAACGGATAGGTCACCTCGTCGGCATCGACGCGGATGAAGCCCCGCGCAACGCGCGTGTAGAGCCGGTGGATGTTGTCTGCGGTCCAGGCCGGACCGCTCCGTCCGAAGGCTTCCCGCATGCGGGGTGCCGCGAAGGCGATGAAGGCCTCGCTGCGGCATGCCTGCATCTCCATGAGCAGAGACTGGCTTTCGTGCAGCACCATGCCCCGCGCCTGGCCGACCGGCTGGCGCCGCCAGTCGCGCGGCAAGCCCGCCTCGTAAAGCCCGTGGCCGGTCTCGTGCAGCACGCCCATCAGCGCGCGGGCGAAGTCGGCCTCGTCGTAGCGCGTGGTGATGCGCACATCGTCGGGCGTGCCGCCAGTGAACCGGTGGGCCGAAACGTCGAGGCGGCCGTGATGGAAGTCGAAGCCGATCAGGCGGATCAGCGCCTCACCAAGGCGTCTCTGGGCCTCGACCGGGAATGGGCCGTCGAGCGGCAGAGGCGGCGGCTCGCGCCGCTGCTCCTCGAGGACGCGGTTCAAGAGATCGGGAAGGAAGTCCGAAAGCTCGGCGAACAGCGTGTCGATGCGCTCCGCCCGGCCGTCCGGCTCGAACTCGTCGAGCAGCGCGTCGTAGAGCGACGTGCCCAATGCGGCGGCCTTGGCTTCGCCGACGCGGCGCATGACGGTGAGCACTTCGCCGAGCGTGGGGATCAGCGACTTGAAATCGGCGTTCTTGCGCGCCCCGCGCCAAACCATTTCGCAGGCGGCGGTGGCGCGCGTGCGGGCCTCGACGAGATCGGCCGGCAAGGCGCTCTCGTGCACCCATCTGCGGCGCATCTCGCGTACGTTCGCGGCGCGCCAGGGATCGAGGTCGCGGGTCTCGGCCGCACGCTGCAGCAGCTCGGGCATGTCCGGCCCTGAGATCATGCCGTGCGCGATCACGCCCAGCGTCGCCAGCTGGTCGGCGCGATCGTCGCTCGCCCCGTCCGGCATCATGGTCGAGCGATCCCAGTTGAGGATCGCGCTGGCGCGATGGACGGCGCTCAATCGAGCGAAGCGGCGTTCGAGCTCGGCATAAGGATCGTTGGCTATCATGTCATGACCTTGGTGCGACCGCCGATCGCGAGGCGTCCGTTCTCCCAGTGGTAGGCGAGATAGACGCCGATCAGCGCGGCCGCGATAAGGAACCACGTGACGGCGTACTGCAGATGGTCGTTGGGGATGTCGAGCCGCGTCTGCCCGCCGATCGGATAGCCGCCGGGGTTGGCCGTGGCGTCGGCTTCGAGGAAGAAGGTGTCGAGCTTGGGATCGGGGGTACCACCGGCCATGTGGCGCATCAGCGGCACGTCGACATGAAACCAGACATTGCGCTCGGGCACGTTGTCGGGCGCGAACTGCCGCTGCTCCTGGGTGCGGCGCACGATGCCGGTGAGCTTCACCGTGCCGCCGAGCTGCCCTTCGGCGCGCTTGGCCGGGTCCTTCTTCTCCTGGGGCACCCAGCCGCGGTCGAACAGCACCAGGCGGCCGTCCTCGGTGCGCACCGGCGTCACCACCTGCAGGCCGACGGTGTTCCGCAGGCTGCGCGCGGCGAGATAGAACTCCTTGTCGTTCAGGAAGCGGCCGGCGAGCGTCACGCGTCCGTATTCGTGGCGGAGCGGGTCGTCGCGCAGCAGCTCATCGAGGCCGAGCGGCGCCGCCGCCTGGTTGACGGCGATGCGGTCGAGGATGTCGCGCTTCCATTCGCGGCGCTCCATCTGCCAGATGCCGAGCCCGAGTGCGACGACCAGGACGGGCAGCGAGATGAGCGTCGGCCAGAAGAGGGGCCGCAGCCGGATCATAGGTCGTGGGCACCATCGAGGCCGGTCGAGCGATGCGTGTACTGCTGCATCACCAGCCAAGCTTTCAGCACGCGCAGCAGCCAGACGGCGAGGCCGACCGTGATCGGCCCCCACAGCAGCACGTGGACCCACCACGGCGGCTCGAAGCGGAACTCCACCCAGAACACGCCGATCATCATGATGGCGCCCAGCCCCAGGATCACCAGCACCGCCGGACCATCGCCGGCGTCGTTGCCGCGCAGGTCGAGCCCGCACACCGGACAGCGTTCGACCACGCCCAGCACGCCCCTGAACAGCCGGCCGCGGCCGCAGCGCGGGCAGGCGCCGCGCAGCGCGATGTCGAGCGGGGATTGGCGCGGCCAGTCGGACATTACGGACTCCGACTCGAGAGTTCCTCTCCCCCGCCAGGGGGAGAGGTTGGGAGAGGGGGTTGCACGCGCTTTCGAAGCCCCCTCTCCTCGCCTCTCCCCCTAGCGCGGGAGAGGAACCTGAGAGTGGAGCTCAACCAGTCAGTGCATCGCGATGGGGGCCTTGCCGGAGCCCCACCAGTAGATGCAGAAGAACAGGAACAGCCAGACCACGTCGACGAAGTGCCAGTACCAGGCGGCCGCCTCGAAGCCGAAGTGCTGGTTGGGCTTGAACTGGCCGGCCATGGCGCGGAACAGGCAGACGACCAGGAAGGTGGTGCCGACCATCACATGGAAGCCGTGGAAGCCGGTCGCCATGAAGAAGGTCGACGAGTAGATGTTCTCGCGGAAGCTGAACGGCGCGTTGGAGTACTCGTAGATCTGGATGCCAGTGAAGCAGAGGCCGAGGATCACCGTCAGCAGCAGCCCGCGCACCGCGTCGCGCTTGTTGCCCTCGAGGATGGCGTGGTGCGCCCACGTGACCGTGGTGCCCGAAAGCAGCAGGATCAGCGTGTTCATGAACGGCAGGTCGAAGGGCGCGATGACGTGGATGCCCTTGGGCGGCCAGACGCCGCCGGTCGCCTCGGTGCGCGTCGGCATGTTTTCCGCCCCCGGGAACAGCGACGAGTCGAAGAACGCCCAGAAGAAGGCGGCGAAGAACAGCACCTCCGAGGCGATGAACAGGATCATGCCGTAGCGCAGGCCGAGCTGCACGACGGCGGTGTGGTACTTGCGTGACTCGGCGATGACGTCGCTCCACCACCAGAACATCACGGCCAGGATGATCAGCAGGCCCGGGGCGATCACCCACCATTCGACGTCCTTGACGATGCGTTCAACGAGGCCGGTGCCGAACAGGTCGGGATGCATGCCGAGCGCGGCGCCGAGCGCCAGCAGCAAAGCGCCCGTCGCGCCGATGGCCGGCCACGGACTGGGATCGACCAGGTGATAGGGATGCTTTTGCGTATGCCCCGCTTCGGCCATGTTCATCCACCCTTTCCGGATCCGTTGGCGGGCGTGCCGCCGAGCAATGTCTTGGCCCGCGCCGTCTTGGCCTCGAAGAAGGTGTACGAGAGCGTGATGGTGCGGATGTTGTCGTAACGCCGATCCTTGTCCATCGCAGGATCGACGAAGAAGACCACGGGCATGTCGACCGACTGGCCGGGCTTCAGGAGCTGTTCGGTGAAGCAGAAGCACTGGACCTTGTCGAACCACGGACCAGCGGTCTCAGGCGTCACGTTGTAGGTCGCGGTGCCGACGATCGGTTGCTGCGAGAGGTTGGTGGCGCGAAAGAACACCAGCTTCTCCTCGCCGAGCTTCACCCTGACTTCGCGCTCGACCGGCTGGAAGCGCCACGGCAGGCCACTCTCGATATTGGAATCGAACCGCACCGTGACTGTCCGTTCGAGGATCGGACGCTCGCTGTCCTGCGCCACAATCTGGGGCGTACCGGCAAAGCCGGTGGCCTTGCAGAAGATCTCGTAGAGGGGCACCGCGGCGTAGGCGAGCGCCAGCATGCCGCCGACGACGGCGACCAGGCTCCAGGCGATGCGGGCGTTGCGATCGAAGGCCCTCATCCCTGCCCTCCCATGCGCACCAGCGAGAGGACGAAGAAGATCACGACCAGCGCCAGCAGGAAGCCCGCCACGACGAGGTTCTTGCTCCGCTGGCGGCGGTGCATGTCGCTGTCGCCGGGGCGGCGCTCCTCAACCATCAGGCTCATCCCAGAAGCCACCGGTCGACCGGCAGCGCCGCGAACAGGATCGCAAGGTAGACGAGAGAGAAGCGGAACATCCGCTTGGCCGGCGGATGGCCGAGCCTGCCGTCGGCCGCGCGCGCCACGGCGAGCGCGTGGGCGACAAAGGCGAGGCCGAGCAGCAGCGCCACCGCCCCGTACAGCCAGCCGACGCTGCCCAGCAAGGTCGGCGCCAGCGCCACCGGCAGCAGCAGCAGCGTGTAGAGCAGCATCTGGCGCTTGGTCTCGCGCGCGCCGGCGACGACCGGCAGCATCGGCACTCCAGCGCGGCGGTAGTCGTCGCTGCGGTAGAGCGACAGCGCCCAGAAGTGCGGCGGCGTCCACAGGAAGATCAGCAGAAACAACGCCAGCCCCGCGGCGGAGACGTCGCCCGTAACGGCAGCCCAGCCGATCATCGGCGGGAACGCGCCGGCGGCGCCGCCGATGACGATGTTCTGCGGCGTGCGGCGCTTCAGCCAGATGGTGTAGACGAACACGTAGAACAGGATTGCCGCGGCGAGCAGCGCCGCCGCCACGAAGTTGGTCGCCACGGCCATCAGGGTGATCGAGAAGATCGACAGCAGCACGCCGAGCCCCAACGCGTCGTCGGGCTCCACGCGGCCGGCCGGCAACGGCCGATTGCGCGTGCGCGCCATCAGGGCATCGAGGTCGCGCTCGTACCACATGTTTATGGCGCCGGCTGCGCCAGATCCGAGCGCGATCGCCAGCACCGCCAGCGCCGCGGTGAACGGATGCAGATGGCCGGGCGCTATCACCACGCCGACCAGGCCGGTGAAGACCACCAGCGACATGACGCGCGGCTTCAGCAGGTCGAAGTAGTCCCGCACGCGGGCGGGCGCCGCCGCGTAGGATCTGTCGAATGTCTGTGCCGTGTCGCTCATGCTCTCTTCAAGGCGAAGGCGCCGTGTGGCGCCTTTCGCTCCTGCTTTAGTGGTGCGCCGCGGGCGCGATGTGCGGCAGTTCCTCGAAGGTGTGGAAGGGCGGCGGCGAGGCCACTGTCCATTCCAAGGTCGTGGCGCCCTCGCCCCAGTAGTTGGCGCCGACGCGGCGGCCGTACAGCAGCGTGCCGAACACCACGAAGACCAACCAGAAGATGGTGGAAGCGAACGAGATGAAGGCTCCCATCGACGAGATGTAGTTCCAGTGCGCAAACGCGTCGGGATAATCGACATAGTGGCGCGGCATGCCGGCCAGCCCGCTGAAATGCATCGGGAAGAAGGTCAGGTTCACGCCCAGGAACGTCGTCCAGAAATGGACTTGGCCGGCCCACTCCGGATATTGCCGGCCGCTCATCTTGCCGATCCAGTAGTAGAAGCCGGCGAACATGCCGAACACCGCACCGAGCGACAGCACGTAGTGGAAGTGCGCGATCACGTAGTAGGTGTTGTGCAGCGAGTAGTCGACACCGGCATTGGCCAGCACCACCCCGGTGACGCCGCCTACCGTGAACAGGAAGATGAAGCCGATCGCCCACAGCATCGGCACTTCGAGCCGGATCGAGCCGCCCCACATGGTGGCGATCCAGGAGAAGATTTTTACGCCGGTCGGGACGGCGATTACCATCGTCGCGGCGACGAAGTAGGCGCGGGTGTCGACGTCCATGCCGACGGTGAACATGTGGTGCGCCCACACGACGAAGCCCACGACGCCGATCGCCACCATCGCGTAGGCCATGCCGAGATAGCCGAAGATCGGCTTCTTGGAGAAGGTCGAGATGATGTGGCTCACGATGCCGAAGGCCGGCAGGATCATGATGTACACCTCGGGATGGCCGAAGAACCAGAAGAGGTGCAGGAAGAGCGTCGGGTCGCCGCCGCCGGACGGATCGAAGAAGTGCGTGCCGAAGTTGCGATCGGTCAGCAGCATGGTGATGGCGCCGGCCAGCACCGGCAGGGCCAGCAGCAGCAGGAAGGCGGTCACCAGGATCGACCAGGCGAACAAAGGCATGCGGTGCAGGGTCATGCCCGGCGCGCGCATGTTGAAGATCGTGGTGATGAAGTTGATGGCGCCCAGGATCGACGAGGCGCCGGCGAGATGCAGGGAGAAGATCGCGAGATCCATGCCCGCGCCCTGCTGCACCGAGAGTGGCACGTAGATCGTCCACCCGGTGCCGACGCCGCCGCCGATGATGGCCGACAGAAGCAGCAGGATGAAGGCCGGCGGCAGCAGCCAGAAGCTGATGTTGTTCATGCGCGGGAAGGCCATGTCCGGCGCGCCGATCATCAGCGGCACGAACCAGTTGCCGAACCCGCCGATCAGCGCCGGCATGACGACGAAGAACACCATGATCAGGCCGTGCGCGGTGACCACGGTGTTCCACAGATGGCCGTCGGGCTGGCCGTCCGCGCCGTTGAAGATCTGCACGCCGGGATGCAGCAGCTCAGCACGCATCAGCACCGAGAAGGTGGCGCCGATCAGCGCCGCGAAGATCGCGAACACCAGGTACATCGTGCCGATGTCCTTGTGGTTCGTGCTGTACAGCCAGCGCGTGATACCGGTCGGATGGTGGTCGTCGTGGGGATGATCGTGGGCGGCGACGCCGTGGGCGGATGCCATGGTCTCTCTCCGGGAGATAGCGCTTATCGATTGGCGGGCGAATGGGCGGAAGCGACGTCGGTTTTGGGTGGCCCTTGGGGTGGCCCGTCAGGCAACAACCCCGCCGCCTTCTTCTTCTGCTCGACCCACTTGTTGAATTCGTCCTGGCTCACCACGCGGACCCCGATCGGCATGAAGCTGTGGTTCTGTCCGCAGATCTGCGAGCATTGCCCGAAGTAGTAGCCCTCCTCGGGCACGTTGATCCAACCTTCGTTGAGCCGGCCGGGGATCACCGTCTTCTTGATGCCGAAGCCCCAAACGGTCCAGCCGTGCATCGAACCGGGGCTTCCCTGAATGACTTCCGACGTCCCGATAATCCGGATCGTGGTGCCCTTAGGGATCACCATCTCCTCGCCGACCGCCAGGAGGCGCGGCACCTGTGGCTTGAGCTTTTGACGATCTTCCTCGCTCAGGATCCGACTCTCGACAACGAAATTGCCCTGATCCGGGTACTCGTAGCTCCAGTACCACTGATGCCCGACCACTTTGACCGTGAAGGCCGGGTCGACCGCCTTGTCGCTGTAGTAGAGCAGACGGAACGACGGGATGGCAATGATCACCAGGATCAGGATCGGGGTGACCGTCCAGGCGATCTCCAGGAACGTGTTGTGCGTGGTCTGGGTCGGCGACGGGTTGCGCGAGGCGTGGAAGCGCAGCACCGCATAGATCAGCAGCGCCGCAACGAACAGGGAGATCAGCGAGATGATGACCAGCAGCAGGTCGTGCAGCGATTCGACCCGGCTCATCACCGGCGTGTAGGCGGGCGGAAAGCCCATCTGCCAATCGTGCGGGACACCGACAACCGGTTGCGCCTCCGCGCTGCTTGCGATGCCCAACCCCGCGACCGCCGACAGAACCCCAAGGATGCCCAAACCGCGCTTGCCGAACATGCAGCCGTCCTCTCGTGCGCACCGGGCGTGAACGGTTCCGGTTCGCAAAATCCCCCGCAATTCAAAGCGGTTAGTACCAGATATAGCCCCGGCAGGTAACGGATTTTCACCCCCCGTCGGTATGTGGCGGCGGGTCGCAGCGGTAGTGTTGTTCATGCTGGAGCGTGGCCCTCCACTCCTGTCATCCCGAGCGTAGCGAGGGATCTTTCGGGAGCAGGAAGGATCCCTCGGCCTGCCTGCGCGAAGCCGAAGCGGCTTCGCTTCGGCGAAGGCAGGCCTACGGCCTCGGGATGACACATGAGGCGGACCGGTCCGCGCTCCACCATGAGTCCCGGCGAGCTTGCCTTTCCGCTTTCGGCCGCTATGGTCGCGCGCCGCTCCTTGGCGCGGTGCAGAAGAAGGACTCGCCGATGCGTCTTCGTTTGACGCCGTTGCTCGTCGCCCTTTCCCTCATGTTCGCAGGAGCCGCATCCGCCATGGACAAGGAGAACACCCTCTACATCGACCTCAAGGACGGTCGGGTCGTCATCGAGATGCTGCCGAAGGTTGCGCCCAACCACGTGGCGCGCATCAAGGAGCTGGCGCGCGCCGGCAAGTACGACGGGGTGGTCTTCCATCGCGTCATCGAGGACTTCATGGCGCAGACCGGCGATCCCACCGGCACCGGCTCGGGCGGCATGGGCGAGCCGCTCAAGGCGGAGTTCTCCAAGGAGCCGCACACCCGCGGCGCCGTCTCGATGGCCCGCACCAACGATCCCAACAGTGCCCGTAGCCAGTTCTTCATCGTGTTCAAGGATTCCAACTTCCTCGACGGCCAGTACACGGTGTGGGGCCGGGTCGTGTCCGGCATGGAATACGTCGACAACATCAAGCGCGGCGCATCCGGCTCGGGCGCCGTCGCGCCGCCGCAAGACAAGATGATCAAGGTCCAGGTGGCGGCCGACGCCAAGGACTGACGCGAACGGGCGCGGCCCCTCTTCCGGACCGCGCGCATTCTGCGCGCTCATGCTCCATGAGGCGCGCGAGGCGCGCGGTCCGTATGAGCGGGTCCGCGAGTTATCGGTAGTTTCCGGCATTTGCGACGGGGCCGTTGTGGGGTCGGCCAAGACGCTGACAGAACAGCACTTTTCGAGTTTCCGGGGGTTTCCGGAGTTTCCGACGGCCCTTTTTGGCGACGAACCCGCTTCGATCGCAACGCGAAACGATCCCGGAACTTTGCAGGCAGTGATGATGGGCCAATGGAGAACGTCCCTCGGGGTGACACTCTCCAATATAAGATATGCTTAAGGATAATTCAAGCATTTCTGTCATCCCGAACGGAGTGAGGGACCTTTCCCTTGCTGCCGCTCGAAAGGTCGCTTCGCTCGGGATGACAGTTGGGGTGCTCAGCCGTCCTTGGTCACCGTGTGGAAGGCCTTGGCGATGATCTGCCAGCGGCCGTCGACCTTGAGCAGGGTCAGATAGTCGGTGAAGTAGCGCGGTGGCAGCTGGCATTCGACCTTGGCGAAGGCCGTCGCCGGCCCGGAAAAGTCGATCGAGACGATCCGGTCGGCGCGGGCGCTGCCCTTGGCTTTGGCCGAGGGACGGCTTTCCACCATCTTGAACCAGTCGGCGCGCGGCCAGTCGGTCGCCTTGCCCTCGCCGTCGGCCGCATAGAGGTGCGAACTCGGATGGAAGGCCTCGCCGAGCTTCTTGGTATCGCCCTCGTAGAGGCCGTCGAAATAGACCTGCAAGACTTTCTCGATCGCAGCGACGTCGGAAGACATCTTTCTCTCCCCTCCAATCAGGCCAACATGTCCGGCACCTCGTACCAGCTGGCGTCGCCCGACGTCACGGCCTTGATGCCGAGCTCGTCGCGCCAAACGGCCAGCGGCTTGTCCCAGCCCTCCTCCCATTTGACGCCGGCAAGGGGCTTGCAGTCGCGGCCCAACTTCATGCCGACCCCGATCCAGTCGAAGGTCTGCTGGAAAGACCCTCCGGGACGGACGCTCAAGGCCATCGCGGCGAGGTCGATCAGCAGGTAGGCGGGATAGCCGAACTGGTAGGCGCTGACGGCGATGACCCCGGTCTCGCCGTGGCCCTTGGGCACGAAGCCGGTCACCGCGTGATGGATGTCGTGCGTCTTGCGCATCCGCATGATGCAGTAGTCGGCGTCGGTTTTGAGCTCGCGGTCGCGGTAGAAGTGCGCGGCATAGTGGAAGGTCTTCAAGAGCTTGGCATAGGCGTGGCCGAGCGTGTCGCGCGGCAGCTTGATCAGATCGTCGGGATCATAGTCGGGCGTGGCGTAGCCCTCGGCGATGCGCCGCCCCATCTCGGGATCCGCCTTCATGCGCTCCACGCAGGCGGTCATCTGCGGCGAATCGAGATAGCTGTCCTCCAGGTCGAAGACCGTCTCGACGGCGCGGTTCGGCGTGGCGATGAAGCCGGTCACCATCTTGATGCGCTCGAGCATCGGCGTGAGTTCTTCGTAGGCCATTGGCGTGCTCCTCTCGGCGATGCCGCTTGGTGAGCCGGCAAAGTGTCACGGCGATGACAGCGCGCAATTCATTCGCCTCCCCCGTCATACGGGGGAGGTGGCCCACAGGGCCGGAGGGGAGAGCCGCGAACGGTTCGCTGTCATCCCTCGCTTCGCTCGGGATGACAGCGGGTGGCCTTCCCCCTCCGCCCCCT
>JAFAKN010000048.1 GCA_019235415.1 Alphaproteobacteria bacterium
AGGTCCCAGTTCACCAGCGCGTCGTAGATGGTGTAGCCCGCGAAGCGGAATCCTTCGAAGCCCTGGTCGGGTTGGCCGGTGGTCTGCGGAATGTCGGCCGCCGTCATGCCGATGCGCAGGGTGCCCTGCGCCAAGGCAGGCAGCGCGGTCGCAGCGAGAACCGCAAGACTGGCAGCGACGCCGCGAAGGTGCTTGAACATCCGAAGCTCCAAGTTTTGGGCGCGCGCCCCACGGGCAGACAGGCGCCGAGCTACGCATGCAAGGCTCAAGCCAAGACGGCATGTCGATTGCATGCCCATTTCCTCTCCCCGCCAGGGGGAGAGGTTGGGAGAGGGGGCTTCGAAGGCTCGTGCAACCCCCTCTCCTCGCCTCTCCCCCTAGCGGGGGAGAGGAACATGAATGGAGGGAGGATAGATGGACGACGACGCATCACCAACGCTCGAGGAGTTTCGCGCACGCGCCGCGCTCAGCGGGCTGCCGCTCACGCCCGAGGACATCGAGGAGCTGCACAAGGGCTATGTCGGGTTGGTGCGTTTGATGGTACGCATCCCCAAGAAGTGGGATTGGGCCGCCGAACCGCCGCAGGTGTTCCGCGCCGATGAGTAAGCGTTCTTCCGAGCTCACGACGCTCACCATCGCCCAGGCCGGCGACCTGCTGGCCCGCCGCGAGATCACCGCGACGGCGCTGACCGAGGCTTTTCTCGCCCGCATCGCGGCCGTCGATCACAAGATCGCGAGCTACATCACCGTGACCGCCGACCTGGCGCGCCGGGCCGCCGCGCAGGCGGATCGCGAGCTCGGCCACGGCGTGCGCCGCGGGCCCCTGCACGGCATCCCGATCGCGCTCAAGGACATCTACGAGACCGAGGGGGTGCTCACGACTGGCCATTCGCACCTGCGCAAGGACCACGTGCCGTCGGTCGACGCCGAGACCGTGCGCCGGCTGAAGGCGGGCGGCGCCATCATCCTGGGCAAGCTCGCGACGCACGAGTTCGCCAACGGCGCGATGACGCCCGACCAGCCGTTCCCGGCGGCCAAAAACCCGTGGAACACCGCTTACCAGCCCGGCGGCTCGTCGAGCGGCTCGGGTGCCGCCGTCGCGGCGGGGCTGTGCATGGGCGCGATGGGCTCCGATACCGGCGGCTCGATCCGCAATCCCGCCGGCTTCTGCGGCATTGCCGGCATCAAGCCGACCTATGGGCTGGTGAGCCGTTGCGGCATCTTCCCGCTCGCCTTCAGCCTCGACACCGCCGGCCCGATGACCTGGACCGTCGAGGACAGCGCGCTGATGCTCGACGTGCTGGCCGGCTACGATCCGAACGATCAGGCCTCGGCCAAGGCGCCCAAGGTCGACTACGGCGCTGCTTCGCACCGCTCGATCAAGGGCATGCGCATCGCCTTCGCCCGCGGCTGGCACGAGGACGCGACGCCCGACACGCTGAAGGGCATCGACGAAGCGGTTCGCGTGCTGCGCGATCTCGGCGCGATCGTCGAGGAGGTCGTCTTCCCCGATCTCTGGGACTATCACATCTGCGGCCGCGTCATCATCACGGTGGAAGCGCATGCCATCCACCGCCAGGAGGTGATCGAGACGCCGCAGTCGTTCGGCTACACGACGCGCCGCCGCTTCCAGCTCGGCGCCTTCCTGACGGCCGAGCAGTACGTCTCGGCCCTGCGCTTTCGCCGCCAGCTGCAGCTCGACACCCGCGCGGCGATGCGCGGCTACGACCTGATCCTTGCGGCCAACCAATGGGGACCGCCGGAGCCCTTCAAGGAACCGCAGCCGATCTTCCACTTCCTCGACAAGGCGTCGTTCGCCATGCCGTTCAACGTCACCGGCCAGCCGGCGCTGACGCTCTGCTGCGGCTTCGGCAGCGACAGCTTTCCGCTCGCCTTCCAGCTGGTCGGCCGGCCGTTCGACGAAGCGAGCGTGTTCGCTGCCGGCGCCGCCTTCGAGCGCGCGACGCCGTGGCGCCTGCACCGTCCCTCGCTGTGATCGCCCGGGAGAACGCCATGCTGAAATCTCGCCTGTCGCGTCGCTCGCTGCTGGCGGGCGCCAGTGCGCTCGCGGCACCGGCGGGTTTCGCCGCGCCGGCGCGCGCCGAGGAAAAGATCGTGCGCTACGGCATCTCGATGGCCGACATTCCGCTCACCTCGGGCCAACCCGACCGAGGCGCCGGCGCCTACCAGTTCACCGGCCTCACGCTGTACGATCCGCTGGTCGCCTGGGAAATGGATGTCGCCGATCGGCCGGGCAAGCTCGTGCCCGGGCTCGCGACCGAATGGACGGTCAACGAGGGCGACAAGACGCTGTGGACCTTCAAGCTGCGTCCCGGCGTGACGTTCCATGACGGCTCGAGCTTCGACGCCGACGCCGTGATCTGGAACCTCGAGAAGGTGTTCAACAAGGATGCGCCGCAGTTCGACCAGCGGCAGGCCTCGCAGGTGCGGCCGCGCCTGCCGTCGATCGCCTCGTTCAAGAAGCTCGACGACATGACGGTCGAGATCAAGACCAAGGCGGTCGACGCGCTGTTTCCCTATCAGATGCTATGGTTCCTGGTCGCCAGCCCGGCCAACTGGGAGAAGCAGGGCAAGGACTGGAACAAGGTCGCGTCCGAGCCGTCGGGCACCGGGCCGTTCAAGCTCGCGCGCCTGGTGCCGCGCGAGCGCGCCGAGCTGGTCAGGAACGACGCCTACTGGAACCCCAAGCGCATGGCCAAGAGCGATCGCATCGTGCTGATCTGCGCGCCCGAGGATTCCAGCCGCACCGCGGCGCTGCTGTCGAACTCGGTCGACATGATCGAGACGCCGCCGCCAGACGCGGTGGCCCGCCTGAAACAGGCCGGCATGCGGGTCGAGCAGAACATCACGCCACACGTCTGGAATTACCATCCCTCGCTGCTGCCGGGCTCGCCGTGGGTAGACATCCGGCTGCGCAAGGCGGCCAACCTCGCGATCGACCGCGATGCCATCGTCAAGCTCTTGGGCGGCCTCGCCAAGCCGGCGCTGGGGCAGGTCGATCCGAGCAGCCCGTGGTTCGGCAAGCCTTCCTTTGTGCTGAAGTACGCGCCGGACGAGGCACGCAAGCTGATGAGCGAGGCGGGCTTCAGCAAGAGCCAGCCGCTCAAGACCAAGTTCGTGGTGGCCTCGGGCGGCACCGGCCAGATGCTGTCGCTGCCCATGAACGAGGCCATCCAGGAGATGTTCAAGGAGGTCTTCATCGAGCTCGAATTCAAGGTCGTCGAGCTCGAGGCGCTGTACACGGCATGGCGCGCCGGCGCCAAGGCCGACATGAACAAGGACGTCACGGCCAACAACATCGCCTACGTGACGTCCGATCCGGTCTACGCCATCACGCGGTTCTTCGCGTCCAACCAGGGCGCGCCGGTGGGCGTCAACTGGAGCTACTACGCAAATCCCGAGGTCGACAAGCTGATCGACGAAGCGCTGAACACGTTCGACTCGGCCAAGCAGGACGCGCTGATGGCCCGGGTGCACGAGAAGATCGTCGACGACGCCGTGCTGATCTGGGTGGTGCACGACACCAATCCGCACGCGCTCTCGCCCAAGATCAAGTCGTACGTCCAGGCGCAGCACTGGTTCCAGGACCTGACGACGATCGGGGTGTGAGCGCCCCTCTCGTCGCGAGCGCCCCCGTTGTCATCCCGAGCGCAGCCTTTCCGTCATCCCGAGCGGAGCGAGGGATCCTTCCTTCGTGTGGCCTTGATTAAGGATCCCTCGCTTCGCTCGGGATGACAGGGGGCAGACGCTCGGGATGACATACGGCTACTCCGCGGCCGCCGATCGCTTCGCCTGGAACGTGCTGCGAAAAAGCGCGATGTCGTCGCGCGCGACGGCGGCAGGCCAGCCGGCGGTGAGACCGCCGTCGACGACCAGGTTGTGCCCCGTCACCAGGCGCGCGGCGTCGCTCGCAAGGTACAGAGCGGCCTGGGCGATGTCCTCGGCCCGACCGACACGCGGCAGCGACTGCCAGCGCGACACGATCGCGCCAATCGCCGCCTCCGCAAGCTCGGGATGGTCGTCGGCCTCGTTCGGGTCGAGACCGACGCCCTTGCCGAAGATGCCGGTGGCGATCGGGCCGGGCGAGACGGTGTTCACCCGAATGCCCATCTCGCCCAGCTCCACCGCCGCGCAGCGCGTCAAATGGATGGATGCCGCCTTGGCCATCGAATAGGCGTTGCCGCCCAGGCCGGCGCGAACGCCGTTGACGCTGGCCACGGTGATGATGCTGCCCGAACCCTGAGCCGCCATCACCGGCACCGCATGCTTCATGCCGGCCAGCACGCCGCGCAGGTGCACGGCGATGGTCGCGTCGAAGTCGTCGAGATCGGCTTCGGCGATGGTGACGCGCTTGGAGCCCATGCCGGCGTTGTTGATCAGGCAGTCGAGCCGGCCGAA
>JAFAKN010000044.1 GCA_019235415.1 Alphaproteobacteria bacterium
ATGACCTCGACCTCGGCGCGCGGGAACAGGCCGCGCCAGAACATGCCGCCGTCGTCGCGGCGGCGCGGCTCGCCGTCGTCGAGAATCTGGAAGCTGCCGAGCATCCAGGCGGCTTCATGGCAGCCGCTGCCGAAGGTCCAGCGCCCGTTGACGCGATAGCCGCCCTCGACCGGCACCGCCTGGCCGCCGCCCTGCACCGCGGTGCCGGCAATCACCGTACGATGGCCCTTGGGATAGATCTCCTGCACGCCGTCGTCCGGCAGGCCGAGCGTGACCAGCTGGCCGACGCCGTTGTTGGCGACGTTCCAGCCGACCGAGCCCACGCCTTCGGCCAGGAGCTCGATGACACGGATGTAGGTCAGCGGATCGGCCTGCAGGCCGCCGAGCGACCTCGGCAGCACGAGGCGGTAGAAGCCCGCCGCATGCATCTGCTCGACCAGCTCGGGCGACAGCCGCTGCTCGCGCTCGATCTCGTCCTGGTAGTGCCGCAGTTTCGGCTTGAGCGCGGCGGCCGCCTGCACCACCGGCTGGGCATCGATGTCGGCCGGCAGCCGGTGGTCTTCGATCATGGTCTGCATCGGCACCTCCTGTTTCCCACCCCGGGTCGCGACGGGCGCGCGGCTCTATGAATCATGCTTAAGGCAGCAGCTCGCGGACTTCATCCAGCATTTCCGGCACGCCGAAGGGCACGACCAGCAGCGCGTCGTCGAAGCCGAGGTCGGCAATGCGGCGCAGGCGGTCGCGGGCCTCGGACTTGCCGCAGACGAGTGCCGTCTTTGCGCGTGCGATCAGCGGATGCTCTGGGGGCTCAGGGCGCAAGTCAGTGAAGACGTTGGCGAGGATGGCACGCTTGCCCCCGGCTTTGCGGAACATGTCCAGGCCGACCGGTAGATCGTCCAGGGACGCGTATATCGCTGACGCGATCCAGCCTTGGCAGTGCTTTGCCGCGAGATTGATCCAGCGCGGGCTTCGCCAGGCGCCGAGATAAACCGGGGGCCCGCCTTCCGTGCCGGGCCATACGGAAAGGGCCGGTCCGTAGACCGGCTCACCCGCCCATACCTTGCGCATCACCGCAAGGTACTCCGTTAGCAACCTGAAGCGGCGCTCATAGTCGACCTGCACGGCGTCGAAATCGTGTCTGGTCGATCCACTGCCGACGCCGAAGCGGAAGCGACCGCGCGACAACAGGTTGAGGGTCTGGGCGCGATGTGCCAGCTCGACCGGATGGCGTAGCGGGACCTGGGTCACGCAGGTGCCCAGCTCGATGCGCTCGGTCGTCTGGCAGAGCGCGCTGAGAAAGAGCAACGGATCGAGCGAGGCGCTGCCGCGGGCGAAGGCATCCGTGGTCCATAACCCTGCGAAGCCCAGCGCTTCGACACGCACCGCGAAGCCGATGGCGCGCTCGAAGAGTCCGCCGCCTTCATGGGCGGTGGGTATGGCAACGATGCCGAGTCGCATGGCAGCTCCTTGACGGTCTTGGGCAATCGCATTTGAGAAATTTCGGACGGCAAGCAGGTCATATCGCGTACTGCCGCAACGGCTCGATCAGCTCGCCCATGCTCTGCCATTCTTCGCAGCGATCCACTGCCGCTTCGATCGCGTCGATCCCCGCGGGCGCCAGGTGCGGCGCCATCAGCTCGCGAAACTTCGCGCGAACCTGCGGCTCGGGATCCGCCTTCAGCGTGTCCCGGACGGAAGCCTCCCGCGCCGCCGTCGCGCTGCGCCCGTCCTTCAAGGTCAGCGTGACCCGGGCGGGCCTTATCGCCGCTGTACTGCGCGCCGTCATCGCCGGATCCTCTGCGATCCGCACCAGCGGCCGCAGCCTGGCGATGACCGGATCCTCGAGCGCGCTGTCGTCGATCTCGGCAAAGCCAAGGCCGCCGCGGGTGATCAGCACCGCCGCCGCATGCGGCAGCGAATATTTCGACGCGAAGTAGTTGGGCGGTGCCGAATTGCGCATGCCGGAGGCGAAGGCAAAAGTCTGCACGTCGACCTCCGCGACCTCCTCCGGCTTCGGCTTCAGCGCGGCCAGGGTCTCGGCCAAGCTGTCCAGCGCTGCGTGGATCGGATTGCAGCAGGCGTAGACGCGGAAATAGTTCTCCAGAATCTCCCAGCGCCCGCTATCGCCGGTCGCAGTCTCAGGCGCGGCCTCGGCCGCCACCATGATGCTGGGCGCCTCCTCGATCGCATCGTCCCGGGCGGTGTAGCCGGCCGCCGCCATCTCCGGCGCCAGCGTCGCCGCCATCGCCCCCAGGCCCGCCGGCAGGTTCAACGTCGTGCCGCCCGCGACGGTGTTGTTGTAGCTCGGCGTCATCAGCATGCTGGTTGCGATTCGCATCGCCAGGCTGATACCCGGGCCGTCCAGCCCATGGAGCCGTGCGCCGGCCGCTGCCGCCGCGAGCAGCGAGAGCTGCCCATTGGGATGCGAGACGACGCGCTGCGTGTACCAACGGTTCAGCCGTCCCGCCGCTTCGTAGCCCAGGACGAAGGCGCCCAGCATGGCGCGTCCATCCAAGGCCCGCTGCTCGGCGATTGCCAGGACCCCCGGCAGGATGTGCGGCGCCGGCTGAAGGCCGCGCACGCCCTCGCACAGTTCCACCGACCGCGCCGCGATGCCGTTGAGCAGCGCCGCGGTGCGGATATCGGCCTGCGGCAATCCGGCCGCGAGGATCGTGGCGCCACGACCCGCGCCCGCCAGCAGCCGCTCCCGCAGCCCGATCATCTCGGGCCGAGCCGCGCCGGCCAGCGTCACGCCGATCGTGTCCAGCAGGACGAGCTTGGCGCGGCGGTGCACCGCCGCCGGCATGTCGTCCCATCCCGTACGCGCCATGAACTGCGCAAGCTTCTCGATCTCAGCGCCCACGTTCGGGACCTTTCAGCTGGGTTTGAGGTTCAGGCGCGCGACGATCGGTGTCCATCGCGCGATCTCCGACCGCAGCAGCGCCT
>JAFAKN010000160.1 GCA_019235415.1 Alphaproteobacteria bacterium
CAATGCGGTCAAGGACGCCCTGGTCCGCGACGGCGTGCCGGCGCAGGCGATCACCGTCATCGGCATGGGCGAGAAGGGCCTGCTGGTTCCGACCGGCGACGGCGTCCGCGAGCCGCAGAACCGCCGCGTCGAGATCGTCATCCAGTAGCAGCCACCGTCGTCACCATCGAACCGCCATCGGCCGCCCCCTCGGGCGGCTTTTTGTTTGCCCTTCGTGGGGAGCGATCCGGCTTTTTTCTCCGCGTCATTTGTGCGATTTGTTTACCCGCGTTGCACATCACGAAGGGTGAGCCGGGAATGGGTAAAGCCGCGACCATCGTGCCGGTGGGCAAGATGCGTCCAAGCCCGGGCTTGGCAGGCTGTCCATGACCGTGGCCGACCAACAGCCGGAGCTTCCGGCGGCGACGGTCAAACGTCGCCGGCGCATCCCGCTGGTCTGGATCGTGCCGCTGTTGACCGGGTTGATCGCAGCGTGGCTCGCCTGGGACACCTTCTCCAAGCGCGGCCCGACGATCACCGTCACCTTCGACACCGCGGCCGGGCTGACGGCCGGCCAGTCGCAGCTCAAGTACAGGAACGTCGTGATGGGCACGGTGAGCGGCATCGCCGTCGCGCCCGACCTCGAGAACGTCGTGGTCCGCATCGACACGACGCGCGAGGCCGAGCCGCTCCTCAAGGACACGACCGAATTCTGGGTGGTCAAGCCGCAGCTCTTTGCCGGCAGCTTCTCCGGTCTCGATACGCTGTTCTCCGGCTCGTACATCGCGTTGCGGCCGAAAAGCGACGGCTCGGGCAAGGCCAAACGGCATTTCATCGGGCAGGAGCAGCCGCCGATCCTGCAGGCCGGCGCCAAGGGCACGACGTTCAAGCTCGAGACCAAGCGCCTGGGCTCGATCAGCATCGGCTCGCCGATCTTCTTCCGCGACATCGAGGTCGGCACCGTCCTGGGCTGGGACCTCGGCGACCTTGCCGAGAAGGTGACGGTGCACGCCTTCGTGCATTCGCCGTTCGACCAGTACGTGCGGCAGGACTCGTTGTTCTGGAATGCGTCGGGGGTTTCCGTGAAGCTGGGCGACGGCGGCGTTTCGGTCCAGATGGAATCGCTGCGCGCGCTCCTGCTGGGCGGCATCGCCTTCGACACCCCCCGCGACAGCAAGCAGCCGGCCGCAACCCAAGACGAGACCTTCAATCTCTATACGAGCTTCGATGCCGCCAAGACTGCAGGGTTCAGCCGCAGGCTGCAGCTGCTGTCCTACTTCCCGGGCTCCGTGGCCGGCCTCTCGGCGGGCGCCGAGGTGACGCTCTACGGCCTGCGCATCGGCGAGGTCACCGAGGTCAGCCTGATGTACGACAAGGAGACCGACCGCATCGTGGCGCCGGTTCACTACCAGGTCGATGCCGAGCGGGTCACCGGCATCGCGGCGGCCCAAGGCCTGCCGCCCGGCTTCGTCGCTGCCGAGATGGTGCGCCGCGGCCTGCGCGCCACCCTGCAGGCGCCAAGCCTGATCTCGCCCGGCAAGATCATCGCGCTGGAGATGGTGCCCGACGCAGAACCCGCCACCCTGCGGCGCGAGGGCGACCTGTACGTTGTGCCGACCTCCCAGACGGGCGGCTTCGACAGCCTGACGCGCTCGGCCAGCGAACTGATGGCCAAGCTCAACCGGATCGACTTCGACAAGATCGGCAAGAGCCTGGCAGGCGCCGCCGCCGGCCTCGACGACACCCTCAACGGGCCACAGCTCAAGGCGACGCTGGCGTCGCTGCAGAAGGCGTTGGGCGACGTCCAGGACTTCATGCACAAGCTCGACACCGAGGGCGCGCCGGCGCTGAAGCGCCTGCCGGCGATCGCCGCCCAGCTGCAGGCCGCGCTCACCAGCGCCAACAAGATGATGCTCTCCTTCAACGCCGGCTACGGCGACGATTCCCGCTTCCGGCGCGACGTCGATCGCATGCTGCCGCAGGTCACAGACATGGTGCGCTCGCTGAAGGCGCTCACCGACCTCTTGTCGCGGCATCCCGAGGCGCTGATCCGCGGCCGCACCAACTCCGGCACGGAATGACACGATGATGCTGCGCCGACGGGGCCTCTTTGTCCTCGCCCTGCCGCTCGCCGCCGCGATGGCCTGCAGCTCGCCCGACCCGCGCTACTACGCGCTGCGCGTCGTGCCCGGCGCCGCCGCTGGCGGCGGCCCCAAGGTCGTGATGGTGAAGGACATCGGGCTCGCGAGCTACCTCGACCGGCGCGAGATCGTGCGCTCCTCCGAGGGCTACCGGCTCGACGTCATGGCCAACGACTGGTGGGGCGAGCAGCTCAGCGGCATGCTGGCCCGCGTGCTGGTGCTGGAGCTGTCGCAGCGGCTGCCGCAGAGCCGCGTCTACGCCGAAAGCGGCGCCATCAACGCCGACGCCAACGCCATCGTCGCCGTCAACATCCAGCGGCTCGACGCCGACAGATCCGGCACCTTGCACCTGCTGGCCCAGGTCGCGATCGAGTTCAACCGGCCCAAGCGCAGCGCGGCCAGGAACTTCGCCATCACCAAGGCGCCGCCGACACCCGACATCGCGGGGCTGGTGGCGGCCGAAAGCGACGCGATCGCCGAGCTCGCCGAGGGGATCGCGATGATGTTGCAGCCGTGAGGGTCGGCTAAATGCGACCCTCACCGTCGTCCCGACCGGAGCGCCGAAGGCGCGAAGCGGAGGGATCTATTTTTGTCGACCTTGTTACGCATCGACAAGAAAGGTCCCTCGACTTCGCTTCGCTCCGCTCGGGATGACGAATGGCGTTCCGTGTGACGAATGCCGCTCTCGTGTCGCCCTTCGCGCCGCGCGCGAGGGCGGCTATCGTTCGTCGAAAGAAGAGCGCTACCGGGAGAAAACGGCATGAGGGCGGACTATGTCGTCGTCGGCGCGGGCTCGGCGGGCTGCGTGGTTGCGGCCCGGCTGTCGGAGTCGGGCGCGTCGGTGATCCTGCTCGAGGCGGGACCGGCCGACCGGCATCCGATGATCCACATCCCGGCCGGCATGCGCTCGCTGCTCCGCCATCCGGTGGTCAACTGGAACTACACCACCGAGCCCGAGAAGGGCTCGGGCGAGCGACGGCTGGAATGGCCGCGCGGCCGCGTGCTGGGCGGCTCGAGCTCGATCAACGGCATGCTCTACGTGCGCGGCGCGCCGGCCGATTTCGACGGCTGGGCGCAGATGGGCTGCCGCGGCTGGAGCTGGGACGACGTGCTGCCCTACTTCAAGAAATCCGAGCACTACGTCCAGAAGGGCGACCCCGAGGTGCGCGGCCAAGGCGGTCCGCTGAAGGTCGAGGACTACCGCACCATCCTGCCGCTCACCCATCGCTTCGTCGAAGCGGCACAGCAGGCCGGCTTCCCGTTCAACCCCGACCTCAACGGCAAGCAACGCGAAGGCGTCGGCTACTCGCAGATGACCCGGCGTGGCCGCTTGCGCGGCTCCACGGCGCAAACCTTTTTGCGCGAGGCGCGGCGGCGGCCCAACCTCGAGGTCGTGACCGAGGCGCAGGGCGGCAAGCTGTTGTTCGAGGGCAAGCGCTGCGTCGGCGCGAGCTTCCGCCGCGGCGGCAACCTCACCGAAGCGCGCGCGAACCGCGAGGTGATCGTCGCCGGCGGCACCATCAACTCGCCGCACATCCTGCAGGTCTCGGGCATCGGACCGGCGCCGCATCTGCAGGCGCTCGGCATCCCGGTGGTGCACGACCTACCGGGGGTCGGCGGCAATCTCGTCGATCACTACGTGATCCGCGTGGTGCATCGCGTGCAGGGCGCGGACACCGTCAACGAGATCGCGCGCTGGCCGCGCGTGCTGCCCGAGATCGTGCGCTTCTTCACGACCGGCAAGGGTGCGCTGACCTTCGGTGTCACTTCGGCGCAGGTGTTCTGCGACAGCCGCGAAGGTCTCGCCTCGCCCGACCTGCAGCTCTTGTTCACGCCGGGCAGCACGAATCCCCAGAAGTTCGGCCAGCTCGACGACAGGCCGGGCATGAGCTGCGTGGTCTGCGTGGTGAAGCCCGACAGCCGCGGCACCATCATGGCGACCTCGCCCGATCCGTTCGCACGGCCGGCGATCAAACCGAACTACTTGACGGCGCACACCGACGAGCTGGCGCTGCTGAGCGGGACGCGGCACGTGCGGCGCATCTTCGCCGCGCCGGCCCTGGCGCAGCACAGCGCGGGCGAGATCCAGCCCGGCCCCGACCTGCAGAGCGACGCCGACCTGCTGGCCTACGCGCGGCGCGCCGGCAACACGCTCTATCATCCGGTCGGCACCTGCCGCATGGGCGAGGATCCGCGCGCCGTGGTCGACTCGCGGCTGCGCGTGCGCGGCATCCAGGGCCTGCGGGTGATCGACGCCTCTGTGATGCCGACGCTGACCACCGGCAACACCAACGCGCCGACCATCATGATCGGCGAAAAAGGCGCGGCGATGATCAAAGAGGATGCGTAGTTCTCCTCCCCTTCGCCGAGCCGGCGAAGGGGAGGTGGCCGCGAAGCGGCGGAGGGGTCATGTGGAGCGCGGACCTCCTGGTCCGCTCTAATTCATGAGCGGACCAGGAGGTCCGCGGTCCAATGAAGTATGACCCCTCCGCCCTCGTATGACGAGGGCACCTCCCCATCGCGGGGCCGCGATGGGGAGGAGAAGAAAGTCAGCCCCATAGTCTCTTGGTCGCGAGGTCGGCGCCGTCGCGGCAGGCTTTGAGCTTCTGCCACACCACGTCCTCGGCGACGTATTCGCTGCCGGCGAAGGTGCCGAAGCCGCAGTCGACCGAGGCGATCACCCGCTCGCGGTCGCCGATCGCGTCGACCGCCTCGCAGATGCGATTGGCCACCACCTCGGGATGCTCGACGAAGTTGGTGAGCGAATCGATCACGCCCGGCAGCAGCACGAACCGGTCCGGCAGCTTGGCCTGCTTCAGCGCGGCGTATTCATGCTGGTGGCGCGGGTTGGCGAACTCGATGCTGAGCCCGCCGACCTTGGCCTCGTAGAGCACCGGCAGGATCTCGCGCATCGGTATGTCGTGCAGGTGCGGGCCCTCGTAGTTGCCCCAGCAGCAGTGCAGCCGCACGCGCTCGCGCGGAATGTTGATAAGCGCCTCGTTCACGGCGGCGACATGCATCTCGGCGATCTTCACGAACTCGGCGTTGCTCTTGTCCTGGAACATCACGCCGCGCTCCATGGCGAGGTCCGGCGCATCGATCTGCAGCAGGAACTTGTCGGCGATCAGCTCGTATTCCTTGCGGATCTCGCGGGCCAGCGCAAAGACGTAGGCCTCGTGGCTGTCGTAGTGCGCGTTGAGCAGCGTCGTGGCGATGATGCCGGGCGACGCCGCCGTCATGAAGGCCTCGACCGGCGGCGTGCCCAGGCGGTCGAGCGCGGCGCGGAACATGCGGCACTCTTCCTCGGCCGGCGTCAGGTCCTCGTAGGCGATGTCGGCCACGGCTTGCGGCGCGTTGGTGACCTTGGCGCGGCGCGGAAAACGCCGCGCCAGCTGCGCCGCCCAGATCGGGAACCTCGTGTAGTCCGGCGATCGCGCGCGCTTGGACTCGCCGCCGAACCCCTTCATGCGCTGCGCGACGTAAGTCTGGAAGCCGACCCGCGGCTGCTCGCCGTCGTTCACGATGTCGACGCCGGCCGCGATCTGCTCGGCGACGACATGGCGCACCGCCTTCTCGCTCTCGCGGGCGAGCTCGGCCTTGTCGATCGCCTCGCCCGCCTCGTCGCGGATCAGCAGCTCGGTCAGCACCGGGTTGCGCGGCAGGCTGCCGACGTGGGTGGTGAGGATGCGGTCCTTGCTCAGCTGCATGTCAGTCCACCTTGGCGCCGACCGCCTTCACGACGTCGGCCCATTTCGCGCGATCGCGCTTCACGGTCTCGCGGAACTCAGCGAGCGTCTCGTAGCGCGGCGTGTTGCCGAGCTCGCCGAGCTTCTGCTGCGTCTCGCGATCGTCGAGCGCGACCTTGATGGCGGCATTGAACTTCCGGGCGACCGCCAAGTCGAGGCCCTTCGGGCCGAAGATCGCAAACCACGTGTAGCTCTCGTAGCCCGGCAAGCCCGCTTCGTCGATGGTCGGCACGTCCGGGATCGCCGCCACCCGCTTCCTGGTGGTGACGCCCAGCAGGCGCACCTTGCCCGCCCGCCAGTGCTGCAGGATGGTCTGCACCTGGTTGAAGATGCAGCAGACGTCGCCCTTCAGCACGGCCTGGATGGCGTCCGGCCCGCCGCGATAGGGCACATGCACCATGTCGAGGCCGGCCTTGGCGTTGAACTCGGCGAAGGCGAGATGGGTGCCCGTGCCGTTGCCGGTCGAAGCGTAGTTGAACTTGCCCGGCATGGCTTTCACCTTGGCGATGAAATCCTTGACCGACATGGCATCGACCACGTCCGGGTTGACAGTCAGCACGTTGGAGACGTCGACCAGCGTGGAGATCGGCGTGAAGTCGGCTTCGACGTCGAAGCTGAGCTTGGGATAGAGCGCCGGATTGACGCCGTGGGTCGCCGCCGTGCCGAGCAGGAAGGTGTAGCCGTCGGGCTTGGCGTTGGCGACGACCTCGGAGGCGACGTTGCCGCCGGCACCCGTCTTGTAGTCGAGCACCAGGCGTTGGCCGAGCGACTTCTCCAGCGACGGCTGCAGCAGCCGCGCCACGACGTCGACGCCGGAGCCGGCGGGAAAGCCCATCAGCACAGTGATCGGCTTGGCCGGCCACTCTTCGGCGCGCCCGGAAACCGCAGAGAGAAAGACGACGAACGCGGCCGACAAGGCCCTCAGCATGGCGGTCTCCGGGCACACGATGGAACGGGCTGCTATGCTGCGGCACGGGAGGGAGAAACGCCATGGGCTACATGACCGACGAGCGCCGCATGATCCAGGAGACGGCGCGCGCCTTCGCCCTGAAGGAGGTCCTGCCGCTGGCCAACAAGCTCGATCCCGAGAAGGGCGACATCCCGCCGGACTTGATCAAGAAGCTCGCCGACATGGGCTATTTCGGCATCGTCATCCCGGAAGAGCATGGCGGCCTGGGGCTCGGCGTCTTCGAGTACTGCCTGATCACCGAGGAGCTGGCGCGCGCCTGGATGAGCGTCGCGTCGATCATCGCCCGCGGCAATGGGCTGAGCGCCGGCCGCGGCATGACCGAGGCGCAGCGCGCCGTCTTCCTGCCGCGCGCCGCCCGCGGCGAGTTTCTGGGCGCCGCCGCGATGTCGGAGCCCGAGGTCGGCTCCGATCTCGGCAGCATCGCCTGCCGCGCCCGGCGCGACGGCGAGGGCTGGCTGGTCAACGGCAACAAGTACTGGTGCACGTTCGCCGACGGCGCCGATTACATCATGCTGGTCGCCCGCACGTCGGATCCGCCCGATCCGAAACGCAAGCATGTCGGGCTTTCGTCGTTCCTGATCGAGAAGCCGCGCGGTTCGCTGCCGCCCGGCGTCAGGGGCGCGCCGATCCCCAAGATCGGCTACTTCGGCTGGAAGACCTGGGAGCTTGCCTTCGACGATTGCCGCCTGCCCGGCTCGGCGCTGATCGGCGAGGAAGGCCGCGCCTTCTACTACATCTCGGCCGGGCTGGAGCGGGCCCGCGCGCACACCGCGGCGCGGGCCATCGGCCTGGCGCGCGGCGCGTTGGAGGACGCCACGGCGTACGCGCAGGAGCGGCGCCAGTTCGGCCAGGCGATCGGCGAGTTCCAGAACACCCGGTTCCGGCTCGCTCGCATGGCGACCGAGATCGAAGCCGCCCGCCAGCTGCTCTACTTCGTGTGCGACGAGATCGACCAGAAGCACCGCTGCGACAAGGAGGCCGCCATGGTGAAGTTGTTCGCCTCCGAGATGGCCGAGCGCGTGACTTCAGAGGCGCTGCAGGTCTTCGGCGGCGCGGGCTACACCACGCTGCACGCCGTGGAGCGCCATTGGCGCGACGCCCGACTCACCAAGATCTTCGAGGGGACATCGGAAATCCAGCAGCGCATCATTTCCGATCACCTCCTGGGCAAGCCGAAAGCGGCCTGATCCTTGTGATTAAGTCGCGCTGGCTCACCGGACTGCGGCCGTGTTATTTGCGCTCGGGGGCAAACATGTTGTCGCGTCTGATGTCGATTGTTGCCTGCCTGCTCGCCTGCGCCTGCGCGAGCACGCAGCTCAACTTCAATACCGCCGATCTCGCTTCGTCCTTCAACTCGCTGACCAAGCGGCAGATCTTTTTCAACCTGGCGCAGTCCTTGACCGATCCGGAGTTCGTGCCGTCGCAGGTGACGATCTCGATCGGCACGGCGCAGACCTTGAACTCGATAACGCCCTCGGTCAGCGTTCCGCTCGGCACGCCGCTGACCGTCCTCAATCGCACCGCGACCACCGGCGCTGCAATCGGCGCGCGCAACGACTTCATGACCAGCGCGATCACCTACCCCTCGCCGACGCTGGGCATGCAGGCCGTGGACTCCTGGAACCAGAGCTGGACCATGTCGCCGGTCATCTCGGCGACCCAGCTGCGCCGCCTGCGAACGCTCTATCAATTCGCGACGGGGACACTGCCGCGCCGTGATCGCAACACCGAATTGACGGTGGAAGAGGCGGAGAAAATCTTCATCTGCGAATACACGTTGCAGGCGCTGAGCGTCTCGCCCAGCAGCGGCAACGTGGTGTTCAAGCTCGATGGCTGTCCCAACAACACCACGCGCGAATCGCAGTCACGCATCGTGCACGCCGACCCGACCTTCACACAGGGCGCAAGCTGCGTGATCTGCATCGACGATCTCGACGCCAAGCTGCTCAGGCCGCACGTCAACCCCAACCTGAAATACCATTTCATCCGGACAGACAAGACCGCCGGCATGGCCTCGGTCGGCTCGTACGGGCCGATCGGCTTCTACGTCTGCGATTCGCCGGAGGGCACCTGCCCGCTCGCTCCCGGCCAGCAGCCGTTCGACGGCCGCAAGGCGTTCAGCGACTTCATCCTGTTCGTCTACGAAGCGACGACCGCGCCCAGCTCCTCGGGCAGCGGCCGTGCCGCGGGCGGCAGCTTCGTGTACTCCGTGCGGTGACTCTTCTCCTCCCCTTCGCGGAGTCCGCGAAGGGGAGGGAAGACGTCACCAGCCGAGTGCGTAGCTGGCGCGGCGGGGGTCGGCGCCGGCGGTCTTGATGCCGCTCTGGAGGTCGGCGTGGATGGCGCAGACGGCGCCGGCGCGCCAGATGCGGTCCGGCCACCAGGCGACACGATGGCCGCGCTCGGCCAGGGCCTCGCCGGTCGCTTGCGGGATGCGGCCCTCGAGGCACAGGCGGCCGGGAAAATAGTCGTGCGGCTCGAAGCTGTCGGGGAAGCTGTAGGTGGCGACCCGCGGATGCTCGACGGCATCCTGCGGATCCATGCCGAACAGCAGCATGTTGAGCAGCACCTGCACCATCGCCTGAGCCTGCACGTCGCCGCCCGGCGTGCCGAACGGCAGCACGAAGCGGTCGGCCGCCACCGCCATGGCGGGACTGGGCGTCAGGCGTGGCCGCTTGCCCGGAGCGACGCGGCTGGGATGGCCTTCTGCGGTCCAGGATTGCGAGCCGCGCGAGGACGGGACGAGGCCCGTGCCCGGCACGACAGGCGAATCGGACGAGCCGTCGCTCGGCGTCGCCGACACGGTGTTGCCCCAACGATCGACGACGCAGATGTACGACGTGTCGCGCGGCGGAGCGGCCGGGACACCCTCGCGACGGGGCGCCGAGGCGCCGCGCAATTCGCGCCGCGCCGCTCCGAGCGGATCGCCGGGCGCCGGCATCTCGGGCGATGCATGCGACGGGTCGATCAGGGCGCGGCGGGCGCGCCCGTAGTCGGCGTCGAGCAGGCCAGCCAGCGGCACATCGACGTGGCGCGGGTCGCCGTAAAAGGCTTCGCGATCGGCGAAGGCGAGTTTCAGGGCCTCGACCAGCGCGTGGAGATAGTCGGCGCTGTTGTGGCCTGCGGCCTTCAGCGCGACGGCATCGAGGATGTTCAGCGTCTGGCCCAGCACCGGACCCTGGCACCAGGGACCGCAGGTATAGACGTCGATGCCGGCGAAGCGGACCGACGGAGCCCGCTCGACAGGCGAATGATAGCCAGCGAGGTCGTCGGCGCTGAGCCAGCCACCCTGCTCGCGATGGAAGGCCACGATCATGCGGGCGATGTCGCCGCAATAAAAGGCGTCGCGTGCCGCCCGTAAGCCGGCTTCGCGGTCGCCACCACGGGCGCGGCTGGCGGCCTCTTGGTCGGCCATGTAGCGCAGCGTGCGGGCAAGGTCCTTCTGGACGAACAGGTCGCCGACCTTGGGCGGCGCGCCGCCGGGCAGATAGATCGCGGCGTTGGACGGCCAGCGCGCGTACTTCTGTTGGCGCGTCGCGATCATGTCGGCGAGCAGCGGATACATGGGAAAGCCTTCGTCGGCGAAACGGATCGCGGCCTGCGCGACCTCGCCGAAACTCATCGTGCCGAATTGCGTGAGCGCGGTGATCCAGGCGTCGGGCGCCGCAGGAACGACGGTGCGCAGGATGCTCTCAGGCACGTGCCCGCCATGCTCGCGGACGAACAGCTCGGGATCGGTGGCGGCCGGCCAGTGGCCAAGCCCGGCGATGGTCTGCACGACGCCGTCGGCCATGCGCAGCATGATCGGCGCCACACCCGCGACGTTCACGATGTCGGGCTGCAGCACGCCGAGCGCAATGCCGCCGGCCGCCGCGGCGTCGACGGCGTTGCCGCCGGCTTCCAGCACCGCGAAGGCGGCATGCGCCGCGCCGTAGTGGCCCGCCGACACCATGTGCCGCGTGCCGCGCAATGCCGGTCGTTGAGCGTAGGTTTCGCCTTCGGCCATGGTCCCAGCCTCCGTGGAAGAGCAGTCCCTTACTGTAGCGTTTCCGTCGACGAGGGGTCATGCCTCATTGGAGCACCGACCTCCTGGCCCGCCCTCTTGTCATCCCGAGCGCGGCGAGGGATCTTTGAGGCTACAGGAAGGATCCCTCGGCCTGCGGCCTCGGGATGACAGAAGGTGGCCTCGGAGGTCCCCGCTCCAAGAGATTACCGGCGCTTGCCGTCCTTGGCTTGCCGTGCCTCGGGCTGCATGGGAAACGCCGTGGTCGACTTGATGCGCTCCATGGAGAAGCGCGAGGTCACGTTCTTGAGCGGCATGGTGTCTATCAGCTTCTTGTAGAAGGCGTCGTAGGCCTGCATGTCGGGCACCGCGACGCGCAGCATATAGTCGATGTCGCCCGCCATGCGATGGAACTCCATGACCTCCGGCATGGCCGTGACCAGCTGGGCGAACTTCGCAATCCAGGCCGAGGAATGATCGCCGGTTTCGATCGACACGAAGACGGTGAGCCCCATGCCGATCGACTCGGGATTGAGCAGCGCCACCCGGCGCAGGATCACGCCGCTCTTCTCGAGCCGCTGGATGCGCTTCCAGCACGGGCTTTGCGAAAGGCCGACGCGGTGGGCGATCTGCGCCAGGGAGAGGCTGGCATCCTCCTGCAGGAGGGCGACGATCTTGCGGTCGATGGCGTCCATGGGTTGCCAGCCGTGCCGCTCGGGCTGGCAAGTGTCAACAGGAGGCTGGACCGCCGGAGGGGACCGATACCGACAGATCGATCCGCCGGGCGATCCGGCCGCAGCAAAATTTTTCCTTCAGGGTCGAACCGCCGGCACCTCGATCGGCAGGCCGCGCGCCCGCTGCATCAGGTAGAGCTCCAGGGCGACGTAGTCCGGCGCGGACCAGGCTGGCGTTTCGGCGCGGATGCCGAACAGGCAGTTGCGCAGCCGGCGCTTCAGCGAGCCCAGCGTCTGCCATTCCAGGCGATATACCGGATAGCCGTTGGGATGGCCCTGCGGGATGGTGGCGCCGGCGAGCTTCTTGCCGGCATTATCGTCGTGGCAGATGGCGCAGCTGAGGTCGAGCTGGCCCCGGCGCAGGCGGAACAGCGCCTCGCCTTGGGCGCGAAACGGCGCGAGGCGCGGGTCGTCCGGCGGCGCGATGGGCTCGCCACGCGACTGGTAGGCGACCCAAGCCTCCAGCGCCAGCAGCTCCTGGTCCTCGGGCGGGAACGGCGCGCCGCGTTGCTGCTCGGTTCGACAAAGGTTGATGCGGCCTTCGAGGTCGATCGGCGTGTCGGCGCCTTGGGGGATTGCCGGGTAGCGCGCCGCCACGCCCTTCATGACGGCGATGGCATGGCAATCGGCGCACGCCTTGTCGGCCGACCCGGCCTTCTTGTCCCACAGCTGGCGTCCCAGCTGGACGAACAACATGCCGGGGTTAGCGCTGTCGTCGTCCTGCATCTTCTGCAGCGCCTCGCCCATGTCCTGATAGCCCGACCGGCGCTTGTCGTCGCTGCCCTGCGCGAGCGCATAGCTCGCGGCAAACGCGGCAATCAGCAGAGCGATCGCAGCCCGGCTGGTCATCCCACGGCGATCGCCACCTGCTCCTTCACGTCGAAGCCTTCGTCGCCGGTCCAGTGCAATTCGACGGTGCCGCTCTGCCGTGCGACGACGAAGAAGGAGACGAACGGATTGGCCGCGATGGCGGGCGAGAAGGCCATGGAAAAGATCTCCTCGCCGTTCCAGGTGGCGACGAAGCGCTGAATGATGTTGCGCGGGATGATTCGGCCGTTGGTGCCCGGCCGGAAACCGGTCTCCATGGGATGCATGATCAGCGCCTTGAGCTCGATCAGCTCGCCCGACTTGGCCGTCTTGGGCGCGTTTATGAGCACGTTGCTCACGATGGATCCTCGACACACGCAGCAAGGGTCACGATGACGTCGGCCGAGCCGCTCACGAACTCGCCGGTGCTGAGCTCGGCGATCGCCAGCACCCGCTGCGAATCGTTGAGCTTGATGCGGGTAGCGATCTCGGCCTTGCCGTTCAGCGGCCGCAGCCGGGCGTCGAACACGTGCGGCTGCGGGTTCTTCTCGTTGAACACGTGGATCGCCTTGACGTGATCGGCCTCGGTCATCGGGCTCTCGACCGAGACGGTGAGCGGCACGGCGTTGCCGTTCTCGACCAGCGGCGGGATGTCGAGCTTCACTCTCGCTTCGCGGACCGCGGCGCCGCCGGTGACCTCCTTGACGACGGCGGCCATGGCGTCGGGCGTGGCGCTCGCAGTCGAAAGCGGCACGACGGTGATGGCGAGAGCGCCGGAGAGGACGGTGCGCCTTCTTGTCATCCCGAGCGCAGCGAGGGACCTTTCTTGTGGCTTCAAAGGTCCCTCGCTTCGCTCGGGATGACAGGAGGTGCCGTTGCCGCTCATCCTCAATCCTTCAACGTCACGAGATACGCAACGACGTCCTCGACCTGCTGTGCCGTGAGGATCGTCTTGCCGACGAACGGCTGGGCCACGTTACGCAAGCCGTCGGTGCGGAAGTAGGGCGGCATGATGGTGTCGGGATTTATACGCGCGGCGTCGACGATGCGCAGGCGGAGCTGGCTTTCGCTCGATCGCGAGCCGGCGCCGGCGAGGCTGGGGGCGAGATTGCCCTGGAAGCGCTCCTCGGGAATGGGGCCGCTGTGGCACAAGAGACAAAGCCCGACGCTGCGGTTGGCGACGATGGCGCGGCCGCGTCCCGGATCGCCGCGTTCAGCGGCAATGGGCTTAGGGATACCGTCCTGCACCACGACATAAGGCTCCGCGTGCGCCGTGGTTGCGGCGCCCAACGCGCCGAGCAGAACCGCCAGGAAGCGCGCGCCGCGCATCGCCTCAGCCGAACACTTCGGCCGTGATGGTCTTGAACCAGCTGTCGGCGTAAAGCGCCTCCTGACCTCGGAAGCCGCCGACCACGTCGATCGGGCTGATGCCGCCGGCGCCGGGGATGTCGGCGAGCTGGCCCTTGTCGGGGCGATAGACGCCGGCGATCGAGATGCCGTAGTCGGGCGCCACCAAGCTGTAGCAGGTATTGATCAGAATCGGCTGCTGCGGCCTGCGGCCGGCCAATAGCTCGACAATGCCGGCGGCGCACACCTTGGCCTGGGCGTTGGCCGCGAAAGCCGACTTGGGCATGCCGCCCATGATGGCGGCATCGCCCACCACATGGATGCCGGGCTGCAGCGTCGATTCGAAGGCGACCGGCTCGACGGGGCACCAGCCGCTGCGATCGGCAACACCGGCCTGCACCGCGATGGCGCCGGCCTTCTGCGGCGGGATCACGTTGGCGACGGCCGCCTTGTGCTTGGCGAAGTCGGTGGTGAGGGTGAGCGTCGCGGGATCGACCGAGGTCACCTTGCCACCCTGGCTCAGCGACACCCATTCGATCAGCCCGGCATAGAGCTGCGTCCAGGCGTTCTGGAACAGGCGCTGCTTGGAGAAGGCGTCCTTGGCGTCGAGGATCAAGAGCTTCGATTTGGGCTTCCAGGTCTTCAGATAGTAGGCGACCAGGCTCGCCCGCTCGTACGGGCCGGGTGGGCAGCGGAAAGGATTGGCCGGCGCCGACATCACGACGAGGCCGCCGTCTTCCATCGCCTGCAGTTGCTGGCGCAGCAGCACGGTCTGCGGTCCGGCCTTCCAGGCATGCGGCATCTTCTCGGCCGCCGCCTCGTCGTAGCCCGGGAGCGCGTCCCAGCGGATGTCGATGCCGGGCGCCATCACCAGTCGGTCGTAGGCGAGCCTGTTGCCGTCGGCGAGCGTGACCGACTTGGCGGCCGCGTCCACCGCCGTCGCCGAGGTCTGCGCCAAGCTGACGCCGGCGCGTACAACGCCATCGTAACCGAACTGCTGCTGGGCGATCTCGCGAATGCCGGCCAGCACGCCGTTGCTGAACGGACAGGCGGTGAAGGTGCGGTTGGGCTCGACCAGGG
>JAFAKN010000232.1 GCA_019235415.1 Alphaproteobacteria bacterium
TCCGCTGGTGCCGGCCGGGGTCGAGATCATGGCGTTCGTCGACCGCAAGCGTGGCATCCGGCTCGTCGAGACGCTGGCGACCCACCGTACCAACTGGCGGCTGTTCCTCTTCAAGGCCGGCGATCCGACATTGCGCTCAACCGTCGAAGCGCTGGGCTTCCCGCAGTTCGGCGTCTTCGTCATCTCGAGCACGGACCCAAGCAAGCCCGTGAAGGATCTCTCGACCATCGACGATGTCGTCGCCGCGGTGGATCGAGAGGCAGGTCGCTCGGAAGAGGGGAAGGCGATCGTCATCGCCGACATGCGCGCCCATCGCAATCCCACGCGCATGCGCGTGCTGCGCGCACTGGCCTGGAAGCTGGCGAAGCGGCTGGAGCGGCTCTGCCCGAAGTGCGGCGCGCCGGGCTTCGGCGAGATCGGCGTGCGCCGTGGCCTGCCGTGCGAGGTCTGCGGGATGCCGACCCATTGGATCGACTTTTATATCGACGGCTGCTCAGCCTGCGGCCATGCCGAGGCACGGCCACGCAAGGACGAACGTCGGACGGCGCCGAGGATTTCGTGCTCGAGCTGCAGGCCTTCCTCCCCAGCGTAGCTGGGAAGGTGTCGGCGTGTTACGCCGACCTGCCTTCGCCGAAGCGAAGCCGCTTCGGCTTCGCGCCGGCAGGCGGAGGGGTCGAGCTCATGAGTCATGACCCCTCCGTCCGCTTCGCGGACACCTCCCCACGCGCCGCGTGGGGAGGAGAAGTCTAACCCGCGATGTCCGTCGCGAGATGGAACAGGCAGTCGCCGCGCTCGCAGCGGGCCGGCACGCGCTTGCAGAGAACGAGGCCGGCGCGCTTGAAGGGCAGCGTCTCGGGTTCGCGCCATGGGGTGTGATGGAAGTGGATGCGGCAGGCCGGCTGACCCACCGTGACCTCGGCGCCCAAGTCGACCAGCGGCTCGAACAACCCTGAGTCCGAGGCGTAGACGTAGTAGTCGTCGCCGCCGATCTCGGTGAGCCGCGTCGTTGTCGGCGCCGGCAGCGGCCCGTGGTACAGCCCGATGTGCGCCAGCAAGCGGCGCATGCCGTCCTGGGCGACCTTGATCGACACGGGCGTTACCAGACCGCCGCCGCCGAGCTCGGTTCCCATGGAGAGCACGCCCTGGCGATGGGCGGCCGAGGTGAAGGTGCGGCCGCCGCCTTGCGGCGCGGCGGCGATGTAGCTCACCGGCGCGCCGAACGCCTTCAGCATGCCGACGATCTTCGCGAGCGTCGGCGGGTCGTCGGGCCGGGCAGCGAGCGCGCTCGGGATGTAGGCGAGCGAGCTGCCGCCGGAATGGAAGTCGAAGGCGTAGTCGAAGCCCGGCAGCAGGGCGTGCTCGATCCAGTAGGCGATCTGCTGGGTGATCGTGCCCTCGGCGTCGCCGGGGTAGAGGCGGTTGAGGTTGCCCTCGTCGATCGGCGACGTGCGCAGGCCCGCCATCGCGGCCGGGAAGTTGGCCGACGGCAGGATCACGAGGCGGCCCTTGATGTCCTTGGGCTCGAGCGAACGGATGAGCTGGCCCAGCGCGATCTGGCCCTCCCATTCGTCGCCGTGCGTGCCCGCCACCATCAGCACGTCGGGACCGTCGCCGTTCTTGATGCACACGATGGGGATGGGAATCCAGCCGTAGGCCGAGCGGTGCACCGAATGCGGCACGCGCACGAAGCCGGTGGCCTTGCCCTCGGCCGAAAGATCGATGTCGGCCGACAGGCGGCTCATCGCCGCGAAGTCGATGGATCGGGAATCGAGGTTCAAATCGGCTCACTCCATAGACGTTCGTTGACCAGGGCCTCGGCCACGTCGGCCGAGATCGCTGCGAGAAGCTTCTCGCCCTTCTCGGCGCTGGCGGTCGAGGCGTCGCCGATGACGCCGATCGGCGAGCGGCTGCTGAGCTGCCGCCAGCGGTAGACGCCCTCGTTGACGGTCGGGATGGCGGCAAGTCCCGGCACGTACGGGCCGTGCATTTGCGACAGCTCGTCGGGATTCACCAGCTCGGGCGCCATCGCCATGATCATCGACGTCTCGGCTTCGCAGGCATGCAGCAGCGCCTTCTGCTTCTCCAAGAGCTTGGCGATCGATTTGGCGGCGATGTCCCAGTAGGTAGCGGTCGCGAACGGCAGCTTGTACTCGACCGTGAGCTCGCCCACCATGTTCTGCAGCGCCGTCGTGTTGCCGCCATGGCCGTTCAGCACGAAAATGCGCTTGAAGCCGTGGCGCACCGCCGATGTGACGACGCAGCGGATCACGGCGTACATCGTCGCATAGTCGAGCGTGAGGGTGCCGCTGAGCGACATGTGATGCTCGGACATGCCGAACGGGATGGTCGGCGTGACGACGACCGGCGTCGTCTTCTCCATCAGGCGGGCGGCGCGGTGGGCGACTTCCTGCGCGCAGCGCCAGTCGACCATGCTGGGCAGGTGCGGGCCGTGCTGCTCGGTGGCGCCGATCGGCACGATCACGATGGCGTTGCGCTGGGCCAGCGCCCTGATTTCAGAGGCCTTCAGCCTCGACCACTCGATCTCGTTCATGTGATTACAGCGATGGCAGCGGCGCCATGGGGATGCCGAGCCACTTGCGGTGCAGGCGGTCGAGCTCGCCGTTCATGGTGTTGAAGAAGATGAAGCTGTCGAGCCAGCGCACCAGATTGTGCTCGCCCATGCGCACGCCCATATGGGCGGGGCTGCGGCGGATGGTGAATTTCAGGTCGAACTCCTTGTCGGGGTTGCGCTTCTGCAGGTCGGGGATGATCAGGCTGTTGGTCGCGATCAACTCGGCCTGGCCCGAGATGTAGGCCGCCGCGGCGGTGGCGTCGTCCTCGGTGCGCATGATGCTGGCCTTGGGCGCCATGGCCGACAGTGCCAGCTCTTGCGTCGTCCCCTTGGCCGCCGCGACCTTGAGGCTGCCGATCTGGTCCGCGGATTTCACGTTGGCGCTCTTGGGCCCGAACACCGCGAGCTGGGTGTCGGCATAGGGCGAGGTGAACATGATCTGCTTGGCGCGCTCGGGCGTGAGCCCGAGGACCGAGATTACGATGTCGACCTTGTCGGTCAGCAGGAAGGGGATGCGGTTGGCGCCGGTGACCTGCTGCAGCTCGAGCTTCACGCCCAGCGCCTTGGCCACCATGCCGGCGAGCTCGACGTCGAAGCCCTCCGGCTCGCGCTCCTGGTTCTGCGAGCCGAACGGCGGAACGTCGAGCGGCACGGCGATGCGCACCACGCCCTTCTTCAGGATGTCCTCGAACCGGTCGGCCCACGCGGCCGAGCTTGCGCAGATGGCAAGCGTCAGCGCCAGCAGGCCGGCAATCACGCGCTTCATGCTTGAGCTCCCATAGGTTCCCCGGCACGGATTTTGATTTACGATACGGGCTGCCGTCCATGACTAGAAGCGATGCGGAGCACATGATGAGCGCCGATTTCGAAATTTCCTCGCCCCTTCCAGGCGCCCGCTTCGGTTCGACCCTGCGGTTGGCGCGGCGGTTGTCGCAGGGCGTGCCCGACGGACTGCCTGGCGCACTGGCCGATGCCGGCGGCCTGCTGCTCGTGCCGGGATTGACCGAGATCGCCCAGCAGCCCGAGCTGCTGGTCGAGCTCAGCCGCGCCTTCGGTCCCGAGGTCGAGGACTATCGCTATACGCTGACCAGCTCGACTTCGGTGCATACGACGGTGCCGGAGATCTTCATGGTCTCCAACATGGCGCCGGTGAACCGCGCGCCGCCCAAGCGGCCCGAGCCGCCGCTCACCGCCGACGGCGGCCTGCCGGTGCAGTATCCGCATCGCCGCGGCTGGCACACCGACCAGAGCTATCGCCGCCCGCCGCCCGACATCTCGCTGTTCTATGCCGTGACGCCGGTGGCGCGCGAACGCGGCCAGACGATGTTCGCCAACGGCACGCTCGCCTACGCCGCGCTGCCGGCCGATCTCAAGGCCAAGGTCGAGGGCCTCGAAGGCCTGCACGTGCAGCCCGGCAGCGGCCGCTCGCGCGAAGCGGTGCTATCGGGCCAGAAGCCGGAGCGGCTGCCGCCGCACGCACAGCCGCAGCGCCAGCCGGTCGTGCGCATCCATCCGGTGACGGATAGGCCTGCACTCTATCTCTGTGAATGGGGCCAGATGGACTGGGTCGACGGTCCGTTCATCGGCCTCGAGCCCGGACCGCACGGCGAGGGCGCGAAGCTGCTCGACACGCTGATGAGCCATCTCACGCGGCCGGAGTTCGTCTATGTCCACGAATGGACCGTGGGCGACCTTTTGGTATGGGACAATCGCTGCCTGGTGCATGCCGCCACCTGGTACGACGCGGACAAGGAGCAGCGCATGATGTGGCGCACCACCGTGCACGGCAATCCCGGCGCGCTCTACGCCGACGAGGCGAAGAGCTGGGTGCCGCGCGCAGAACCGGTCACGGCTTGATGGCCCGGCCGCGGTCACGCCTTGGGCAGAATGTTCAGTCGCTGCCGCACCTCGTCGATCGGCAGCTCGGTCAACGACCAATAGTCCCACTTGTCGGACAGGTCCTGGCTGACCTTCGAGCCGCGTTCGAGGGCGGTGAACATCAGGTCGGCCGCTCCCGGCTTGCCCGCGCACGCCCACGGTCACGAAGTCGTCGGCTGTTGGACGCATGCGCCGCCGCCGACGATCAGCACGCCGTTGCGCTCGCCCGGCAGGGCTACGAGCGCACGACGGTGCGCGACATAGCAGCCCGTCACTGGGAAGCTTTGAGCGCTTCTCAGCCTGCCAGCGAGGCAGCGTGGCTTCCGAAGATGGCGAGCGAAGCGGCGATCACCGGTCGATCGGCGCGGTCGGCGCGCCAGGCGAGCACGAGGTCGCGCGACAGCGGCGGGACAAGCGCGCGCAGGTCGATGCGTCCGGCGTCGGCATCCTCGCGGGCAGCGATTTCAGAGATGATCGACCAGCCGAGCCCCGCCCGCACGAAGGCCGCCTGGGCGTCGGCGCTGCCGATGTCGCTGATGCGAACGCGCTGCCGGGTGGCACCGAGCCAGCGATCGATCGCGTACCGGATCGAGCCGCCGCGGTCGTAAAGGACGAGCTGGCGACCCGACAGGTCGCGGGACCTTAGGGTACGGACGGCGGGCGCCTCGGCGGGCGGCACGATGCACACCAGCCGATCGCGAAAGAACAAGCGGGTGCGCAGATCGGGACGGCGCAGGGGGCCCGTCAGCAAGCCGAGATCGATCGAGCCATCAAGCAGACCCGGAAGCATGTCGGCGGTGTTGCCGGTCAGCACGCGCAGGTCGATCGCGGGATGGCGCGCACGCAGGTCGGCCATCACCGGCGGCAGCAGGTACTTGGTCGCGGTCGCCCCTGCCGCCATGACCAGCGAACCGGAGATGTCGGCGCCTCGGCGCGCGATCTCGTCGATCGCCGTGTCGATCTCGGCAAAGGCGCGTGAGGCGGCCTCAATCAGCAGCTCGCCTTCGGGCGTCGCTTTCGCCGACTTGCCGATGCGCTCCAGAAGCCTGCTGCCGAGCTGTTGCTCGAGCAACCGGATCTGGTTGCTCACGGCCGGCTGGGTGAGGCCGAGCGTGCGGGCCGCAGCCGAAAAGCTGCCGAGCCGCGCCACTTCGCGCAGCGTTCTAAGCCGTTCGATAGTCGGCAGGTGTCGGCGGGCCATGCACCAAAATCTCAGAAATGATTTCGATACAGAACAAAAATTTTGGAAATGCACGGCGATCCCCGATCATGGCGGCATGGAAAAGCGCGAAATCCCCGCAATGCCCAGCGGGCCGATCGGCGGCAGCTTTGCCTGGACCGCACCGCAGGTCCTCGATCGCGACGACTGGATATGCCGGCTGAACGCCGCGGACGTGGCCGAGATCGACGATGCCGTGCATTTCACGCGCTCGCGCGGCCTTGCCATCCAGAACGTCGGCTGCGACGAGTTTCCGCTCGGCCGGCTGACGCCGCGGCTGGGCGCCCTGCGCGCCCAGATCCGTTCGGGCCTCGGGCTGGGTTACATCAAGGGCCTGCCGGTCGAGCGCTACGACCGCGAGACGTTGATGCGCATCTACTGGGGCCTTTGCCGTCACATCGGCGATCCGGTGACGCAGAACCGCAACGGCCATCTCTTAGGGCACGTCATCGATGTCGGCGACACGGTCGGCGAGCACGACAAACGCATCACCCAGACCAATGCCGAGCTCTGCTTCCACACCGATTCCTGCGACGTGGTCGCCTTGCTCTGCCTCAATAGCGCCGCGACGGGCGGGGAGAGCATGATCGTGAGCGGCATCTCGGTGCACGACGCGCTGATGCACCGCCGGCCCGATCTGCTGGCCGAGCTCTACCAGCCCATCTACATGGACCGCCGCGGCGAGGTGCCGCCGGGCAAGCAACCGTGGTTCGGCATGCCGCTCTTTTCCTGGCATCGCGGCCTGTTCACGGGCTACTCGCCGGTCCGGCAGTACATCGACTCGCTGGCCCGTTTCCCCGACGCGCCGCGCATGTCCAATGCCCAGCGCGACGCGCTAGACCTCTACTATACGGTTTGCGAGGAGTCGCACTTCTGCCTTCGCCTGCACTTCGAGCCGGGCGACATCCAGTTCCTGCACAATCACGTGGTGTTCCACTCGCGGACGTCCTACGTCGACGGCGCAGGTCCCAAACGACACCTGATGCGGATCTGGCTGTCGCTGCCCGACGGAAGGTTGCTGCCGCCGGCGCTGGCCGAGAAATGGATCAACATCGAGGTCGGCACACGCCGCGGTGGCGTGCCCACCGACAAGCCGCCCGCCATCCCGCTCGATCCTTTCACGCGGGCTTATGCGTGAGGGCGAGGCGCCCCTGTCATCCCGAGCGGAGCGAGGGATCCTTCCTGTTGGCTCAAAGGTCCCTCGCTTCGCTCGGGATGACAGATTAGATCTTCGGATCGCAGGGCTGGAAGCAGATCACCGTGCCGAACCGCTCGCAGACATGGCAGCGGCCATCCGCGGACCGGTTGAGCACCTTGTTCGGCGGCACGACGACATAGCCGTTGGGCCCTGGGCGCACGCGCGCCCGCCACCAGCCGTCGTCGCCCATGTAGGCCGTGGTCGGCCGGCAGTCGCCATTGGGGTCTTCGGCCGACTGCGCGTTGCAGCACGAGCCGCCGACATCAGGCCGCTGCCAGTCCTTGTACATGTCATGGTGTTCGGCATGTCCGTCGCCGCGACTTCCGGACTGCGCTTTCGCGACGCTGATCGTGGCGCCCACCGCCAGCACCAGGATCAACATGAGGTTGATCGCTCGCATACCAGGCTCTTTGCAAATTCCACGCCGCACACCCACAGCCAGAATCCTGGCCTGTGGATGAGGCAACAGCAGGGCGGCTCAGTGCAGCACTGCGCTCAGGAATGTCTCCAGCTCCGGCGTGCGCGGGCTCCCCAGCGTGGCGGCGGCCGGGCCCTGTTCCCAGATTCTGCCCTCGTGCATGAACACGACGCGGCTCGCCACCTTGCGGGCAAAGCCGATCTCGTGCGTCACCAGCATCATGGTCATGCCTTCGCGGGCCACTTCTTCCAGTACCTTCAGCACCTCGCCGACCAGCTCGGGATCGAGCGCCGAGGTGATCTCGTCGAACAGCATGAGGTCGGGTTGCATCGCCAGTGAACGAGCGATGGCGACGCGCTGCTGCTGGCCGCCGGACAGCTGATCGGGATAGGCGTCGATCTTCTCGGCGAGGCCCACCTTGCGCAGAACGTTCTCGGCCAGCCGTCGCGCCTCGCCCGACGGCACGTGCTTCACCACCTTCGGCGCGAGCGTGATGTTCTTCTCGACGCTGAGATGGGGGAACAGGTTGAAGCTCTGGAACACGATGCCGACGTGCTGGCGCAGCTTGCGCAGATCGGTGCCGGGGTCGTTGACCACGGTACCGTCCACGGTGACGCTGCCGCCCTGGATCGGCTCCAGGCCATTGACGCAGCGCAAGAGTGTGCTCTTGCCGGAGCCCGAGCGGCCGATGATGGCGATGATCTCGCCCTTGTCGACGCTGAGCGACACGCCGTTCAGCACGGTGTGCTGGCCGTAGCGCTTGACGACGTCATTCAGCTCAACGAGCGACATGCAGCCTCCGCTCCAGCCGCCGGCTCCATTGCGTCAGCGGGAAGCAGAGCGCGAAGTAGATGGCGGCGACCGTGAGATAGACGGTGAAGGGGCGGAACGTGCTGGCGGTCGTGAGCTGGCCCTCGCGCGTGAGCTCGATGAAGCCGATCACGGCGGCGAGCGAGGTGTTCTTGATCAGTTGCACCAGGAAGCCCACGGTGGGCGGGATGGCGAGTCGCAGCGCCTGCGGCACGATGATGTAGCGCAACTGCTGGACGAAGCTCAGGCCGAGCGAGCCGCCGGCCTCCCACTGGGTGCGCGGGATCGCCTGCAGGCAGCCGCGCCAGATCTCGCCCAGGAAGGCGCCGGCATAGATCGAGAACGAAGCGGCCGCGGCGATCCACGGAGAGACCGCGATTCCGAAGATCGACAGGCCGAAGAAGAACACGAATAGCCAGACGAGCAGGGGCGTGCCCTGCACGACCAGCACATAAAGGCCGGCGAGCCAGCGCATCGGCGCCAGCGCCGAGACGCGCAACAGCGCGACCGTCAGCCCGACCAGGCCTCCGCCCGCGAAGGCGACGGCCGTGAGCGCCAAGGTCCAGCGTGTCGCCGCCAGCAGGTAGAGAAAGTCGATGAAGGTGAATTCGCGGATCATCGGCGCGCGAACAGCAGCCAGTAGACGCCGGCGAACAGCAGGCGGAAGATCATGGCGAGCGCAAGGTAGGCGGCGGCCACCACGGCATAGACCTCGAAGTCGCGGAAGGTGCGCGACTGGATGATCGATGCGGCGTGGAACAGGTCCTGCGCTGAGATCTGCGACACGACGCTGGTCGCCAGCATCAATAGGACGAACTGGCTGGCAAGCGATGGGTACATCATCTTGAGCGCCGGAAAGGCGATCACGTAGCGGAAGATCTGCCAGCCCGACAGCCCGAGCGACTGGCCGGCCTCGATCTGCGAGCGCGGGATGGCTTCCAGCCCTGCGCGCACGATCTCGATCGAGTAGGCGCCGAGGTTGATCGAGAGCGCCACAAAGGCCGCGGTGTCGGCGTCGAACTTTATGCCGGCGCTCGGCAGGCCGAAGAAGATCAGGAACAGCTGGACGATCAGTGGCGTATTGCGGATGGCCTCGACGTAGACGGCGATCGGCCGGCGCACCCAGGCCGGCCCGTAGACGCGGCCGGAGGCGCCGGCGATGCCGATCAGAAGGCCCATGACCATGGTGAACAGTGACAGCTCGAGGGTCAGGATGAGGCCGTCGAGCAGGGAGTCCCACGCCGCGAACACGTCGCGGAACTGGAAGCTGTACGTCATACGCCGTGCTCTTCTCCTCCCCAACCCAGTTGGGGAGGTGTCCGCGAAGCGGACGGAGGGGTCATGACTCTCGACCCCTCCGTCGGCGTAAGACGCCGCCACCTCCCCACGCGATGCGCGCGAGGAGGAGAACTAGCGCCTCTCGCTCCTGGGATCGAGCGCGTCCTGCAGGCCGTCGCCCAGGAAGTTGAAGGCGATCACCGTGACGAAGATCATGAGCCCGGGCCACAGCGCCAGCACCGGCGCCTGTTGCAGCAATTCCTGCGCGCCGGTCAGCATGTTGCCCCAGCTGGCGGCGGGCGGCTGCGTGCCGAGGCCGAGGAACGAGAGCGTCGATTCCAGCAGGATCAGGGTGCCGATCGAAAGCGTGGTGGCGACGATCAGCGATCCTGCCGCGTTGGGCAGGATATGGCGGAACATGATGCGTGCCGGCTTGGCCCCCAGCGCCTGCGCGGCGCGGGCGAAATCGCGGGTCTTGAGCGACAGCGTCTCGGCCCGCACCAGGCGCGCCGCGGTGGTCCAGCCGGTGAGCGCCACGATGGCCACGATGCGATAGAGCGAGAAGGTCTCCGATTGCGCGATGGCGGCCGGCACGCCGATTTTTTGCGGGTCGATCGCCGCGAGCACGATCAAGAGCGGCAGCAGGGGCAGCGAGATGACGCCGTCGGTGAAGCGCATCAGGAAGCTGTCGAGGCGACCGCCGAAATAACCCGACGTCACGCCGATCAGCGCGCCCAGCACGGCCGACAGCACCGCGCCGGTGAAGCCGACCAGCAGCGACACCCGCCCGCCGTCGAGCAGGCGCTGGAAGAGATCGCGGCCGAGATCGTCGGTACCCAACCAGTGCTCGCCCGACGGGCCTTCCAGACGCCGGAACAGGTCGGTGGCGCTCGGATCGACGCCGCGCCATTGGGCGATCAGCGGCGCCGCCAGCGACAGGATCAGCAAGACGAGCAGGAAGAGCAGCGACGCCAGCGCCAGACGATGGCGAACCAACCTGTTCCAGACCAGCCAGCGCGGGCTTGCGGCGGCGACGGTCATGCCGTCTCGCCGATCGAGACGCGGGGATCGACCCAGGCATAGGCGACGTCGGCTAGAAGGTTGCCCAGGATGGTGGCGAAGGTCGCGACCAGCAGCCCGACCAGCGCGAGGTTGTAGTCGTTGTCGAGGATGGCCTGGTAGATCGCCTTGCCCATGCCCGGCCAAGCGAATACGGTTTCGGTGATCAGCGCGCCGGAAAACAGCCCGCCGAACGACAGTGCCAGGATGGTGAGCACGGGGGCGAGCGCATTGGCGAAGGCATGGCCCCACAGCACGCGACGTTCCGGTGCGCCCTTGGCCCGTGCCGTGCGCACGTAATCCTGGCGCAGTGCCTCGATCATCGAGCCGCGCATGAAGCGGGTGTAGCCACCGAGCTGCACCAGGGTGAGCGTGGCGACGGGCAAGGCGAGGAACCGCAGCTGCTCGCCGAGCGCCTGGAGAAATCCGGTCCCCGGCCTGACGTCGGCCATGCCCCCCGCCGGCAGCCAGCCCAGCGCCACCGCGAACAGCGTGATCGCAAGCAGCGCCAGCCAGAACGGAGGGACGGAGATGCCGGCGAAGCAGAACAGGTTGATCAGGTAGTCGGCCCAGCTGCGCGGATGATTGGCCGCCCAGATGCCGAGCGGCAGCGCGATGACGGCTGACGATACGAAGGCCATGCCCGCGAGCAAAAAGGTGTTCAACAGACGCGGCCACAGCACGGCGAGCACCGGCTGGTTGAACGAACGGGAATAGCCAAAATTGCCTTGGATCGCCTGGTCGGCCCAGGCCAGGTACCGGTCGAGCAAGGGCTTGTCGAGCCCGTACAGGGCGCGCAGCCGGGCGGCGTCCTGGCTGGTCATCTTGGGATCGCCCGAGACCATCAGATCGATCGGATCGCCCGGCATCAGGCCGATCAGCAAGTAGACCACGAGACTCATCAGCGCGAGGGTGACGATGGTCTGCATCCCGCGGCTGGCGAGATAGCGGGTCATATGGAGCATTTCTTTCCTCCCCACGCTCCGCGTGGGGAGGTGTCCGCGAAGCGGACGGAGGGGTCAGGACTCATGAGCATGACCCCTCGTCGCCGTAAGACGCCGACACCTCCCCGAGCTTGCGCTTGGGGAGGAAGGGGGCAAGCTCCATCACGCTAGCCTCTTCTCCAGCCCGGCCTTCGCCGCGGGCCAGTCGGTGTCGATGATCGAGAAGTAGACGGAATCGCGCACGTGCCCGTCGGCCATGATCATGTGCTTGCGGAAGATGCCTTCCTGGGTGGCGCCGAGCTTGCGGATGGCGGCCTGGCTGTGCTTGTTGCGAGCGTCGGTCTTGTACTCGACGCGATGGAACTTCAGCACCTCGAAGGCATGGCGCATCAGGAGGTACTTGCATTCCGGATTGACCGGCCCGCCCCATACCGCCGGCTCGTACCAGGTCGAGCCGATCTCCAGCTTCTTGTGCGCCGCCTCGATGTTGAGGTAGCGCGTCATGCCGACGTAGCGCCGTTCGGCCTTCAGCAGGACGGCAAAGGCGAGCTCGTGGTCCCCCGTGCTGCGCTTCAGGGCATTGTCGATATAGGGGTCGAACAGCGGTCCCAGGGCCGAGGTCGTGACGGCGAAAATCTCCGGATGCTGCGCCGCCGGCCGCAGCGCCTCGCGATGGCGCTCCTCGAGAGGCTCCAGGCGGACGAACCGGTTGTCGAGGGCGACCCGGGCGACGCTCATCGATCCTCCCAGCGCCATTGCTCCACCCAGAGCGTCGAGCTGTTGAGATGCCCGGTCGGCACGACGCCCTTCAGCGGTTTGGGAATCACGAACGGATCGACGCGAAAGAACAGCGGCAGCACGGGCAGATCCTCGGCATGGATGCGCTGGATGTCGGCGAACAGGGCCTTGCGCTTGGCGACGTCGAGCTCGCGCTCGGCATCGTCGAGGGCGGCGTCCATCGCCGGGTTGCGATAGCCGGGATAGTTCTGCCCGCTCCAACCGTTCTCCGCCGAGGGGATCTCCTTGGAAGAGAGCAGCGTGCGCGGCACGCCCTGCGGCTGCTGCACCCAGGCATACATGGCCAGCCCGCTGAACTGCCGGCGATTGAGCTGCTCGGAGAAGATGCGCGGCGGGTCGGCCTTGATACGCACCTCGATGCCGACCTGCTTCAGCTGGCTCTGGATCACCTGCGCGACCAGCTCGCGCACGCGGTTGCCGGCGGTGGTGGTGATCTCGATCGAGAAGCGCCCGCCTTTGGCGTCCTGGCGCACGCCATTTTTGGTTTCCCCATAGCCCGCTTCGTCGAGCAGCCTTCGCGCTGCCGCAGGGTCATAGGGGTAGCGGCGAGCGGCATCGCTATACATCGGGTCGAGCGGGCTTATCGGCCCTTCCGCCACTGGTTGCTTGCCCTCGAACAGCTTGTCGGAGATCGCCTTGCGGTCGATCGCCATCAGGATCGCCTGGCGCACGCGACGGTCGGCCAGCAAGGGATTGTCGAGCATAGTGTCGATGTGCTCGTAGATCAGTGCCGGCTTGTAGATGAAGTCGTACTTGTCCTTGTGCCGCTTCTCGAAGGCCAGCGCCTGGTCGAGCGAGAGCCCGAGCTCGCCAAGCGCATAGTCGATGTTGCCCGACAGGAGGTTGGCCTCCAGCGCGGCGGTGTTCTCGATGATCTTGACGACGATCCGCTTGAAATGCGGCCTCTCGCCCGTCCAGGTCGGGTTCTGCTCCAGAACGATTCGGCTGCCGGGCACGATCTCGACCTTGCGGAACGGGCCGAAGGCCAGGCCGGGATTGGTCGGATCGGTGTCGAACGCGGTCTTGTTGCGGTATTCGGCCGGATTGGCGTCGAAGATCGGCTTGTCGATGTGCGCCGGCAGCAGGCTGAGACCGATCGCATTGTAGTCGAAGGTGACGCGATCGATCGTCATGGTGAAATGACGGTCGTCGTGGACGTCGAGCTTCAGGATGCGGCGATAGTCTTCTGACGAGGCCACTCCCGACAGCGGATGCTTGCCGACATCCAGGGTGAAGGCGACGTCCTTGGCCGTGACCGGCACGCCATCGGCCCAGCGCATGTCGCGCATCTCGACGTCGATCTCCATGCCCTTCCTGCCGCCCCCCTTGCCGTTATCTGGCAGGTCGATGACGCGGGCCTTGCCGTTCTCGATGGTCGGCAGCTCCGTGCAGACCAGGCACACCAGCTGCGAATTGGCGTCGTAGGCCGTCATGGGCCGCGCCGCCATGTTGTTGATAAGCGACTTGGCGAGCATCGCGCTGATCACTGGATTCCAGGTGTCCGGCATCTGCGTCATGCCGACCACGAGCTCATCCTTCGCAAAGGCGGGAACGGCGAAGGCGGAGAGGGCGAGGATGAGGCAGAGGAAGCGACGGATCATGCGTCTGCACCGTCGCACGGGATGCGCAAGTCTGTCATCCCGAGCGAAGCGAGGGACCTTTCCTGTCGCCTAAAGGTCCCTCGCTTGCGCTCGGGATGCCAGACTCGCTGTGTGCTGCGCTGGACCTACCGCCCGAGCATCGGCCGCGATGGCGGGCGGCCGCCGTGGGCGGCAGACCATTGTTCGGGCGCTTCCAGGAAGGCCTTGGTCTCGGTCAGCCCGCGCTCGTCGAAGTACTTGTGCTTCTGGGCAGCCTCCAGCGCGTCCCACCAAGTGGCGAGTGCGTGCAACTTGACGCCGGCCGCGGCCAGCATCTCGACGCTTTGCGGAAAAATGCCGTAGTGAAAGATCACGAAGCAGTCGGTGACCTTGGCCTCGGCCCGCTTCAGGGCCTCGATGAAGACCAGCTTGCTGCCGCCGTCGGTCGCGAGATCCTCGACCAGCAGGACCCGTTTGCCGGGCTGGAGGTCGCCTTCGATCTGGCCCATACGGCCGAAGCCCTTGGGCTGCTTGCGGACATAAACCATCGATTTCTTGGCGAGCGCCGCCAGGAAGGCGGCAAACGGGATGCCGGCCGTCTCGCCGCCCGCCACCGCGTCGATCTTGTTCCAGCCGATCTCCTTGTCGATCAGCTTGTAGGCATGATGCATGATCCGGGCACGGGCCTCGGGAAACGAGATCAGCTTGCGGCAATCGATGTAGACAGGGCTCGCCCGGCCCGAAGTGAAGATGTACGGATTCTCGGGTCGGCAGTGGATCGCCTCGATCTCGAGCAACAGGCGCGCCGTCTCCAGCGCTTCCGGAGGTCGCCCGGAGCGTGACAAATTTCCCTTTCCGTTCAATGGCTTGGACCTAATCTGTGAATGTCGGCCCTTAGCCGGTTTGGCCTTCTTCTTCGTCGCCATGCCGCCTTTCCCCCGTTGCCCCTTGCGACAAAATGACGGGGTGTGTTTAGCGTTCCTCCAGAAGACCGGCAAGGGCGGCTGATTCGAGGCATTCTGGGTCTCCCGTTGCAACCGGACCGTCCGGCGATCGCGATTGCGTCTGCGAACGGCGATGGCACAGTCCGTGGCTGGAAACGGAAATGTCCGGAAAGCCACTCCGCCATTGGCGGATCACCCGGTTCGTCATCGGTCGACGCCGGCTGCTGCTGTCGACGGCGCTGGGTATCGTCGTTTTCCTGGTGCTGCCCGCGACGCTGCGGCTCGCCACGCGCTTCATTGTTGCATGGGACGTCGGCACGCTCGTCTATGTCGGCCTGACCCTGTACATGATGGAGAACTCCACGGTGGAGAGCTGCCAGCGGCGGGCCGCGCTGTATGACGAGGGCGACTGGGTGATCCTGCTGCTGGTGGTGGCGAGCGCCAGCGCAAGCTTCGTCGCGATTTTCGCCGAGCTCGGCAAGCTCACCGGACCCCGAGGGGATTTGGCGCTGGGCAGTGCGCTCACAGTAGCGACGGTGGCGCTGTCCTGGACTTTCACGCACATCGTCTTCACGCTTCACTATGCCAACATCTACTACAAGCCGGACGAGGACGGTCCCGGCGGCTTGAAGTTTCCCGGTCATCGCCCGCCCGACTATCGCGACTTCCTCTACTATGCCTTCGTGATCGGCTGTGCCTGCCAGACCGGCGATGTCGCCACCCTGTCGCACACCATGCGCCGGCTCACCATGCTGCACGGCATCGTGGCGTTCGCCTTCAATACGGCGATCCTGGCGCTGATGATCAATGTCGGCGCGAGCCTGGTGCACTGACTCCACGCATGCCTGCCCGCCCTCGTGCCCACGATGCCGCCGGGCTCGCCCTGTTCGTCGCCCTGTGCCTGGGGATCGGCGCGCTCGCGGCGGCGGTGACGTCGACCAGCGTCGATGATTGGTACGAAGGGCTGGCCAAGCCCTCGTTCACCCCGCCCAACGAGGTTTTCGCACCAGTGTGGACCGCGCTTTACGTCCTGATGGGCGTGGCGGCTTGGCGGGTGTGGCGAAGCGGCGATGCCGACACGGTGCGCGGACCGCTGACGCTTTTTGTCCTGCAGCTGGCGCTCAATCTCGGCTGGACCGTCGTGTTCTTCGGACTGCAGAAGATCGGGTCGGCGGTCGCCACCATCGTCGTGCTCGACGTCGCCATCCTGGTGACGACGCTTGCCTTCCGCACCGTCGATCGCACCGCCGCACTCCTCATGATGCCGTATTGCGCCTGGGCGGCCTTCGCCACCGTTCTCAACGTCGCGATCTGGCGCCTCAATCCGACGATGTAGGACCGCTCTCCAGTGAGGAGTCCGAGTTATTCGCCGCCGTGGTCGGCGGCGCCCCCGGCCTCGCGCTTGGCGTGACGGCTCATGTCGGCACCGTCGTCGGCCCTGAGTTCCATGAAGATCGCCGATGACACGATGGTCAGCACGCCCAGCACGAGGAATGCCTTCTGCGTGCCGTCGATGATGGCGTCGGGATGCGAATGCAGTTCCGGCGGGATGAACAGGGCGGTGATGAGGGCGGCGCCGGCAACGCCGAAGCTGATCGAGAGCTGCTGCCCGGTGGCGGCGATCGTGCTTGCGGCGCTGGCGTGTGCCGCCGGGACGTCGGCATACACCAATGTGTTCATGCTGGTGTATTGCATGGAGGTGAAAAACCCCAGCGCGAAGGCCTGCACGATGATGCGCCAGATGGGCGTGTCGGCGCCCACGGTGGCGAACGCCATGATGAGCAGGCCCACGAGCACGGTGTTGCCGACCAGCACGTTGCGATAGCCGAGCCGCGCCAGGATGGTCGGCATCAGGGTCTTCATGCCGAGCGATGCGACGGCCTGCGGCAGCACCAGCAAGCCCGACTGTATGGGCGAAAGGCCGAGCCCGATCTGGTAGAGCAGGGGGAACAGGAACGGGATGCCGCCGAGGCCGAGCCTGGTGAAGAATCCGCCGCTCACGGCTGCGCGGAAGGTGCGCAGTCGGAACAGCCCGAGCTTGAGCAGCGGAAACGGCGTCAGGCTGGCGCGAATGCCGTAGCCCGTCAGCAACAGCGCGGAGATCGCGAGCAGGATCGCCATTTCGATCACGCTCAGCCGGTGCTCGCCGAACACCTCCAGCACGTAGGACATCAGGGAAATGCCGCCGCCGAACAGGACAAGGCCGAAGATATCGAGGGCATGGATTCGAGCTTCGCGATAGTCGGGCAGATGGCGGTACACGAAATACATCCCGACCAGACCGACCGGCACGTTGACGTAGAATACGCCGCGCCAATCGAGATAGGTGACCATCAGACCGCCCGCGATCGGGCCGAGCATGGGGCCGACCAGGCTGGGGACGGCGACGAAGCTCATGGCGCGCAGAAGATCGGGCTTGCCATAAGTGCGCGCCATCGTCATGCGGCCGACCGGCATCATCATCGCGCCGCCGGCGCCCTGGATGACGCGGCAGACCACCAGCATCGGGAGGCTGGTCGACGTGCCGCACAGCATCGAGCCCAAGGTGAACACGCCGATCGCCGTGGCGAAGACCCGCCGTGTGCCGAACCGGTCGGCCAGCCAGCCGCTCACCGGGATGAAAACCGCGAGGCTGAGCGTGTAGCTCGCGAGCACCGCCTTCACGTCGAGCGGCGTGACATCCATGGCGCGGGCGATTGCCGGCACCGCGGTGTTCAGGATCGTCGTATCGAGCGACTGCATGAAGAACGCGACGGCGACAAGCCACGGCAGCAGCCGCTTGATCGCGTCGCTGGGAGCGGCGGTGGTCGAGGTGGTCGTCGCACTCATCGGCCGCGACGAATCAATTTGTTAGATTGGATCGACGACTGCGAGAAAGGGCGAGCTGCGGAAGGGCATGGTCCGGATGCAGACACGCTCTAGCGGCCTTCCATGGCTCGGTACAACGCCTCCCGGCCGGCGATCGCCACCAGGGAGCCGCCGCCTCGCCCCTGATGCGCCGCCTTTCGCTTTAGCCGCGCCGAGAGCGCGGGTTCGATGTCGACAATGGTTTTCATGCTGAAAGCTCTGTGGATCATATGGCTGTAAGCCATTATGGCCAAGTTCGTCCTTGCCCAGTGCGCCAGTCCGATCGTGGCCGCGAGACCGAGCTGGGGCGAGAGCGAACTGGAGGCGATATGAACACGGAATCCAAATGCCACGATGTAGAACGCGCATGAGGCTCATCCTCACCCTGCTGACCGTGGGCTTCTGCTTGGCGGCTCCCGGCGCGCAGGCCCAGTCCTTGGCGAACCCCGCATCGGTCAATTGCGGGCAGAAGAGTGGGAGGCTGCAGATCGAGCGTCGCCCTGACGGCGGCGAGTACGGCGTCTGCGTCTTCGTCGACAACTACCAATGCGAGGAATGGGCGCTCTTCCGCGGCGAATGTCCGGTCGGTGGCTTGCGCGTGACGGGGTATGTCACCCCGGCCGCGCGGTTCTGCGCCATCACCGGCGGTCGCTACGCCGTCGTGAGCAACAGCGGCTCGACCAGCGAGCAGGGCGTGTGCGCGCTTCCCGGTGGCAAGGCCTGCAACGCCGATGCTTACTACACCGGCCGATGCGGTCGGTAGAGCGAGCTCACTCCTCGCTCTGGATCCGGCGCACCATGTCGCGCGAGCGCGAATCGGTGATCAGGGTCGCGTAGAGCGGCAGCAGGGCGTCCGCGAAGGACTTGCGGTCCACGTCGGCCACGATCTCACCGCCGGCCTCCACTACCGTCTTGCGCGTCGTGGCGTTGTAATCGTCCCACAGGCTGCGCAGGCGCGGGATCGAGTCCTTGGCCGCGCCCCGGATCAGGCTTTGGTCCTCGGACGACAGCCGATCCCAAACGGTCTTGGAGAACAGCAGCACCGCCGGCGCCATGGAATGCTCGGTCGGGCTGAAGTACTTCGCGACGTTGTAGTGTCGGGACGAAACATAGGTCGGCCAGTTGTTGTCGGCGGCCTCCACCGTTCCATCCTGCAAAGCCGCAGACACCAGCTCGAAACGCAGAGTCACGGGCTCGGCGCCGAGCGCCCTTGCCAGCGCCACCCACAGCTCGCTCTGCTGCACGCGGACCTTCACGCCCTTGAGGTCGCCCGCGCTTCGGATGGGACGCGTGGCGCTGTAGAACGACCGCGGCCCGGCGTCGTAGAAGCAAAGGCCGACGAGCCCATCGGCGTCCAGGCTGGCCAGGATCTCGTCGCCGATCGGACCGTCGAGCACGCGCCGCATTTGCGCCGTCGATTTGAACAGGAAGGGAAGCGACGGAACGATCGCCGCCACGCGGTTGGGGTCGAGTGCCGATATGTTGACCCGCGCCATATCGAGCTTGCCGCTGCGCAACAGCGCAATACTGTCGCTCTCGGTCTGCCGCTCGTCGCGGGCGAGCAGCGTGATGCCGTGTCGGCCGGCGCTGCGCTGGCGCATCAACTTGTCCATCTGCGTCACGGCCTGAACGGTCGGGTAGTTCGCGGGATAGATATCGACGGAACGGAATTCGGTCGCGCGCGCGCCGGTCGCGAGCCCGAGGCCGACCATCAGAGAGACGATTCGTGTGGCTTGGCGTGCGGCTCGGATCGTCGGCAGGCTTATAATCATGGGCATGCAACGTCTTTTGCCACGCAAAGGTTACAGCAGTCGCACTGCATCCAGGCTCTTGCGCTCGCGACAGCAGCACCGCCGCCGCGGGCAGCAGCGCAGCTACTGCGTCGCGCCCCCCGCCCATGGCGACATCACTTCGTTCATGCCTACCAACTCGCCGGTCACCGGGTCGCGCACGATGCACGACGGATTGGCGAAGCCCAGCGGCGAGACCTGGTTGGCGACTTCGACCGTCGGTAGCTTGGCCGCGATCGCCGCCTTGATCGCGTCCGGCAGGTCGCGGTTGAGGCGGATCGGTCCGACGCCGGAGACATCGATACGCGGTTGATGGAAAGCGCTCGTCACGTCCAAGCCGCGATCGATCAGCATCAGCGACAGCTGCGTGACGGCGGGCACGATGCGCCGTCCGCCGGAGGCGCCGATGCAAAACCATGGCTTGCCGTCCCTGGTGACGATGACGGGGCAGATGTTGCACAGGGGCCGCTTCCCCGGGGCGATGGAGTTGGGCCGGTTGGGCTCGGGGTCGAACCACAGCATGCCATTGTTCATTGTAATGCCGGTCGCGGGCAACATCACGCAGGAGCCGAACAGCGACATCAGCGTCTGGGTCAGCGCCACCATGTTGCCCTCGGCATCGGCGGCGCAGAAGTGGGTGGTGCAGGTGTTGGTGGGTTTTTCGCCCATTGTCTTCAGTCGCTCGTCATAGGCTTGGTGCATGGCTTGCGCGATGGCGACGAAGAAGGTGGCGTCCGGCGAGCCTTTACCCTTGCTGGCAGCGCCGACGAGCTCGATCGTGCGCCTCAGTGTCGGACCTGCGGTGAGGCCGCCCGCGACGTTGATGGTGGCACCGCCATGCTCGAACGACAGCGGCTCGACGAGCCGCGCCTGGTAGGAGGCGAGGTCGTCATAGTCGATGGCCGAGCCGCCGGCTTGCAGGTCCGCGGCAATGTCGCGCGCCAGCGATCCTTCATAGAATTCGCGCGGGCCGCCATCGCTCAGCCGCTGGTAGGTCGCGCCGAGGTTGCCGAGCGCGAGATAGCGGACATTGGCCTGCCAATCGAGCGTCGGCACGCGGCCGTCGTCCGGCAGGTAATTGGCCTTGGACGCCGGGAATTTGGACAGGTGGTGGGCACCGTTGGCGATCATCACCTGCATGTACCAATCGAGTTGCATGCCGCGGCGAGCGAGCGCAATGGCGGGCGCTAAAACATCCTTCCAGGCGAGCGTGCCGAAGCGCTCCAGCGCCTTGGCCATGCCGGCGACCTGCCCGGGCACGGCAATCGAATGGTAGCCCACCTCGTTGCGCTGCTCGAGGATGTCGGGCCAGGCGAAGGGATTGGCCGGGCCGGGGCCGACGATGGGGTAGCTCTTGGGATCGAGCTTGCCGGGCGAGATCGGGCCGTAGTCGATGGTCCAGGCGCGCTGCTCCTTGGCGCTCCAGATCGTCATGAAGCCGACGCCGCCGATGCCGCTCATCCAGGGCTCCAGCGTGCCGATCGCCATGCCGGTCGCCACCGCGGCGTCGATCGCGTTGCCGCCCTTGCGCAGGATCTCGGCGCCGACCTCGGCGGCCCTGCAGTTCTGCGCCACCACGACGCCTTTGCCGCGCACCGGCTGCTTGGTGACCTTCCATTGACCTGTCAAAGACTCGCTCATTGCCACTCCCAAAGGTTGGTTGCGACTGTAGCGGTGCCTGATTTCGCCACAAACCCTGTTAGACTGCGGCGCGGAAAGGCCGGGGAAAGATCGCGGGCGTGACGGACCTCAACCAGATCGACCTCCGGGCACTGGCGGCGGGCAACAAGCGTAGCTGGGACGCCTTCGTAGGGGCGTCCGCGCCGCTGATCCACGCCGTGGTGCGGCGGGCACTGACTTCATACCGACTGAGCGAAGAAGATGTAATGGATGCCGCCCAGGATGTGTTCGTACGTCTCTGTGCGAACGATTTCCGGCTGCTGAAGACCTACGATCCGGCTCGGGCCGGTTTGTCGACTTGGCTCGCAGTGGTTGCCCGCTCGGCCGCTGTGGATCACGCCCGGCGCCGTCGCCAGGCGACCCAGCCGATCGACGAGGTGCCCGAGGCGAGCCTGGGGGTCGAGGATCGGCACGTCGAAAAGTTGAAGATTCCTCCAGGTCTCTTGACGGAGCGGCAAGTCTTGATCTTGAAGTACCTATATGACGAGGAGCGGGATGTGGCGGAAGTTGCGCAGCTTCTGAAGATCGACGCGCAAACGGTTCGCAGCACGCATCACAAGGCACTCTTGCGCTTGCGTGCGCATTTCAAGCAAGAAGCGTCATAAGGGTGGGGATACCTGACGACTTTCTGACGTATCTGGGAGGTGGGGTAGGAGAAGGTCATGAGCACGGAGCGTTTTCCCTTTAGCGACAAGGAACTATGGCGAAGCCTCGCCGTGGATGATGTCGCGCCGGTTCCGGTGTCGGAGATCGATTTCGCGGCATGGCTGGAAGGCCGGCTGTCCGAGGCCGAGGTTGCCCGCATCGAGGCGGCGGTGGCCCACGACCCCGAGATGCGCCAGGCCGCCGTGGAGCTGTCCGATATCCTCGGCAAGCCGTTGCCGGTGGCACCGTCGCGGCTCGAAGTGCGCGCCCGTGCGCTGGTGGGCTTCGAGGTCGAACGCTCCACGCCGCGCGTGAGCTTGCTGGACTGGCTGTTCGCCAAGGACCACCGCTTCGCGATGCAGCGCGCGGTGGCGCTCACCGCGGCGGTCGTCATTGCGGTGTCGGGCTTCATGCTGGGCGGTGACCTTGGTCAAACCGTCGCAAGCGAACGCTATGCGTCCAATCTGCCTCAGACCAGCTCCAGCAGCAGCAATTCCAACGAGCTGACCGAATTCCTGGTTTCGGACGGGATCTGATCCGATGTCGACCCGCTGGCTTCAGGTGCTGCTGGCGCTGTCGTTGCTGCTCAATACCTTCGTGTTGGCGGGCTTTGTATATCGCAGCTGGATCATGCCGCCGGCCTTCGAGCATTCGGGACCGCCGCCGCCTCCGCCCGGGCCGCGTCCGAGCGCGCTCGAGATGGTGACGCACGAGCTCGATCTTGACGACACTCAGCGGCAGGCGCTCAAGGCGGTGTTCGACCAATACGCCGAGGACCGCCGCGAGCGCATCCGCGAAATCCAGAAGCTGCGCGAGCAGATCGCGGCCGAGTACCGCAAACCCACGGTCGATCTCGCCAAGCTCGACTCGCTGGTCGATCAACTGACCAAGCTCAGGGCCGAATTCCAGAAGGAAATGTTTCACGCGCTGGCGCAGGTCGAGGGGCAGCTCCGGCCCGAGCAGCGCCAGCGCATGCATCAGATGATGGCCGACCGGCTCGGCGCGCCGTTCGGCCGGCCGCCGGCAAATGCGGCGGCCCAGCCCGGACCGGGAGCGCAACCGGGACGACCGCCCCAATAGGAGGCTCCGCCATGAAAGCTGCGATGGGTCGGCGCGGTTTCGTCGCAGGCGCAGCTGCAGTCTCGACCGGACTGTGGGCAGCCCGCTCGGGCTGGGCCACGACGGCGATCGACTTCGACGAGGCGCGACACCTCCTGTCTCGCACGTCGTTCGGCGCGACGCCGGCCGATATCGAGGCGCTGCAATCGCTGGACTATGCCACGGCGGTCGATCGGCTGCTGGCCGGCGTCCGACCTCAGGCGCTGACGCCGGCGCCGGCCTGGGTGTCGGAAGGACCGGCCGAGCTCCGCCGTCAGCAACAAGAGGCGCAGAAGGAAATCGCCGAGGCCAAGCGGGGCGTCGACGGCAAGCCGCTGCAGATTGTGCGGCCGGTGCAGGAGCAGGGCCGTGAGCTGCGCAACTGGTGGGTCGAGGAGATGCTGGCCACCGACCAGCCGCTCACCGAGCGCATGGTGCTGTTCTGGCACAACCACTTCACCTCCTCGATCCTAAAAGTCCGCTATGCGCCGGCGCTGTTCCGCCAGAACGCGCTGTTCCGCCGGCATGCACTGGGAAGCTTCGCGACCTTGCTGCGCGAGGTGGCGCGCGATCCAGCCATGCTGATCTATCTTGACGGCATGCGCAGCGTGGCGCGCCAGCCCAACGAGAACTTCGGCCGCGAGCTTTTGGAGCTGTTTACCTTGGGCGAAGGCCATTATAGCGAGGCCGACATCAAGGCTGCGGCGCGCGCCTTCACAGGTTGGAGCGTCGACCGCGAGACAGGGCTGTTCGTCGAGCATCCTCAGCAGCATGACGACGGTGAAAAGACGTTCCTCGGCCAGACCGGCCGCTTCGCAGGCGACGACATCGTCGCCATCCTGCTCAAGCACCCGCGCACCGCTGAGACGATCGTCGAGAAGCTGTGGCGCGAGTTCGTGTCGCTGAAGCCGGATCTCGCGGCCGTACGGCGGCTCGCCGCGTCGTTCCGCACCGACTACCAGATCAAGCCGCTGCTGCGCGCGATGCTGCTTTCGGCCGAGTTCCGCGACCCCTCCAACCGCGGCGCGCTGATCAAGTCGCCTATCGAGCTGATCGTCGGCACGGTGCACGTGCTCGGCCTGCCGGTGCCCGAGAAAACCCAGCTGGTGCGCATGATGCAGGGGCTCGGCCAGTCGCCGTTCGATCCGCCCAACGTCAAGGGCTGGCCGGGGGGCGAAAGCTGGGTCACGAGCTACACCCTGCTGCTGCGCCAGCAGTTCCTGCGCCGCATCGTCGAGGCGACCACGGTGGCGCCCATGGAAGCGCCTGCGATGGCGGTCGCCGACCGTCCCAACCGCCGCGCCGACCGCCGCCAGGAGCAGGCGGGGGAGGGCGCCGCGATGCAGATGACGGAGCGGCGGCCGATCGAAGGGCGCAGCCTGCGCGATGCCGGTAGCGAGGCGCGGCTTGGCCCGACCTTGGCCGGCGCCGACAGCGCCACGCTGCTGCGCACGCTGTTGCCGCGCGCGCCGATCGACACGGCCGATGTGCCTGCGGCGCCGGGGGCGGCGGTGGCCGTGGCCATGCTCGACACCGCCTATCAGCTGAAGTGAGGAGGATGCGATGAGCCGTGTCCTGCTGCTGGTCGAATTGAAAGGCGGCAACGACGGGCTGAACACGCTCGTTCCCTATGCCGACCCCCGCTACCACGAGCTGCGTCCGGCGATCGGGGTGGCGCGCGAGCGCGTCCTGCAACTCGACGAGAAAGTCGGGCTGCACCAGAAGCTCGAGCCGCTGATGGAATCGTGGAAGGCGGGAGACCTCGCGATCCTGCAGGGCGTCGGCTATCCCTATCCCAACCGCTCGCACTTCCGCTCGATCGAGATCTGGGACACCGCGTCGGCGTCCACCCAGACGCTGAGCGAAGGCTGGATCGCCCAGGCGTTCGAAGGAACCAGCCTGCCCAAGGGCGTCGGCGTCGACAGCATCGTGACCGACACCAACGCGCTGCCCAGCACCGGCCCCAGCCTGCGCACCCTCGTGATGCAGGACGCCGAGAATTTCTTGCGCCAGGCGGAGGCGCTGCGCGATGACGCCGGAGCGACCGACAACGGCAATCCGGCGCTGCGCCATCTGTTGGCCGTGCGGCACGAGATCAACGCCGCCGCCAAGGGGCTGAGCGAAAAGCTGCGCGCCGCGCCGCCGCCCGCGCAGGCCTATCCTCAGGAGGTGCTGCTCGGCCGGCAGTTCGATCTCGCGACCCGCGTGCTGACGGCGCGCCTGCCGGTGGTCGCCATCAAGACGGCGCTGGCTGGGTTCGATACGCATGCCAACCAGGTTCAACAGCATGAGCGTCAGATCGGGTTCCTCGCCGCGAGTCTCGCGACGCTGCGCCGGAATCTGATCGCCGCCAATGCCTGGAACGACGTCGTGGTGATGACCTATTCGGAGTTCGGCCGGCGCGCCAAGCAGAACGCCAGCGCCGGCACCGATCACGGTACGGCGGCGCCTCATTTCGTGATGGGCGGCGCGGTCAAGGGCGGCCTGTACGGCGCCTACCCGTCGCTCAGCGACCTGCAGGACGGCGACCTCAAGCACGCGATCGACTTCCGCAGCGTGTTCGCGGCGATTGCGCGGTCCTGCTGGGGCCTGCAGCGCGACTTCGGCCAGCGCCAGCCGCAACGGCTCGACTTCATCGCTTAGACTGGATCCGGTGAATTAGCTTAGTCATCCCGACCGAAGCGAAGCGAAGTGGAGGGACCTCTCTTGTCGTCACCAGATGCATGAAAGGTCCCTCCACTTCGCGCTTCGCGCTCCGGTCGGGATGACGGGGAGCTAGCGCCGCGCCAGCATCTCCTCGCGCACCGAGCCGCGCTGGGCTTCGATGCGCACGAACCAGATGAGCAGCGCCGCCGTCGCCTTGATCAGCACCGGCAGGACGATGTAGGCCACGATCAACGCGCCCGTGTCGTAATGGCCCCTGGCCGGGTTGAAGCCCAGCATGGCGGCCACCGGCAGCGAGCCCGCCGCGCCGATCGCCGTGGCGAGCTTGGTGGCGAGCGCCCACAGGCCGAAGTACGTGCCGGTCTTGCCCTGGCTGTCGCCGCCTTCGCTGGAGTTGATGACGTCGGCCAGGATCGAGGGTGGCAGGCCATAGTCGGCGCCCAGCCCGAGCCCGGTGATGGCCGAGATCACCAGGAACCAGTGGAAGTCGCCCGGTCCTATCGCGAGCGCGCAGGCCATCGAGCCTGCGGTCAGCACCATGCCGACGAACCACGCGGCCGCCTTGCTCAGCCGCTTCGACAGCATCAGCCACAGCGGCACGCTGGCAGCGCCGGCGAAAAAATAGCAGAGCAGGATGATCCCGGCTTGCAGCTTGCTGCCCTTGAGCACGTGCTCGACGTAGAACAGCATCACCGTCACCGCGACGCCGAGCGCCGCGCCATTGACCACGAATACCAGCAGCAGGCGCCGGAACAGGCGGTTCTTCAGCGGCGCGAAGAACGTCACGAAGGCGTTGCGCTCGGCATGGATGACCGGCGGATGGACTGACGGGCCGGCCCAGAAAAAGGTCGGCAGGCCGAACAGGACGAGGATCGGCAGGAAGATCAGGCCGAGCGTCGTATAGCCCTGGCTGTCGCCGAGCTGGGCGGTCAGCACGGTGGGCAGCACCACGGCAAGCGTCATGCCGAGCAGGCCGAACACCTCGCGGCCGACCGTCACCCGGGTGCGTTCGTTGTAGTCGTCCGAAAGCTCTGCGCCGTGTGCATGGTAGCTGATCGAGACGCCGGAGTAGCCGAGATGGACGAGCAGCAGGGCGGCGATCAGCCAGCCTGCCATCACCAGCTGGTTGCCGAAGAAGGCGTCGGGCGGATCGAACAGCATGTAGAAGCCGGCGCCCAGCAAGGGCGTCATCATGGCGACGAAGGCAAGCCGCCCGCGGCGGCCGCGTCGGGTGAAGCGATCGCTGATGAGGCCGATGACGGGATCCTGGATGGCGTCGACCACGCGGGCGAAGATGAAGATCGGCCCCATGATCTGCAGGGAGATCTTTATGACTTCGCCGTAGAAGTGGCTGACGTTCAGCACGACCGGCAGGGCGGCCATGGCCAGCGGCAGCTGCAGGGTCGAGTAGGCGATCAGGCGGTCGAAGCCGATTTTGACGCGCACGCCGACGTCGTGCCCGGTCGTCCCTGCGTTCAAGCGATGGCCTTCCTGTTTGCCCGCCGTTTTCGGCTTGGGTGGCCAACCGTTATATAGGTCGAAGGTGCGCCTGCAAGACGTCCGTGCGGCCGGTGGCGAAGCCTGCGGCGCAGTAGGCGAGGTAATATCGCCACATGCGGCAGAATCGCGGGTCGAAGCCCAGCTTCGCGATCTGGCCGACCGCCCGATCGAACCTTTCGAGCCAGGCTTCGAGGGTCCGCGCATAGTCCAATCCGAAACTGTAGAGCTCGCCGACCCGCAGGCCGGCCGCCCTGCATTGCTCGCGCAGGGCGCCGGGCGACAGCAGCATGCCGCCGGGGAAAACGTAGGATTGAATGAAGTCGGGATTCCGGCGATAGGCCTCGAATAGGCCGTCCGCCATCACGATGGCCTGGATCAGCGCGGACCCGCGCGGGGCGAGAAGCCGCTTCAGCGCCGCGAAATAATCCGGCCAGTAGCGCTCGCCCACGGCCTCGACCATCTCGATCGAAACGACATGGTCGTAGCACCCTTCGATGTCGCGATAGTCGCGGAACTGAAGCTCGACGCGGTCGGACAGCCCAGCTGCCTGCAGGCGCGCAGCGGCGAAGTCGAGCTGCTGGCGGGAAATGGTGACGCCAGTGACCCGCAGACCGCGGCGGGCCGCAAGCTCGGCAAAGGCACCCCAGCCGCAGCCGATCTCGAGCAGGCTATCGCCCTGCCGCGCGCCAAGCTGCGCCAGCACCCGCTCGTACTTAGCAGCCTGCGCCGCCTCCAGCGGCCGCTCGCGATCGCCGTCGTAAAGGCCGGCCGAGTAGGTCATCGAACCGTCGAGCCACAGCCCATAGAACTCGTTGCCGAGATCGTAGTGGGCGTGGATGTTGCGCCGAGCGCCGCGCCGTGAATTGGCGCGCAGCCGGTGCATCAGCTTCAGGAGGAGGCCGCCGAGCACGTTTGTGCGGCCAAGTCCGCCCAGCGCCCGTTCATTCGCCGCCAGGAGCGCGATCAATCCCGGCAGATCAGGCGTCTGCCAAGTGCCATCGAGGTACGCTTCGGCAAAGCCGATCGCGCCATCGATCAGGACGCGGCGAAAGAACCGCCCGTCCTTGATGTGCAATTCGGCCGCCGGCGCTTCGGCGGCGCCGAAGCGCCGGACCGAACCGTCGGGCAGCGTCACGGTCAGCCGGCCCATAGCCAAGCCTTCGAGCGCCCTGAGGACGAAGCGAGCGGCAAGCGCCATCAGCGAGTAGGCTTCATCTGCTCACCAGCTCCGCGGGTGGCTTGGGTCGGGCATGGAACCGTACCCGTTTACGCCATAGGAGCAGCGCCTGCCAGTGGATGCGCGCGATCACGGCGAGCGTCATCGCCGGTCGAGCGACAAACCGGCGCAGCACGGCACGGTCGCTCAATGGCTCGCGCCTGCCACCAACCGAAGTCGCCAGCACCAGACCTGCCTCGTCGTAGAAGTTGACGTCGACATGGACGCGTTCGGCCTCGAGCCGAAAGCGGAATCGGTACCGTCCATCGACCGGCAGGAACGGCGACACGTGGAACGCCTTGCGCCCTTCGAGCCAGGTGTCGTGCGCGATGGCCTGCCCGTCGTCGTGCTGCACGAGGTAGCAGTGCCGCTCGCCGAAAGTGTTGTTGACCTCGCAGAGGACGGCGCGCAGCGCGCTCGAGCGATCGCAGCAGAACCAGAAGCTCACCGGGTTGAAGACGTAGCCCAGGAGCCGCGGCAGGGTCATCAGGATCACTTGCCCGTTGCAGACGGTGCCGAGATCATGGCGGTCGAGGACGGCCTGCAGCCATGGCCGGAGCGGAGACCCGTCGCGGCCGCCATGGTCGGCTTGGCGGAACGAGAGCAGCCGGCCGCGGTCGACCCCGAGCCAGCGACCTTCAGCGAGCTCCAGCCGATCGAGGTCGAGGCATAGATAGGCGACGCGATAGCGAAAGCCGTTGCGCGCCGGTCGTAAGCGCCGGTGGACGACCGTCGCGTCGACGATGCTGTGCGCGCAGCCCCTCACGGCCTGTTCCTCACGATACGCCCCTCACGGTATGCTGGGCGCGACGCGCGCCGCCGCCGGCAGGGGCATGATTTCGGCCGACGGGTCGTCGGCCACCAGGCGCGGCGGCACGCCGAAGCGGCGGTGCTCGTTGGGCTTCGGCCATGGTCGGCGGGCGCCGAGCTGCTCGGCGACCTCCAGCCCGGCCGACAGCGCGTCCTCGTGGAAGCCGTAGCCGCAATAGCCGCCGCAGTACCAGGTGTGCCGGCGGCCCTGCAGGCGATGCAGGTCGCGCTGCGCACGGATGGCTGCGGCATCGAACATCGGATGCTCGAAGGCGAAGCGGGCTTGCACCACGTCCTGGGCCGGCGGCTGCGCGGGATTGACCGATACCAGCACCGGCGTCGTCGTTGCGAGCCCCTGCAGGCGGTTCATCCAGTAGGTCACGCTCACCGGCCCACCCTTGTCGCCGCTCGCCGCGACGTAGTTCCAGCTCGACCAGACGGCCCGCCGCCGCGGCATCAAGCGCGTGTCGCCGTGCAGCCAGATCTCGTTGCGAGAATAGCGGAACTGGCCGAGCAGCGCGCGCTCTCGACGGTCGGCATCGGCCAGCAGGGCCAGCGCCTGGTCGCCGTGGCAGGCGAGGACGATCTCGTCGAAGGTCTCGCACTGGCCGGCGGAATCCCGTACCGCCACGCCGGCGGCGGTACGGCGGACCGCGCAGACTGCATTGCCCAGGCGCGCCTGGGCACGCAGCGGCTGGGCCATGCGCTCGACGTAGCGGCGGCTGCCGCCCTGCACGGTGCGCCACGCCAGCTGCGGGCCGATGCTCAGCAGCCCGTGGTTGCTGAAGAAGCGCACGAAGGTCTGGGCGGGGTAATCCAGCATGCGGCCAAGCGGCGTCGACCAGATGCAGGCCGCCATGGGAATGAGATAGCGATCGCGAAAGCTGTCGCTGAACCCCGCCCGCCGCACGAAGTCGCCGATGGTGAGCTCGAGGTCTTCGCATTGCTCGAGGAGCGCTGGCGCGAGCCGGTTGAAGCGCAGGATGTCGCGGGTCATTCGCAGGAACGCAGGGCGTGCGATGTTGCCGGGTTGGGCGAGGTAGCCCGCAAACGAGCTGCCGTACTCGAAGCGTCCCTCGTCGAGGCTGACCGAGAAGGACATGTCCGACGGCGCCGTCGCCACGCCGAGATGGTCGAACATGGCCACCAGGTTCGGGTAGTTGCGCTCGTTGAAGACGATGAAGCCGACATCGACGGCCTGCGGTCCGGCATCCGTCTCGACGTCAACGGTGCAGGAATGGCCGCCCAGCCGCCTGTCGCGCTCGTAGAGCACGACCTCGTGGGCGCGGCTCAGCAGCCACGCAGCGCCCAGACCGGCGACGCCGGTGCCGACGACGGCGATCCTCATGCCCTTGCCCCCCCGCCCGCAGTCAGGCCGATCGCTCGCGGCGGCAAAAGGCCCCGAGGCGATCGCGTATGCCATGTGCGGTCATACGCGGCGGAACGCCGTATGGATGACAGGGAGGCCGGACGTCAGGAGCGCGGGCAGGATGGCGAGGATCGCATCTCCAGGCCCTGCAGGTCCGCCGTGACGCTCAGCAGGCCGGTTTCGATCGTCAGCCGGTCGAGGACCCCGTTGTCGAACACCTTCGCTCCGACGTTGAACAGGGGTGGCTCGTCCTGCCGGCCGCGCGTGAACGCCATGTCGACCGCCCAGGATTTCCCGCTCGGACGGTCGAATGCGCCATCGACAGGTCGGGCCGGTCTGAGCGACGCTGGATCCTGCTGCGTCACCTCGACCAGGAAGGCGTCTTGGATGATTTCGGCGTCGAACGCGAGGACGCGAAACGACTTGGCGCCGCCGCGCAGCCGCTCGATCAACTGTTGGAGAGCCGCGACCGGCAGCAATGTCGCGGGCGGCAGGTGCAGCTGCCTGGGCCTGCCGTCGGGAGCGACGATCTCGGCCCGCAGCTCGCTCTCCTGCCGCTCGACACGCCCTCGCACGCGACGCTCGACGCCGCTCTGAACCTGCACGGTGTCGTAGCGAAAGCTGCGCCGGCTTTCGTCGCCGATGAGCTTGGAGGCAAGCGCCAGGCCCAAGGCCGGCGTGAGCATCAGGTCGGCCCGCATGTCACGGACGATGTGCCAGCCGGCGCAATCCTCCGACAAATCCTGCACCGCCCGTCCGATGCGTGCGGCTTCCGGATCGGCGCCCAGGCGCAAGACATATTCCGCACGATGCGGCTGCAGCTGGGCGCGCGCCGACAACGGTGCCAGCAGTGCCAGCAAGAACGCGAAATACACAGAGCGACGCATGGCAAACCTTGCGCGCGGGTTGGCATCGGACAATCGTGCGCCGCATGACTTCGCCGGTGATCATGGCAGCATTCCGGTCAGCG
>JAFAKN010000111.1 GCA_019235415.1 Alphaproteobacteria bacterium
CCGCACCTTCGGCGAGCTGCTGCGCAGCCTCGGCCTCTGATCATGCTTCGGGCATGACGGCCTGATGGACCCCGACGCGCTTCGCCGACGCCGTTGGCTCACCGTCGTGGTGATGATGGCCACCATCATGCAGGCGCTCGACGGCACCATCGCCAACGTGGCGCTGCCCAACATCCAGGGATCGCTGTCGGCGACCCAGGAGCAGGTCGCTTGGGTCATCACCTCGTACATCGTGTCGGCGGCCATCGCCACGCCGCTCGCCGGCTTCTGCGCCGTGCGCTTTGGCGTGCGGCGTATCCTGGTGAGCTCGGTGATCGGCTTCACCATCGCCTCCATGTTATGCGGGGCAGCGCTGACCTTGCCGCAGTTGGTGGCCTTTCGCATCATGCAGGGCATCTGCGGCGCCGCCCTGGTGCCGCTCAGCCAGACGCTGATGATGGAGGCCTATCCGCGCGAGGAGCAGGGCAAGGCGATGGCGATGTGGGGCGTCGGCACGATGCTCGGCCCGATCACCGGCCCGACCTTGGGCGGCTGGCTGACCGACGAGTACACCTGGCGCTGGGTGTTCTACATCAACCTGCCGGTCGGCATTCTGTGTGCCTTCGGGCTGATGATCCTGATCAAGAACAAGGCGAGCGACAATCCGCGACCGTTCGATCTTTTAGGCTTCACCTTGCTGTCGATCGCCATCGGCACGTTCCAGCTGATGCTCGATCGCGGCGAGCAGATCGACTGGTTCGGCTCGCGCGAGATCGTCGTCGAAGCGGTGGTGGCCGGCGTCGCCGCGGCCATGTTCGTGATCCACATGCTGTCGAGCGACCATCCGTTCCTGCCGCGCGACCTGTTCCGCGACCGCAACCTGATGCTGGGCATCGTCTTCACGGCCGTCACCGGCCTCCTGATGATCGTGACCGCGACCCTGTTGCCGCCCTTCCTGCAGCAGCTGAAGGGCTACCCGGTGTTCACCACCGGCGTCGTCATGGCGCCGCGCGGCATCGGCACGATGCTCTCCATGTTCGTGGTGGCGCGCCTGATCGGCAGGGTCGACGCGCGATGGCTGATCGCCATAGGGCTCACCCTGTGCGGGCTGTCGTTGTACGACATGACGCAGTTCTCGATCGACGTCAGTGAAGGCGAGGTGGTCAGGAACGGGTTCCTGCAGGGCATCGGGCTGGGCTTGGTGTTCCCGCCGCTCACGACGCTCGCCTTCGCGACCATCCCCGCCCGCATCCGCACCGAAGGAGCGGCGATCAACGCCCTGATGCGCAATCTCGGCGCCTCGATCGGCGTCGCGGTGCTGGTGGCGATGCTCGACCGCAACACCCAGATCAACCGCTCGGCGCTTGCCGAGCACATGACGGTGTTCAGCCCGCTCTGGCGCTTCGGCAGCCTGCCGTTCGAGAACGGCGTCCTCGTCGACCGCTCCCATCTCGTCGCCCACATGACACCGTTCGCCGGCGGCTGGCCGTACGGCTCGGTGCCGTTCGACGACCTCGCCAAGCCGATGGCGATGTGGGCCGACGAGCTCAACCGGCAGGCGTCGATGATCTCCTACCTGAACGATTTCCGCGTGCTGGCGATCTCCGCCGTGGTCTTCATCCCACTGCTCTTCCTCATGCGCCGCCAGGCGCAGTACGCGCGGCCGTCGCGCCGCTGACGGCCTGATCAGTCTGCCTGCTGCGCCATCTGCAGCCGACGCTAGGTGGCAACGGCCTGCCGCGCCGCCCTCGACGGCTTGATCGCCGAAGTGATCGAAGACCATATCCTCGAACACTCGTGGATCCGTCGGCGCCCAAGGACGATGCCCGCGCGCAGGCTGCCGAGGAGCTGGTTGAGATCGCCCCTCCTACCTCGAGGAGGCGATCGAAACTCTCGCCTTCGGTGTCTTACCGATACAGGCGCCCTCGTTAGACGAACCTTACATCGTTTAAATCAGGCACCGCCCCGCGGGACATCGGCTGCGGCGAAGCCAAAGTCACATTGCGCAATCGGATGTCCGCCGTCGGCAGGCGCAGGACCTGTCACCGCTGTCACGAAGCTTACGGCGCATGAATTTTTACCCGCAGCTTTCTGCTGATGCATTTTCCCGCGGCTGGAAGGCAGCTTTTTCGATCGAGGAAAGGGTCAGGTAAGAAAACCCTCCATACCATCTCCGCAATGCATGACGGAGATACACGGAATGGTAGATCGACCTGATCCCCCTGCACGCCGTCGCGCGCGCATCGTGCGCTGGATTATCGTCGCCGGCGTGCTCCTGGTCGCGGGAACGGCGGTCTATTGGCTGTCGCTCCTGGAGCCTCCCTTCGGCGGGCTGTTCCGTGCTCCCGAAGTCAGTCGCGGGGCCGCGGTGATCGAGACCACGACCTCGGTCGAGCTGGGACCCGACCAGGCCGCCACGTTGCAGATCGGACCCGTTCGCGAGGCCCGCTTCGAGCAGGTGCGACCCGCGGTGGGGAACATCGACTTCAACCAGAACATGCTGGTGCAGGTCTTCACGCCGTATCAGGGACGTATCATCTCGACCTTCGCCAACGTCGGAGATCGCGTTGAAAAGGGCCAGGTGCTGTTCACCATCGACAGCCCCGACTTGTTGGCCGCCGAGTCGAACCTGATTGCCGCAGCCGGCGTCCTCATCCTCCAGAACGCCAATCTGAAGCGGCTGATCGAGACCCTGCGGGGCGGCGGCGGCGCGCAGAAGGACGTCGACCAGACGCGATCCGACCAGCAGACCGCCGAGGGCAACCTCCGGGCCGCGCGCGACGCGGTGCGCATCTTCGGCAAGACCGAACAGGAAATCGACGCCATCGTGCGCGAGCGCAAGGCCGACTCGGCGCTGATCGTGCGCAGTCCGATCACCGGCCTCGTCACGCAGCGCACGGCGGCGCCCGGCCTCTTCGTGCAGCCGGGCAACGCGCCGGCGCCGTTCACCGTCGCCGACACCTCGACCATGTGGATGCTGGCCAATGTCGTCGAGAGCGATTCGCCCCTGCTGCGCGTCGGCCAGGACGTGAAAGTCAGCGTTGGCGCGTATCCGAATCGCGCCTTCCCGGGCTCGGTCACGGTGGTTGGCGCGCAGGTAGATCCGAACACGCGCCGGGTCATGACGCGGTCGGAGATCAAGGATCCGGACGGCCTCCTGCGTGCCGGCATGTTCGCCAATTTCGTCATCGTGACCGGAAATCCGATCGAGGCGCCGGCCGTGCCCGATAACGCCGTCGTGCGCGAAGGCGACGGCTCGATGTCGGTGTGGCTCACGACCGATCGCAAGCGCTTCGAGAAGCGCTCCGTCAAGACCGGCGTGCAGCAAGGCGGGATGACGCAAATCCTGGAGGGCGTTGGTCTGGGCGAGCTCGTGGTGACTGACGGAGCCCTCTTCGTAAGCAACAAGGCGGTGATCAGCGAGGTTGCGCGGCGATGACGTCCCTTTTCGCCCTGTCACGAGGGAGCGTGCCATGCTGAAAGCCATCCTCGCCTTTGGCCTCACGCGGCGCCCCATCATCGTCCTGGCCGTTCTGGTGTTCCTGGGCACGGGCGTATTCGCGTTCTCGAGGCTCAACATCGAGGCCTATCCCAACCCGGCGCCGGTGATCCTGGAGATCACCGCGCAGGCGCCAGGCCTGTCGGCCGAGGAGATGGAGAAGTACTACACCATCCCAATCGAGATCGCGCTCTTTCCGACCCCGGGCGTCGTGAATATCCGCTCGACCTCGTTCTATGGGCTGAGTTTCGTACGCGTCACCTTCCGATACGGTATCGACTTCAACACCGCCTATGCGAACGCCGCCGTCTACTTGCAGCAGGGTGTCAGCCTGCCCGGCAACCAGGTGCCGCAGATCCAGCAGTCGAGCCTGGTCGGCGAGATTTATCGCTACCAGGTGGTGGGCCCGCCCAACTTCGGTCTGACCAATCTGCGCACGGTTCAGGACTGGATCGTCACCCGGCGCCTGCTGACGATTCCCGGTGTCGTGGCGATCAATTCGTGGGGCGGCACGACCAAGCAGTTCAACGTCAACGCCGATCTCGGCAAGCTCGAGGCCTACAACGTCACCATCCCGCAGATCATCACGGCGCTCGGCAATGCCAACATCAACGTCGGAGGCCGGGAAATCTCCGTCGGCCAACAGTCGGTCAACATCCGCGGCATCGGCCTGATCGACGACGGAGGCAACCAGGACCTGACCCAGGGCCGCCGGGTGACGGACATCGAAAACGTCGTCTTGAGCCAGACGAACGGTGTCCCGGTCCTCGTCAAGGACGTGGCGACGGTCGAGGTCGGCTACGTGCCGCGACTCGGCATCGCCGGGCGCGACCACGATCCCGACATTGCTGCCGCCATCGTCGTGATGGGCCGCACCTACCATACCAACGACATCGTTCCCAAGGTCGAGCAGGCGGTCGAGCGAATGAACAAGGACGGCAGCCTGCCGCCCGGCGTGAAGCTCGTCCCCTACTACGATCGCACGACGCTGGTGAACGTCACCACCAGCACCGTCCTGCACAACCTCGTCATGGGCTGCCTGCTGGTCTTCCTGATCCAGTGGATCTTCCTCGGTGACCTGCGCTCGGCGATCATCGTCGGCGCCAACATCCCCTTTGCGCTGTTCTTCGCCGTGATCGTCATGGTGGCGCGCGACGAGGATGCGAACCTGTTGTCGGTGGGCGCCGTCGACTTCGGCATCATCATCGATTCGGCCGTCATCCTGGTCGAGAATATCTTCCGCAACTTCCAGAGCAGCCCCGACGCGCGCAGCCAGCTGCTGCTCAATCTCAGCCAGGGATTCTGGGGACCCGATCCGACCTCGGCGACCGCCGCCCGAACCGAGCACAGGTTGTGGAACGACCGGCTGCGCCTGATCTTCATCAGCGCCCTGCAGGTCGACCGGGCGGTGCTGTTCACCGCCCTGATCACCGTCACCGCCTTCCTGCCGCTGTTCACCATGAGTGGCGTCGAGGGCCAGATCTTCGGGCCGATGGCGCGCACCTACGCCTACGCGCTGATCGGCGCGCTGCTCGCCGTCTTCACCGTGACGCCGGTGCTCGCCTCGTTGGTGCTGCCCGAGCACGTGCAGGAGGTCGAGACCGCGATCGTCCGCTCCCTGCGCCGCGTCTACACCGTGGTCCTGCGCTGGTCGCTCGCTCACGCGGCCGCGACGCTGTCGATCGGTGCCGCCTTCCTGATCGCCAGCCTGCTCGTCGCGACCCGGCTCGGCACGGAATTCCTGCCGGCGCTCGAGGAGGGCAACCTGTGGATCCGGGCGGCGATGCCGCCCAGCATCAGCCTCGCCTCGGGCGTCGAGGCGACGCGCAAGATGCGCGACATCCTGCTGCGCCATCCCGAGGTGCTGACCGTGGTGTCGCAGCACGGTCGGCCCGACAACGGCAGCGACGCCTCGCCGTTCTCCAACGTCGAGCTGTTCGCGCCGCTGAAGCCGTTCAACCAGTGGCCGGCCGGACTGACCAAGGAAAAGCTGATCCAGACCCTGGAGAAGGAGTTCGAGACCGATATGCCCGGGATCGGCTTCGCTTTTTCTCAATACATCCAGGACAACGTCGAGGAGGCGCTGTCGGGCGTGAAGGGCGCCAACTCGATCAAGATCGTCGGACCGGATCTCGCCGTCCAGGAGCAGCTGGCCGAAAAGATCGTGGCGGTGATGCGCCAGATCGACGGCGTGGTCGATCTCGGCGTGTTCCACGTCGTCGGCCAGCCCAACCTCAATATCAACATCGACCGCCAGAAGACGGCCCGCTACGGCTTGAACTCGGGCGACGTCAATACCGTGGTGCAAGCCGCGATGGGCGGCACGAACGCGGCGACGATTCTCGAAGCCGACCGGCAGTTCGTCGTCGCCGTCCGTCTCGCCCCGCAATACCGCGAATCGGTGGACACGATTCGCAATGTGAAGGTCGGCTTTTCCAATCCCAACGGGGGCAATTCCTACGTGCCGTTGAGCGAGCTCGCCACGATCGGGATCGATACCGGCGCCTCCTACATCTACCGCGAAAGCACCGAGCGGTACCTGCCGATCAAATTCGCCGTGCGCGGTCGAGATCTCGGAAGCACGGTGGCGGAAGCCCAACGGCGCATCGCCGAGGACGTGCCGCTGCCGAGCGGCTACCGCCTGCTCTGGTCAGGCGAATTCGAGAACCTGCAGCAAGCCAAGCAGCGGCTCGAGATCATCATCCCCGTTACGCTGATCCTGATCCTGGTGCTGCTCTATGGCCTGTTCAACACCATGCGTGACAGCTTGGTGGCGCTGGCCGGCATTCCCTTCGCTGCCGGCGGCGGCGTGCTGGCGCTGTACGTGACCGCCGAGGAGTTCAGCGTCTCGGCCGCCATCGGCTTCATCTCGCTGGCGGGCGTCGCGGTGATGGACGGCATTCTGATCCTGACCTACTTCCGCGAGCTGCTCGGCCGCGGCATGTCGTTCGAGGAGGCGATCTTCCAGAGTGCCGAGCAGCGCATGCGGCCCATGCTGATGACGGCGCTTTCGGCCGCGATCGGCCTCCTGCCGGCCGCGCTGTCGCACGACATCGGCAGCCAGGTGCAGCGGCCCCTCGCCACCGTTGTCGTGGGCGGATTGCTGATTGGCCCGCTGTTTCTGCTGGTCGTCGTTCCCGCGCTGCGCAAGGTATCGCTGCGCGCCTACCGCCCCAGCCCCGAGCGACCGGCGAGCGAGCAGACATGACGCGCCTCGTGAGCATATTGGCTCTCGGCTTGGCGGGCTGCACGGTCGGCCCGGACTTCCGTCGGCCCGATCCGCCGCGTGACGCGACGTACCTGTCGGGCGATCCGGTCGACCAGACCGTGGCGGTGCCCGACGTGCTGGGCGGCGAGGCGCAGCGCTTCGTGGCCAACCTCGACATTCCGGGCCAGTGGTGGAACGTCTACCAGTCGCGTCCGCTCGACAACCTGATCGAGCAGGCCATGCGCGCCAACCCCGACATCCAGTCGGCGATCCAGGCGCTGAAGGCCGCGCAACAGAATGCCAAGGCACAGCGCGCGGCGCTCTTTCCGTTGGTGACGGCGACCGGCTCGGGGACGCAGAACCAGGTGTCGAACTCGCTTTCGGCGCCGACCGCCAATCCGACCAGCTTCATCTTCGGACTGTTCACCGGCCTCTTGAACGTCAGCTACGTGCTGGACCTGTGGGGTGGCACGCGGCGCGCCGCGGAGTCGCTCGAGGCCACCGCCGAGGCGCAGTGCTTCCAGCTCGAGGCTGCTTATCTCACGCTGTCGTCGAATGTCGTGGTCGCGGCCATCACCGAGGCCTCGCTGCGCGCCCAGATCGCCGTCACCGAGCGCACCATCGAGATCCAGCGCGAGACGCTCG
>JAFAKN010000112.1 GCA_019235415.1 Alphaproteobacteria bacterium
CGCGGCGGCGACCCTGTTCGAGCGAGGCCAGCGTGGCCGGCGGCATGTCGACGATGAAGGACAGGCCGACCCGCGCGTAGGAGCGATCGGCTTCGTTTTCGATCTGCGGCAAGAGCGGCAGCTCGTCGGGACGCGGAGGGCGAATCACGGCGGCGGATTGGGTACGCTGCCGCGAGCCCGGGAGGAAGAGCCATGACCATCGACATCGAGCCTTTGCGCAAACAGCTCGGACGCAAGATCGAGGACGAGGACGTCGTCACCGAAGCTCCCATCAAGGAAATGATCTGCACCTTCGACCGCGACGATCCAGTGCCCGCGCCGGGCGAGGCGATTGCGCCGGGGTGGCACCTCTGTTTTCTTCATTCCTACGCGCGGCGATCACAGCTCGGCCGCGACGGGGCCGCGGCCGAAGGCGGCGTCCTGCCGAAGATTCCCATGCCGCGGCGCATGTACGCCGGCTCGACCTTCACCTTCGAAGGCGACATCCGCATGGGCGACAAGCTCCGGCGTGAGATCGAGTTCACCGACATCCAGCTGCGCCAGGGCAGCACCGGCACTCTCGTCGTGACGACGCAGACGCGGCGCATCTTCACGCCGCGCGGCTTGGCGTTGAGCGAAGCGGCCAGCACGGTGTTTCGCGAAGACGTCAAGGCTGGCGCCAAGAGCGGCGTGCCCGTGCGCGAGGCGGCGCCCAAGGACGTGCCGTGGCGGCGCACCATCACGCCCGATCCGGTGATGCTGTTCCGCTACTCGGCGGTGACCTTCAACCCGCACCGCATTCACTACGACCGGACTTATTGTATGGAGGTCGAGGGCTATCCCGGTCTGGTGGTGCATGGGCCGTTTGCGCAGCAGTGCCTGTTCGACCTTCTACGCGATTCGATGCCCGGGCGACGGATCAAGACCTTCGCGGTGCGCGCCCGCGCGCCGCTGTTCGACACCGCGCCGTTCGACGTCGTCGGCCGGCCGAAGGCCGACGGCAATGGCGCCGAGCTATGGACGGTGACGCCGCTGGGCACGATCGCCGCGCAGGCGACCGCGACGCTGGCGTAATCGTTATTCCAAGGTGGGCTCAGCCGTAGGTCCGCGTGGCGTGGTAAGCTCCGCGGCACATGGCCGGCGGAGCAGCGAGCTGGAAGTCGGAGCTTCTCGGTAGCGCATCTCGTTTGTCGATCCTGGCATTGCGAGTGGCGCCGGCGCTGCTCGTGCTCGCCGGCCTGAGGGCAGGCGATGCCGCGGCCCAATCCGACATTCCCCTGCAACTGATCACGCTGAACAACGGTGGTGCCGCGGGTGAGCAGCGCCTGCAGGTCAACGTCGGGATCAACGGCGGCGCAGCCAAGCCCTACCTGTTCGATACCGGCTCCGCGATCTTCAACGCCGCCTACAATCCAGCCTGGTGGGGTGGCGTGCCGAGCTCGTCCTCGCTGGCGACCAACCTCCTATATTGCTACGGCAGCGGCATCGGCGGCTGCCGCGGCTTCACCGGCAACCTGGTGCAGGTCCAGTCGCTGAGCTTCGGCAACAACGTCACGCTGACCGCCAATCCCGGCTACATCGTCAGCGCCGCCACCTCGTTCATGGCGCCGGCGCAGGGCAATTCGCCGGCCGTCAACCTGTCCTTTCCCGGCTATTTCGCGAGCAACAGCGCACCGCCCCTCGAGGCTTTCTACGGCGTCTTCGGCGCCGGCAATTTCGCCAGCCTGCAGCAGCCGGGCACCACGCCGCCCGGCGGTGTGCCCGGTCAGACCATCGTGCCGGGCCTTGCCCAGGGCTACGTCGTCGCTGCCAACAACGGCGAGACCTACCAGGGCCAGGGGCAGAAGATCTCCGTCATCGTGGGCGGCATGACAAAGGCGGTCACCGGCTGCAGCCCGTGCGTCACGGTGGGGCTGACGCCGCAGATGCTGGGCCAGTTCATTCCCGTCGGCCTGCCGGCCAGCAATCCCTTCGCGGGAAAGTATCCGGGCAACCTGACATTGGCCGGCGCGGTGCCGGTGCTCGCCGGCCCGAGCTTCAACAATCCCTACGGCGGCAGTCCGGGCAACAACGGCTCGATCCAGTTCGGCGCCACGTTCATAATGTCGCTGTCGGCGCCGGGCCAGCGGCCGTTCAGCCAGCCGTCGCCGACCCTGCTCGACAGCGGCACGGCCGGACTGGAGCTCACGCCGGCCGCCGCCGGCCTGATCGGCAGCGGCACGGCCTTGTCGGCGCAGGGGCGCACGCCGAATGGCGCCGTGATCCCCGGACTCGCCACCTATACCGCGACGATCAACGACAGCAGCGCCACCTTCACGGCCGGCGTGTCGGTGACCGGCAACGACATCTTCGGCATCTCCTTCTTCCTTCAGAACTCGGTGCTGTACGATCTGTCGGACAATGCGATCGGCTACGTGCCGTTCTTCGTCACCGACGCCAACCTCGCCACCACCGCCGGCGGGCCATTGTTCCTGAGCGGCGGCAACGTGCCGCTGGGGTTGGCCGGCGTGATCTCGGGACCCGGCGGGCTGGTGCTGGTGGGCGGCGGCATCGCTCAGCTCAGCGCCACCAACACCTACACCGGCCCGACCCTCATCGCGGCCGGCGGCCAGCTCTACATCTCCGGGCCAGGCAGCATCGCCGCCTCCTCGGGCGTGATGAACAACGGCCTGTTCGACATCTCGCGCGCCTGGCTGCCGGTCGCGATCCAGGCCCTCACCGGCAACGGCCTGGTGAGCCTCGGCAGCCAGAACCTCACCATCACCAACGCCGCCGGCACGTTCGCCGGCACCATCGCCGACGGCGGCGCCTATCCCGGTGTCGGCGGCAGCGTCACCATCGCCGGCGGCAACCAAACCTTCAGCGGCAACAACACCTACACCGGCGGCACGCTGGTGGCGGCGGGCTCGCTCACGCTCACCGGCTCGATGGTCGGCAGCCTCGGGATCCTGCCCGGCGCGACGTTCAACTCGACAGGCGGCTACGGCGTGGCGCCGGGCCAGCTGCTGGTGAACGATGGCACGTTCCAGTCGTTGGGCGGCGCGTCGCTCACCAGCCAGGGCCTGCTGATCAACAACGGCCAGCTCAACAGCAACCTCGTCAGCTCGGGCTTTCTCGCCGGCAACGGCACCATCAACGGCAACGTGGTGAGCTCGGGCATCATTGCCCCCGGCAACTCGATCGGCACACTGACCGTCAACGGCAACTACATCCAGACGCCGAGCGGCAGCTATCTGGCCGAGGTCAACGCCCAGGGCCAGAGCGACAAGCTCAACATCGGCGGCACGGCGACGCTCGCCGGCACGCTGACGACGGCGCCGCAGCCGGGTGTGTATGCGCCACGCATCAACTACACGCTCCTCACGGCGCAGGGTGGTGTGAACGGCGCCTACACGAACGTCACGTCGCCGTATGCGTTCCTGCAGCCGACGGTGACCTATGACGCCAACAACGCCTATCTCGCGCTCACCATCAACGGCTTCCTGGCGGCGGCGCAAAACCCGGTGCAGGCGGCGGTCGGCGGCGCGCTCGACGGCTCGGCGCTACAGGCGAGCGGCGACTACGCTCAGGTGCTGGGCCAGCTCGCGATCCTCACACCCTCGCAGGTGCAACCGATCCTGACCTCGCTCTCGGGCATGAACTACTCGGGCTTCTCCAACTCGATGGCGCAGACCGCGCAGCTGTTCATGTCGAACTTCTCCGACATGGCAGGCGGCACGGCGCGCGGGCGCAACAAGGTGGCGCTGGCCGAGGCCTGCGAGGTTGCGTGCGATACGACCGAGCCCGCCAAGTGGGGCGCCTGGGGCGGCGGCCTCGGTGGCCTCGGCACGGTGGGCTCAGGCGCCAGCCTGGGCGGCGTGACCTACAACGTGGGGGGCTTCGCGGGCGGTCTGGACCGGCGCTTCACCGACAACTTTCTGGCCGGCGTGACCTTGGGCTACACGACGGGCTCGCAATGGGTGTCGGGCTTCTCGGGCCAAGGCTTTAGCAACACCGTGGATGTCGGCGTTTACGGCAGCTGGCTGGAAGGGCCGATCTACCTCGACGGCATCGTGGGCTACGCCTACTCGGGCAACCAGCTCAACCGCAGCATCAACATTCCCGGCATGGCGGGCCGCACCGCGGTGGGCCAGGCGGGCGCCAACCAGGTCTACGGCCAGGTCGAGGGCGGCTACTGGGTCGACCTCGGCACCAACGCCGAGGCGTACGTAACGCCGTTCGCGCGGCTGCAGGGTTACACCGGCACGCAGGGCGCGTTCACCGAATCGGGGGCGCAGTCGCTCAACCTCAGCGTCGCGGCGCAGACGACGAACTCGCTGCGCACGGTGGTGGGAGCGCAGCTGGGCGGGGCGATGAACGTGGGCTGGCGCGACAAGCTTCTAGCCCAGCTGCGGCTCGGCTGGAGCCACGAGTACACCGACACCTCGCGGCCGGTGTCGGTGTCGTTCGTGGGCGCACCCGCCTCGCCATTCACGACCTACGGCGTGAGCCCGACGGGCGACGGCGTCGTGGTCGGCTTCACCGCGAGCACGGCGGTGGCCGACGCGGCGTCGATCTACGCCCGCTATGAAGGCAACATCGCGGGCCAGGATTCCAGCCACGCGCTCACTGCCGGCTTCCGCGTCAGTTGGTGACGAAAGTGCTGCCATGGGCACGGCGGGGAGGCGCTTGCCGCGCATACTCGCGTGTCATGATCCCACCGCGTCGATGTCGCCGGGCAGCGACGCCGTGAGGCGCCCCAGCAGCTCACCGAGCGTCGCAATCTCCTTACCTGTCCAACGATCGCGGAAGATGTCCGTCGCCATCCGTTCGAGCGTCGCGCGTGCTTCGGCAACGCGCTGGCGACCTGGCTTCGTGAGCACCACGTAGCCCACTCGCGCATCTCGGGGGTCCGCCTCTCGCCGAACGAAGCCCAGCTTCTCCAGCGGCAGGGCGAGTCGCGTGACCGTCGATTGGCTGACGTTCAAACGCGTGGCGAGGTCGACCCGGCGCAACCGGGAGCCAGGTGCCTGATCGAGCTGCCACAGGAACATGAGTTCGCGCAACGCCAACCCATGCACGGCGCCCAGCCCTGGGTCGACCCTTGCCTCGACGAACGATTGTGCCCTGAAAAGCCGAAAGAGCGCCGTGATAGCTGGCCGCGACATTTTCGGATTATAGCCGAACTACTTCCGGATGCAAGTATTCCCAGCGGAGGTCGTTGCCGTGCCTAGTCGTTCGCCGCGCCGAAGCGTAACGGTCGGAAGAAGGCGCGGATGTCGTCGACCAGCAGGTCGGGCTCCTCCAGCGCGGCGAAATGGCCGCCGCGGGGCATCGCGGTGTAGCGGCGCAGGTTGTAGATCCGCTCCATCCATTCCTTGGGCGGCGGCGGGGCCAAGTCGGCGGGGAAGGCGGCGAAGCCGGTCGGCGTCTCGACCCGCGTGCCGTCGGGCAGGCCGCGCGGCTTCTGCTCGCTTGCGCCGCGATAGAGCCACGTCGCGGTGCCGGCGGTGCCGGTCAGCCAATAGACCATGATGTTGTCGAGCAGGCGGTCCATCGAGAAGCACTTAAGCGGATCGCCGGCGCAGTCGCTCCATGCCTGGAACTTCTCGACGATCCACGCCGCCAGGCCGACGGGTGAATCGGCGAGCGCGACGCCCAGCGTCTGCGGCCGCGTCGCCTGGATGCGCTGGTAGGCCGTCTTCTCGTCGCGTTCGCTCTGGACCTTGTGCAGCCACGCCTTTTCGGCGTCGCTGAGCGTTGCCGTGCGGAGGTCGATGCCAGGCCGCAGACCAACCATGTTGAGGTGCAGGCCGAGGACTCCCGAGCGCCACTCCTCCTTCTCGTCCTTCGCGGGATGATCGAAGGCGCACCACGACGACACGACCGAGCCCCAGTCACCGCCCTGCACGCCGTAAGGACGACGATAGTTCAAGCACTCGTGCACCAGCCTGTGCCAGAGGTCGGCGATGGCGCGGGGCCCGATCGGACCGATGCTGCCGTCTTCGCGTGCCGGCGGTCCCGAAAAACCGTAGCCCGGTAGCGACGGCACGATCACGTCGAATGCATCGAGCGGGTCGCCGCCATGGCGCTCGGGATGCGCCAGCGGCTCCAGGATGTGCAGGAACTCGACCATCGAGCCCGGCCAGCCGTGCGTGACCACCAGCGGCAGCGGTCGCGGCGCGCCTTCCACCTCGGTGCCGGGCTCGCGCACGAAATGCAGGCGCTGCGGGCCGATGTCGACGAGGTAGTTGGGCCAGCGGTTGATTGCCTCCTGGCAGCGCTGCCAGTCGTAGCCGTGGCGCCAGTAGTCGACGAGATCAGCCAGGAAATCGGGATCGGTGCCGGAGGCCCACGAGCCGTTGTCGGCGATCGCGACCGGCTGGCGCCAGCGCCGCAGCCGCTCGTCGAGGTCGATCAGCAACCGCTCGGGGATGTCGACCTTGAAAGGCTCGGGAGTCTCGTAGCGACCAGCCATCGCGCTAGCTTCACACCAAGTCGTCGACGTCGACACGAAGTGCTCCGGCCAACTTGCGAAGCACAGTCTGAGACGCAAGCCGTGCATTGGCCTCAAGTTGAGAAATGTAGGGCTTGGAAACGCCACAAGCCTCAGCGAGGGCCTGCTGCGTCATGCTCCTGTGCATGCGCCAGACCTTGATCTTGTTCTCGCCATCGAGCAGCCGGTTTACCACCTCGGCCGGCACCGCCTCTCCCGGATTCGCGCGCCAACGCCGCACCGCCAGTGCGTCTTCGGCGTCTTCGAGGCGTTCAACGATGCGTTGCCATTCCGCGAGAGGAACGACGGCGAGTCGGGGTTTGCCTTCAATCTCAAGGACTTGCGGCTTCTTAATCTTCATAGATGCTACTCCTCGGCCCGACACGGATCACAATGATCGCCGCCCTCCGTTGATCCAGCTCGTAGACGACTCGCCACTCGCCCACTCTCAATCGATAAGCGTCGACGCCTTTGAGACGCTTTACGTTGTTGTTCGCGTCAAGCGGATCGGGCGGCAAGACGTTCGAGCTTGGAGCGAATCAGCCGCGCCACATTGGCAGGCATGCGAAGGTCTTCCCGGCGTCGCGACTGTATTCGATCCGGAACACAACCTAGGTTAGCTAATTGCTAACCCGCATTCAAACACACGGCCTGCCTACAGAAGGGTCAGCCTTCGAGCAGCTCGGCGCGCAGCCGCTCTCGCGACATCTCGTCGAGACCGAGCGCCCGCTCGGCGAAGCCTTCCGGGCCGCCATGCTCGGCGTGCACCACCTCGAAGGCCGCCTCTAGATAGGGCTGGCGCGCCTCGATGATGGCGGCGCGCGTGTCGAGGTCGAGCTCGGGATAGCGGCCGACATGGCCGGTCCACACCTGGTTGGTGTGCAGGTAATCCTCCACCACCGTTTCCCATGGCACGCCGAGCAGCGTGAGCAGCAACGCCGAGGCGAAGCCCGTGCGGTCCTTGCCGGCGGTGCAATGGAACACCAGCGGCCGGTGCGCGCCGTCGCTCAGTGTCGTGAACAGGGTGCGGAAGCCCGGTGCGCAGCGGCGCGGATAGTCGCGGTAGTGATCCTGCAGGAACTGCATCATGAGATGAGGCGTGGCTCTGCCGTCGTCGATGGCGTTGCGGATCTTGTCGCCCATCTGAGGCTCGATGTGGGCGCCGACGATACGGCACTCGATGCCCTCGACCGCATGCGGCGTCTCGGCCGCCTCGTTGACGCCGCGCAGGTCGACGATGGTCCTGACGCCGAGCCGGGCGAGGGCGGCGCGATCCTGGTCGGTCAGGCCGCCGAGATGCGCCGAGCGGAAGACGGCACCTCGGCGAACGGTCTGCCCGCTGCTCGTGCGGTAGCCGCCGAGATCGCGAAAGTTGGAGCCGCCTTCCAGCGGCACGACGCTAGGCAGGGACGTATCAAGCATGCGCAGACTCCTACCATGTTGGCGTGCGATGCGGCACACCGTGTTGCGCGCGCGGAGTGAAATGCTCTCACGCTGCGCGTAACTTCGCGGAACACATTGTGAAAGACTGCTATGAAGATATTGCGACTGTGCCTGTCGGGTCTCGTGTTTCTGGCCTTCACCGGGTGTTTCGCCGCCCTGGGGCAGTCCCCGTCGCCGACGCCGTCGCCCGAAGATGCCAGGGCCAAGCAGCTGCTCGAGCAAGGCACCCAGCTGTTGCAGGCCCGCAAGCCCGCCGAGGCCTTGCCGTACTTCGATCAGGTGGTGGCCCTCTACCAGTCACGCTTCAAGGACCCGAACGTGCGCTACTACAGCGCTCGCACGCCGGCCGAGGCGCTGTTCTACATGACGAATGCCGCCGTTTCCGACGGCAAGCACGGCGCGGTCGCGGCTTCCGGGAACTGGGGCTACGCCTACTATCTCAGAGGCTATGGTCTCCTCGATCTTGGGCGCGCCGCCGATGCGAAGGCGGAACTGCTGCGGGCAACGGCGCTGTCGCCACAGAACGCGCAATTCCTCGCCGAGCTCGGCCATCTGTACGAGGTCGAGAAGAACTGGCCGCTGGCCATGCAGACGTTTCAGCGCGCGGAGAAGGCCGCCAAGGAGTTTTCGCCGGACGACGTGCGCAACGTCGAGCTTGCGCGCGCCTGGAGGGGCGAGGGCTATGCTTTGGTCGAGCTCGGCCGGTTGGACGAGGCCGAGAGCCTCTATCGCAAGTGCCTTGACCTCGATCCGCAGGACGCCAAGGCCAAGCAGGAACTGGCCTATGTCCTCAGCCAGAAAGCCAAGGCGGCGAAATAGAAGCGGCTCAAACCCGCCCGTGGCAGTGCTTGTACTTCTTGCCTGAGCCGCAGGGGCAGGGGGCGTTGCGCGCGACCTTGCCCCAGCTCTTGGGATCGTTGGGATCGCGAGCGGACTTGGCGCCGCCCGTCGCGGGCTTGGGCCGATGCAAGGTGGCGACGCCGCCGCCGTCGGGATCGGCGGGATCGAAGGCGGGGTCGTCCTGCATGGCCGCGGCCAGTGCGGGATCCTCGTGCACCTCGTGCATCTGCAACGCGGGCGTCGGCGCCGGCATGGGCGGCGGCGTCTCCATGCGCAGTTGCAGGGTGGCGAGCAGGCCGACCACCTGCTCGCGCAGGCCGGTCAGGAGGTCGTTGAAGAGGTTGAAGGCCTCGCGCTTGTACTCGTTCAGCGGATCCTTCTGGCCGTAGGCGCGCAAGCCGATGCCCTGGCGCAGATGGTCGAGATGCAGCAGATGCTCCTTCCAGCTCTGGTCGAAGAGCTGCATCAGCACGCTCTTCTCGACCTGGCGCCAGACCTCGACGCCGTACTGCGCGGCGCGCTGGGCGAACAGCCGGTCGGCGGCGTCGTTGAGGCGAGTCTTGATCTCCTCGTCGGCGATGCCCTCTTCCTTGGCCCATTCCTCGATCGGCAGGTCGAGGCCGAACAGGCGCTGCACCTCGTCCTTGAGCTCGGCGACCTTCCACTGCTCGGCGTAGACGTCCTCCGGGATGGTGCGCGCCACCAGCCCGTCGATCACGTCGCGGCGCATGCCGGAGATGGTGTCCGAGACATCCTCGGTCGCCATCAATTCGATGCGCTCCTTGTAGATCTCTTTGCGCTGGCTGTTCATGACGTCGTCGAAGCGCAGCAGGTTCTTGCGGATCTCGAAGTTGCGCGCCTCGACCTTGCCCTGTGCCGTCTCCAGTGCCTTGTTGAGCCAGCGATGGGTCAGCGCCTCGTCGTCGGCCATGCCCTTCTTCTGCACCCAGTCGAGCACCTTGTTGTTGCCGAAGATGCGCATCAGGTCGTCTTCCAGCGACAGGAAGAACTTCGAGGCACCGGGGTCGCCCTGTCGGCCGGAGCGGCCGCGCAGCTGGTTGTCGATGCGCCGGCTCTCGTGCCGCTCGGTGCCGACCACATAGAGCCCCCCGGCGCCACGCACGACCTCGCGGTCGCGCTCGACTCCTGATTTGATCTCGCCCACCACGCGCTGAAGCTCGGCCTGGCGCTGGGCCTCGTCGGGAATCTTGGCGGCAAGCTCGATCTCGGCCTGGCGGACCAGCATGTCGGCGTTGCCGCCGAGCTGGATGTCGGTGCCGCGGCCGGCCATGTTGGTGGCGATGGTGACGGCGCCCGGCCGGCCGGCCTGGGCGATGATGTTGGCTTCCTGCTCGTGGTAGCGCGCGTTCAGGACGTTGTGCGGGATCTTGCGCTTCTTGAGCTCGTCCGACAGCGCCTCGGACTTCTCGATCGAGACGGTGCCGACCAGCATGGGCTGCTGGCGGCCGCGGCATTCCTCGATCAGCTTGACGATGGCGCGCGTCTTGTCGGCGATGGTGCGGTAGATCTCGTCGTCGGCGTCGTCGCGGGCCACGGCGACGTTGGTCGGGATCTCGACCACCTCGAGCTTGTAGATCTCGCCGAACTCGGCTGCCTCGGTCATCGCCGTGCCGGTCATGCCGGCGAGCTTGGGATACATCCGGAACAGGTTCTGGAAGGTGATCGAGGCCAGCGTCTGGTTCTCGCGCTGGATCTCGACCTTCTCCTTGGCCTCGAGCGCCTGATGCAGGCCTTCCGAATAGCGCCGACCGGCCATCATGCGACCGGTGAACTCGTCGATGATGACGACCTGGCCGTCCTTGACGATGTAATCGACGTCGCGCGCGAAGAGCTTGTGAGCGCGCAGCGCCTGCGTCACGTGGTGCAGCAGGGAAACCTGGTTCGGCGCGTAGAGGCTCATGCCTTCGGGCAGCAGCCCTTCGTTGCGCAGGATATCCTCGACCGCCTCGACGCCGGCATCGGTCAGCACGACGGTGCGGGCCTTCTCGTCCTTCTCGTAGTGGTCGCCTTTCAGCTGCGGGATGACGCCGTCGGCACGGCGGTAGAGCTCGGAAGAATCCTCGGCGGGGCCGGAGATGATGAGCGGGGTGCGCGCTTCGTCGATCAGGATCGAATCGACCTCGTCGACGATCGCGAAGTTGAACGGCCGCTGGACCATCATGTCCATGCGGTACTTCATGTTGTCGCGCAGGTAGTCGAAGCCCAGCTCGTTGTTGGTGCCGTAGGTGACGTCGCAGGCGTAGGCTTCCTTGCGCTGTTCGTCGCTGAGCTCGTGAACGATCACCCCGACGGTCAACCCGAGGAAGGTGTAGACCCGGCCCATCCATTCGGCGTCGCGCTTGGCGAGGTAGTCGTTGACGGTGACGACATGGACGCCCTTCCCGGCCAGAGCATTGAGATAGACCGGCAGCGTGGCCACCAGGGTCTTGCCCTCGCCGGTCTTCATCTCGGCGATCTTGCCCTGGTGCAGGACCATGCCGCCTTTCAGCTGCACGTCGAAATGGCGTTGCCCCAAGGTGCGCTTGGCTGCCTCGCGAACGGTGGCGAAGGCCTCGACCAAAAGGTCGTCCAAGGTCTCGCCCTTGGCCAACCGGTCGCGGAACTCCTGGGTCTTGGCGCGCAGCTGCTCGTCGCTGAGCTTGGCGAGCTCAGGCTCGAGCTCGTTGATCTTCGCCACCGTCCTGTCGAAGCCCTTGACGACCCGGTCGTTGGCAGTGCCGAACAGGCTTCGGGCCAGCGCGCCCAGCATGAAACCCTCGATATTCTAAAGAGTTAGGCGGGCACGCGGCCCGCCGTCCCGTTCACAGATAGAGAGCGGTCCCGCCAGTGTCAACGCGCACACACCTAGCGCGCACGAGGGTGGATCGCCAAGCCTTGTGTGCGTCATGGTACTCACGAAAAAGTGCCGCAATTGGCGGCCATCACCCGCGCCTTCGGGGAGGCGATGCTTGCTTGGCCGGATAGGCCCTGTGTAAACGGATCGACCGTCCCTTTGCGTTCCCCAGTTTCGTCCGGAGCCCCCTCTCATGAGCTTTCGTCCGCGCCCTCTGCGCCTGATCGTCCTGTGCTGCGCGGCCGCGGCCATCGCCGGCTCCGCCGCTGCCCAGCAGCCGGCTGCGCCGCAAACGCCGCCAGCGCAGAAACCGCCGGCGCCGAAGCCGCCGGTGCAGCCCCAGGCCCCCCAGCCCCTGAAGGACCCGGTCGTGGCAACCGTCAACGGCCAACCGATCCGGCTGTCCGAGCTCGAGGTGGCGCAGCAGTCGCTGCCGCAACAGTATCGCAACATGCCCCTGCAGGCGGTCTTCCCCGCTCTGCTCGACCGCATGATCGACAGCAAGCTGGTCGTCATGGAGGGCAAGAAGAGCAAGCTCAACGAGGATCCCGCCTTCAAGAAGCGGCTCGCCTTCATCGAGGAGCAGGTGCTTCAGGATTTCTGGATCCAGCGCGAGATCGCTCGCCAGGTTACGCAGGAGAAGCTGCAGAAGCGCTACGAGGAGCGGCTGGCCTCGATGCCGGCGGAGGAAGAGGTGCACGCGCGCCACATCCTCGTGGCGACGGAGGACGAGGCCAAGGCGATCATCGCCGACCTCAAGAAGGGCACCGCGTTCGACAAGCTCGCCAAGGAGAAGTCGACTGACAAGGCCTCCGGCGCCGAGGGCGGCGACCTCGGTTGGTTCAAGAAGGCCGACATGGTGAAGGAGTTCGCCGACGCAGCTTTTGCGCTCAAGAAGGGCGAGACCAGCGAGACGCCGGTCAAGACCCAGTTCGGCTACCACGTCATCAAGGTCGAGGATCGGCGCAAGGCGGCGCCGCCGCCGTTCGAGGAGATGGCCGACCAGCTGCGCGAGGAGATGGCCCGCGAGGTGGTGCAGGCCCAGCTCGACCAGCTGCGCGCCGGGGCGAAAATCGAGAAGTTCAACATGGAGGGCGGCAAGCCCGACGCAACCCCCGCGAAGCCGGCCGCGCCCGGCGCACCGCCTGCGCCCGGCGCAGCGCCGGCGGCTCCCGCACCCAGCAAGTAAAACTCACGTTTTCGCGCGGTTATGGTGTAGGCTCTGCCGTTCGGAGCGACCGGAAACTACCGGTCCTCGCCGAGGGGAGTCTCATGGCCGTCAAGCACGCCCAGTCGCCGCTGGCGCCTAAAACCACGCCGACACTGCCGCGCCTCGCGGGAGTGAAGCTTTCCGCCGCGCAATCGGGAGTACGCTACAAGGACCGCGACGACGTCATGCTGGCCGTCGTCCCGGCCGGGGCGAGCATCGCGGGCGTCCTTACCCGCTCCAAGACCGCCTCCGCGCCGGTCGACTGGTGCCGCAAGAACCTGACCCGCGGCAGAGTGCGGGCGATCCTGGTCAATTCAGGCAACGCCAACGCCTTCACCGGCAAGCTGGGCGACAAGGCCGTCGAGGAGAGCACGCGAGCGGTGGCGCAGGCGCTGGGCTGCCCGCGCAACGAGGTGTTCATGGCATCGACCGGCGTGATCGGCCAGCCGCTCGACTGGGAGAAGCTCGCGGCCGTCGTGCCGGCAATGGTGAAATCGGCGCGCGAGGACGGCTGGGCGACCGCCGCGGGCGCCATCATGACCACCGACACCTTTCCCAAGCTGGCGACCCGCCAGGCCCGCATCGGCGAGCGGACGGTGACGATAAACGGCTTCCTCAAGGGCTCCGGGATGATTGCGCCCGACATGGCGACCATGCTGGGCTTCGTCTTCACCGACGCCAAGATTCCGGGCGGGGTGCTGCAGAAGCTGGTGGCCGACGCTGCCGACAAGTCGTTGAACTGCGTGACCGTCGACGGCGACACCTCGACCAGCGATACGCTCCTGATGGTGGCCACCGGCGCGGTGCGCCACGCGCCGATCGAGGAGGCCGACGATCCCGTACTGGTCGACTTCAAGCGCGCCCTCGACGAGCTTTTGATCGAGCTCGCCCAGCTGCTGGCGCGCGACGGCGAGGGCGCCACCAAGTTCGTCACCATCAATGTCGGCGGCGCCTCGTCGAATGGCGCGGCGCGCAAGATCGGTCTGTGCGTGGCCAACTCGCCATTGGTCAAGACGGCGATCGCCGGCGAAGACGCCAACTGGGGCCGCATCGTCATGGCGGTGGGCAAGTCGGGCGAGCGGGCCGACCGCGACAAGCTCCGGATCTCGATCGGCGGCGTGCGCATCACCGACAACGGGCAGGTCGTGCCCAACTACGACGAGACGCCGGTCAACCGGCACATCAAGGGCACCGACATCGTGATCGACATCGATCTCGGCATCGGCCGCGGCCGCGCCACGGTTTGGACCTGCGACCTGACGCACGGCTATATCGACATCAACGGCAGCTACCGTTCTTGAGCGCGAGCTAAGAGAGTTGGGGTTCGAGGAAGAGTGTCCAGGCGGGCCGCCGCCGCTGGGCGATCGCCCGCTCGTGCTGGTCGCGGCGGTGGCGCTGGTCGATCCCGATGGTCGCGTGCTGATCGCCGAGCGCCCGCCGGGCAAGTCGATGGCCGGACTGTGGGAGTTTCCCGGCGGCAAGGTCGATGCCGGCGAGACTCCCGAGCAGGCGCTGGTACGCGAGCTGCACGAGGAGCTCGGCATCGAGACGGCGACGAGCTGCCTGGCGCCGATCGCCTTCGCCAGCCACGGCTACGAGAGGTTCCACTTGCTGATGCCGGTGTTCGCTTGCCGCAAGTGGCATGGCACGCCGCAGGCGCGCGAAGGGCAGGTGCTGAAATGGGTGCGCCCGATCGATCTCAGGCACTATCCGATGCCGCCGGCCGACCTGCCATTGATCGGCCTGCTACGCGACCTGCTATGACGACTGCGGCGGCAAGGGCTTGCCTTCGTGCCAGGCGAGCAGCTTGCGGAAGATGACGGCCTGCACGGTCGCGATGACGCCCGCGCCGGCGTAGGACACCAGGATGCCGACGGTCCAGCTTACGATGGCCGCCCCCTCCTGCACGCCGAACAGGCCGCGCAACAGCCCATACAGGATCAGCATCGACACCGCCGTGACCAGCGCGCTCAGGAAGAAGGTCAGGAACAGCGCGGCAATGATCGTCCAGGCGTTGCCGCGGCTATAAGCCCAGGAAAGCCGCGGCGAGAACGGCACGTCGACGGCCGTCGCCGCCAGGCCGTAGCTGACGCGCAGCGCCAGCAAGGTCGAGACGATGAGACCGATGCTGAGCGGCGCGGCGAAGGCCTGCGCGCGCGCCAGCTCGGGATCCATCGTCGACGGATGGCTGAGCCGGCCGGGGTCGAGCGAGCCCACCGTCAGCACGAAGGCGGCCACCAGCAGGAACGTGACGCCGGCGACCTTGACGAGATGACCGAGATAGGCGCTCTCGCGCGGCGACCAGACGAGGCCTGGGAGACGGTCCAGGCGGTTGGGTCCAAGCAGCACGACCCTCTGCCAGCCCACCATGAACATGACGCTGGGCAGAACGTCCACGACCTTCTCGACCAGCACGGCCGGCATGGACTCATCGGTAAGCGCCGCGCCCACGACACGGATCGCAACCGACATGATCCAGGGCACCGTGACGAGATGAAAGAACAGGCGCAGGTTGCCGAAGAAGTGGCCGTACGCCTCCGAGAGCACGTCGCCGAACGACAGGTTGACCGACGGCACCGCTAGCCTCGCCCTGCTTTCTCGCCGGCGCTTCGCTCGGTGCTGCCCAGCGCGTCGGCAAGACGCTGCGCCGCGCTGCCGGGCGTCAAGGCCTTGGGCTGCGAGGCATGCGGCCGCCAGCCGTGCAGGTAAAGCACCTCGAAGCTCGCCGTCACCCGCCCCGATCGGGCTGCGAAGCGTTCGCCATAGACTTCGGCAGCGCGCAGCAGCGTGGCGCGTCGCGTAAAGCCGCAGCGGCGTTCGACAGCGAGGTTGCTTTCGCCCATGGCGCCCAGGTCGCGCATCAGGGAGAGCGCACTGTCGTATTCGACGTCGATCGTCTCGCTGTCGGCGACCGGCAAGGCGAAGCCCGCCCGCTGCAGCAGCCCGGCCGCATCCCGGAGATCGGCGAAGGGCGACACGCGCGGGCTGAGGCCGCCCTCGATCTCGCTTTCCGCGGCGGCCAGCGCCTGGCGCAATTGCCAGAGTGTGGCGCCTCCCAGCATGGCCGCCAGCAGGAGCCCGTCGGGCTTGAGGACGCGATTGATCTGGACCAGCGCGCCCGGCAGGTCGTTGACCCAGTGCAGGGCCATGGCGCTCAGCACCAGGTCGAAGCTCGCCGGCGCGAAGGGCAGGCACTCCTCGTCGGCCACCACCGCGGGTCCATTGGAACGTCTTGCAAAGCCGATGGCGAGATCGAGCCGCACGAGGCGTTCGACGCTCCCGCGTCCGGCAAGCGCCTGTGCCACCTCGTCGCCGTGCGCGCCGAGGTCGAGCGCCAATGGAAAGAGCCGCTTGATGTCGTCGAGGCGCTCGACCAGGCGCTCGGCGATCTCGCGCTTCAGGAAGTCGGCGCGACCCCAGGCCCGCGCGGCGCGCTCGCGCCGCTTGCGCAGCAGCGAGCGGTCGAACACCAGCAGGGGATCGGTTGGTGCCATGCCCGTATGTAGGCCCGCTGTAGCGAACGGGGTAGGGGACTCGTCATCCCTGCAGACACAATCGCTCGGCTCCATGCCCCACTTTCCATACCAGCGCGTGATCCTGGCCGGCATCGGCGCGGCGCGCTTCCTGCTCGATGCGGTGCTGCCGCCGCTCTGCATGGGGTGCAGCGAGATCGTCGAGGCGCCGGGTGCCTTGTGCGCGGCGTGCTGGCAGCGTTTCAGCTTCCTCGCGCCGCCCTGCTGCGATTGCTGCGGCTATCCCTTTGCGCACGACCCAGGTGTCGAGAGACGGGGGTCCGAGAGATTGGTTGCCGAGAATGGCGGCCGCGGCGCGCTGTGCGGCGCCTGCAGCGCCAAGCGGCCGCGCTACCGGCGGGCCCGAGCCGCCCTGGTGTACGACGATCACAGCCGCCGCTTGATCCTGCCGTTCAAGCATGGCGATCGCACCGATATCGCCAAGGCCTGCGGTCGCTGGATGGCACGGGCGGGCGCCGAGCTGCTGGCGGAGGCCGATCTCGTGGTCCCGGTGCCGCTGCATTGGCGCAGGCTCTTGCTGCGCCGCTACAACCAGGCACAGCTGTTGGCGCGCATCGTGGTCCGCCGGCAGGGCAAGGCACGCCTGGCGCCGGATCTGCTGCGTCGGCGGCGCTGGACCGGCTCGCAGACCGGCCTGCGCGCCGAGGAGAGGCGCCGCAACGTGCGGCAAGCGTTCGATGTCCATCCGCGCTGGCGGGCCGCACTTGCCGGCAAGACGGTGCTGCTGATCGACGACGTGCTGACCACCGGCGCTACGGTAGAGGCGTGCGTGCTGGCGCTGCAGCGGGCCGGCGTCCGGCACGTCGACGTGCTGACGCTGGCGCGCGTCGTCCGGCCGGCGTTATAGTCGCCGCAAAGGGGACCGTGATGGCCAAGATCGAGATCTATACGACGCCGTTCTGCGGCTACTGCGCGCGGGCCAAAAGCCTGCTCGACCGCAAGGGCGCCGCGTACGACGAAATGGACGTGATGATGGACGACAAGAAGCGCACCGAGATGCGGGCGCGTGCCCATCGCACCACCGTGCCGCAGATCTTCATCAACGGCCAGCATATCGGCGGCTCCGACGAGCTCGCTGCCCTCGAGCAGGCGGGCAAGCTCGACGCCCTGCTGGCCCAGCCGGGCTGAGATCGCAACATGGCGACAACCTTCAAGGCCGGGCTGATCCAGACCAATGTCAGCAACGACATGGCCGAGAACGTGGCCTTCGTGCGCGACCAGGCGCTGCTGGCGCGCGAGGCCGGCGCCGACTTCATCATGACGCCCGAGAACACCGGCCTGATTGGCGCCAACCGCAAGGAGACGCTGGAAAAGGCCGAGACCGAGGAGGCGCACGCCATGCTGGCGGCGGCCCGCGCAGCGGCGCGCGACGCCGGCGCCTGGTTCCTGCTCGGCTCGATCCATGTGCGGGTGCCGGGCGAGGAACAGATCCGCAACCGGTCGTATCTGATCGACGCCGGCGGCAGCGTTCTCGCGAGCTACGACAAGATCCACATGTTCGACGTCCAGCTGGCGGGCGGCGAGAGCTATCGCGAATCCTCGACCTTCAAGCCGGGCGAGAAGTCTGTGCTGGCCGAGACGCCGTGGGGCGTGCTGGGCATGACCATCTGCTACGACCTGCGGTTCCCTTATCTCTATCGCGATCTCGCGCATGCCGGCGCAACGATGCTGTCGATTCCGTCTTCGTTCACGGTGCCGACCGGACAGGCGCACTGGCACACGTTGCTGCGGGCGCGGGCGGTCGAAACCGGCTGCTTCGTGTTCGCTCCCGCGCAAGTCGGCACCCACAAGGGCTCGAACCGCAAGACCTACGGCCATTCGCTTGTGGTGGCGCCGTGGGGCGAGGTGCTGGCCGACGCCGGGGCTGAGAAAGCCGGCTTCGTGGTCGCCGAGATCGATCTCGCGAAGGTCGACGAAGCGCGCCGAATGGTGCCGTCCCTGACCCACGACCGCGCGTATGCTCCGCCGGTCCTGCACAAGGCAGCGATGCCCAAGGCGGCCGAGTAGCCTCTTGCCGGACCGCGGACCTGCGGTCCGGCAAAAGCCAATTGGCATCCCTCTTGCGTTGGAGACCATCACACCCCATCATCTGGCACTCTCCCGTGGGGAGTGCCAATTGTCGGAAAAGTGTGTCGTTTCATGATCCTATATCGCTTGCGCTGTGCCGGGGGCCACGAGTTCGAGAGCTGGTTCAAGGACAGCAAGACCTACGAACGCCAGGAAAAGAAGTCTTTGATCGGCTGCCCGGTGTGCGGCGAGGCCAAGGTCGAGCGGGCGCTGATGGCGCCGCGGCTGGGCAAGAGCGGCAAGGGCCGGGGCGGCGAGGAGAAGCCCGTCGAGGCGCAGGCCAACGTGCCGGTGCCGGCACCCTCGCCGCCGCAGCAAATGGCCGCGCTCACCCGCAGCATGCCGCCGGAGCTGCGCGAGGCGCTCCTCAAGGTGCGCGAGCACGTCGAGAAGAATTGCGAGCATGTCGGCGACAAGTTCGCCGAGGAGGCGCGCAAGATCCACTACGGCGAGAGCGACAAGCGCGGCATCTACGGGCAGACCACGGAGAAAGAGGCGGACGCCTTGTCCGAAGAGGGCATCGAGTTCGGCCGCCTGCCCTGGGTCCCGCGCGGGAACTGACTCGGAAAGGGACCGCGGGCCCCTGGCCCGCTCATGATTCTGAGCGGCCGAGATGGCCGCGGTCCTTATGAGCTGACCCCGTACAGCATGTAGTTGACGTCGAGGTCGCGGCGATCGATCGCCCAGGCGCGCGCCAGTGGGTTGTAGGTGACGCCCACGATCTCCTGCACGTCCACGCCGGCGGCTCCCAGCGTGCGCACGACTTCCGCCGGCCGCAGGAACTTGCGCCAGTCGTGGGTTCCGCGCGGCAGCCAGCCCAGCACGTACTCTGCGCCGGCGATCGCCAGCGCCCACGCCTTCGCCGTACGGTTGAGCGTCGACAGGAACAGCAGGCCGTTCGGTTTCAGCAGTTGGACGCAGGAGGTCAGGAACAGATCGACATCGGCCACGTGCTCGACGATCTCGAGCGCCAGGACGACGTCGAATTGCGCGCGCATCGACGCCAAGCTCTCGGCTGCTCCTTGCCGATAGTCGATCGTCAGGCCCTGCCGCAGCGCGTGATGCTCGGCGATCGCGATGTTGCGCGCACTGGCATCGACGCCCGTGACGCCGGCCCCCAGGCGCGCCATCGGCTCGCTCAAAAGTCCACCGCCGCATCCGACATCGAGCAGGCGCAAGCCCTGCAAGGGCGCAGTCGATTGCGTATCGCGCTGCCAGTGGTTGGCAATCCGGTCGCGGACATAGCCGATGCGGACCGGGTTCAGCCGGTGCAGCGGCCCGAACTTGCCGCTCGGGTCCCACCATTCGTCGGCTATCCGCGAGAAGCGCTCGACCTCGGCGGCGTCGATCGTGCTGCTGACCGGATCGGCCATCGCTTGCCCTTCACCCCTCGTGCCCAATCGGCGTGCCCATCGGCCCTGTCGACCCACGCTCTTGACCGTGTGGCTTGACCCTGTGGGCGTCGACGGTGTCTATACCCCGCTTTCGAGCAGGTCCATGGCGCGCATCGTTGTAAAATTTGGCGGCACGTCGGTCGGCGATACCGATCGCATCAAGAATGTCGCCCGCAAGATCAAGGCCGAGGTCGAGCGCGGCAATCAAGTTGCGGCCGTGGTCTCGGCCATGTCGGGCGCCACCAATCAGCTGGTCAAATGGGTCGGTGACGTTGCGCCGCTGCACGATGCGCGGGAATACGATGTGGTGGTCGCGACCGGCGAGCAGGTCACGATCGGTCTTCTTGCGCTCGCCCTGCAGCAGCTCGGCGTGCAGTCGCGCTCGTGGCTGTCGTGGCAGCTGCCCATCCGAACCGACGCCGCTTACGGCAAGGCCCGCATCGTCGAGATCAAGACGGCCGAGATGGCCTGCTCCATGGCGGCGGGCGAGGTGCCCATCGTGCCGGGCTTCCAAGGCCTGTCGCCCGAAGGGCGAGTGACGACGCTGGGCCGCGGCGGCTCGGACACCTCGGCGGTGGCCCTGGCGGCGGCGCTCAAAGCCGACCGCTGCGACATCTATACCGACGTCGACGGCGTCTACACGTCCGACCCGCGCATCGTCGACAAGGCGCGCAAGATCGACCAGGTGACCTACGAGGAGATGCTCGAGATGGCGTCGCAGGGCTCCAAGGTCCTGCAGACGCGTTCGGTCGAGCTGGCAATGAACCACCACGTGCGCGTGCAGGTACTGTCCTCGTTCGACGAGGCGCTGGGCAGCGACCTGCCGGGCACGATGGTCGTGGACGAGGAAGAGATCATGGCGCAGGGACTCGAGAAAGCCGTCGTGAGCGGCATCGCCTTCTCCAAGGACGAGGCCAAGATCACCGTGACCCGCGTGGCCGACCGGCCGGGCGTGGCGGCGGCGATCTTCGGCCCCCTGGCCGATGCCAACATCAACGTCGACATGATCGTGCAGAACGTCTCGCTCGACGGCAGCTCGACCGACATCACCTTCACCGTGCCACGCGCCGACCTCGCGCGTGCCGTGGAACAGCTCGATCGCGCCAAGGCCGATCTCAAGTTCACCGAGATCAAGGCCGACACCAACGTGGCCAAGGTCTCGGTGATCGGCGTCGGCATGCGCAGCCACGCCGGCGTGGCCTTGAAGATGTTCCAGACCCTGGCCGGCAAAGGGATAAATATCGAGGTGATCTCCACCTCGGAGATCAAGATCAGCGTCCTGGTTGCCGCCGAATACACCGAGCTCGCGGTGAGGGCGCTGCATACCGCTTACGAATTGGATGCGACGACCTGAGGCGCGCCCGAGGCGCGAAGACGCGCCCGAGGCGCGAAGACGCGCCTCAGGCTCGGCGCAATCGGTCGCTGCAACTCTTCTCGCTGCTGCGAAGCTAGCGGGTAGGCAGTTCGGCGCGCCTCTTGCTATAAGCAGGCGATGCGCGCCAAACGCAAACGCCTGCACATGGCCTGCGACGGCAACCGGACCTATCGGTTTGCGGTTTGGCGCCTGTGCGCATGTGTAATCGACCGTAGCTTTGTCGTCATTCGACTCAAGCATCTAGCGGTCTGACCATGGACAGAACAACTCCTCCGGCCGGACCGCGAATGCTCCTCAAGCGGCTCCGGGAGACGATGGCGCGTGCCGACTCCGTCGACGGCATGCTGGGCGAGGTCGTGCGCCTGGTGGCGAGCGAGATGGTCGCCGAGGT
>JAFAKN010000429.1 GCA_019235415.1 Alphaproteobacteria bacterium
CCAACCCTGCGGCCGAAGCGAGCAATGAATCCAGCCCCCGCAGTCGTCCCGGCGCAGGCCGGGACCCATTCCTCCGCCGGCTCCGGACCCCGAACCCTGGGTCCCGGGCTTTCGAGGCTGTCAGGAAATCGACAAACGCCTGGAAGAGCGCCGGTGCGTCCTTCGAGACGCCCGCTTCGCGGGCTCCTCAGGATGACGATCTTCCTTAATGCCATCAAGGACGTACGTCATCCAGAGGAGCGCCCGCAGGGCGCGTCTCGGTGCGCCGGGAGACCGGCAAGGAGTAGTTGGTGCAAGTCCGATACGGTGAAGGAGTAGCGATCCACACCGACCCCGAGTCATGCGGGGCGCACCGCGAGGCGCGCGTCGAAGCGTTGACAGGGGAACGCATAGGCCAGCCATTGAGCCGCGAAATTTTGCTCCGGGGTGCCGACGCCTTCGAGACGGCGGAAGGCCACACGGACGGCGACGCCAGCGCGAGTTGCCGCCCGACCCTGCGCGGTCTGAGACCCTGGCATGTGCGCACGCTCCTTGCACGGGAACCGGGAGATCTGTGCGGTGGCCACAGGCAACAGCCGTCTGGTCCGCATCGGGAAGGCGCGAGCCGAAGCCGATGATGCACGCCGCGCAGAAGTCGGACCTCGCCATAGTAGCCGGGAAACCGGCAAAGGCCGCCGTTGCCGCGGCGGCCGAGCCGGCGGAGCCAAGGGCGGGGGCCAAGGGGAACGCGGGCCAGCCGGATACGCGCCGGACACCGGGCCGGGTAAGTGTGTCGCCGGGGTTGGAACGCGTGCGGATAGCTGCGAGGTTGAAGAAGGAAGAAAAGTTCACGGCACTGCTGCACCACGTCGACGTGGCCCTGCTGCGGTTTGCCTATCAGGCGCTCAAGCGGGACGCGGCGGCCGGGGTGGACGGGGTGAGTTGGCGGGAGTACGGGCAGGACCTGGAGCTGCGGCTGCTGGACCTGAAGGACCGTATTCACCGCGGCGCCTACCGGGCGCTGCCGTCGCGGCGGGTGTACATCCCCAAGCCGGACGGGCGACAGCGGCCGCTCGGCATCGCCGCGCTGGAGGATAAGATCGTCCAGCGTGCGGTGGCCGAGGTGCTGAATGCAATCTGGGAAAACGACTTTCTCGGGTTCAGCTATGGCTTCCGACCGGGGCGCGGGCCGCATGACGCGCTCGATGCCCTCTGGGTCGGGATTACTCGCCAGCCAGTGAACTGGATTGTGGACGCCGACATCGCCGGGTTTTTGGAACCTGCTGCATAATGCCCCCTGGTTCATGCGGTTCGCTCAAAGAGCCCGAGTTGCTGACCTATCACTTTGATACGCAGGCCTTTTTGCTTGCCGCGCATGACGTGCACGGCGGCGAGTTCACCGCGCTTGACACGCTGCAACACAGTTTGGCGTGACACGCCGAGGGCGCGCATCGCCTCTCGCATCGGTAGAAAGCCGTCACCGGCGTCGCCGTCGAAGCAGGCCTTGAGGTCATCAGTGAGGCGGATGCGCCAAGGGGCGCCCGGTGTTAGCTGCTCGCCGGCGATGATGCCGTCATTGAGCAGGCGATGGATCGTCGACGGGGCGACGCCGAGCACGGTGGCGGCTTTCTTGATCGTCAGGAGTTCGCCTTCGGGTGGGTCAGCGGTCGGCTCGCAACACGGAATATCCCAATGCCGGCGCAAATTGCCCACGCGGCCGGAGGTGAAGCGGTGGCCAAAGGCCGTAGCGCGCCCCTGCCGGTTGAGGATGCCAGCGATGACGCTGTCGGGATAATGGACGGCGAGCCGGCGCACCAGCGCGATCGTGTCCTCGTCGGTGCGCACGGTGGCCGGCCGCGAGCGCGGCAGGGCAATCGCGATCTCATTGAGCGCGCCGCCCTTCCAGCGCAAGATCAGCCGGCTGGAAGCCTTGTCGCGATCGACGCTGATCGTGACCTCTTCGATCAGGGTGCGCAGCAGCTCCTTTCTGTCGCGGGGTGCGGTCGTGGGTGCGTTCCAGACAGCGGCGAGATCGGGGCCGAGGGCGAGCAGGCGATTGCGCTCGGGCTCGGAGATCACCCGCGGCCGCTCGCGTTCGCGGCGCTCGAGCTCGGCCTTTGCTGCATCGAGCGCGCACAGCCTTTCCTCCCATTCGCGTTCGAGGCCCCGCGCCACCAGCCGGTTGTCGGGGTCGACGGCGCGATAGCGACGCTCGGCGCGTTCCGCTTCGTAATGGGCGCGCTCGACCCCCAGCCGCCACTGCTTCAGGGCGGCCTCGCGATCGCTCTCGATCCGCTCGGCGGCGGCAATGGTGGCGGCGAGCCCGGCTGGTTCCAGGGCGGCGAGGAAGGCCGCGGTGATGGCTTCGTCGATCTGGATGCCGCCAATGCTGAGGCAATACGCACCGCGGCCCTCGGTGAGAACCTTGCCGGGGCAATGGTACCCGGGCGCAGCGTTGCGGCCGCGATAGTGGGTGTGCAAGCGGCGGCCGCAGTGGCCGCAGCAGGCGAGCCCTTGCAGCAGAGCAGCGCCCTCGCGCACGGCGCCGCCCTCCTTGTGCGGACCGGGCCTCGTATTGTGGGCGAGGCGTTCCTGGTTTGCCTCGTAGGTCTGCCAGTTGATGAAACCCGGATGATGGTCCGGGATCAGCACCTGCCATTCGGCGCGCGGCAGGCGGCGCAGGCGCTTTTTGCGGCCGCCGGCAGCATCGAGCACGATCTCCCGGCGGGTTCTCCCATAGGCGTAGGCGCCGGCATAAACCGGGTTGGCGAGGACGCGGTGGATGGCGGTGTAGCTCGCCTCGACCCATCGGATCTCGCCGCCTTGGTGCATCTGCAGCGGGAATTTGAGCCCCTCCGAGCGGAACCACAGCCACACTCGCCGGGCCGAGCCGGTCTCGGCGAAGTGGGCAAAGACCTGGCGGACGGCGGTGCATACGGCTTCGTCCGGGTGAAAACGAACTTCGCCGTCCTCCTCGCCCCAGACAAAGCCCACCGGCAGGCCGCGACGAAGTTCGCCTTTAGCCGCCTTGTTGCGGATGCCGCCATCGAGCCGGGCGCGCAGCACATGCAGTTCCGCTTCGCTCATCGTCCCCTTGAGCCCGAGCAACAGCCGATCATTGAACAGCGCGGGATGATAGAGGCCGTCGGCATCGCCGATCAGGGTGTCGGTGAGACCGGCGAGGTCGATCAGCCGATACCACTCGGCATTGTTGCGCGCCAGACGCGAGACTTCGAGACCGAGCACGAGGCCGACCCGGGCCAGCGCCACTTCGGCGGTCAGCCGGGCGAAACCTGAGCGGGCCGCGGTGCCGGAGCCGGAGAGACCGAGGTCCTCGTCAATGACGACGATCCGATCGGCGGGCCAACCGAGTTCGCGCGCCCTGCCGGAAAGCGCGTATTGCCGTTCGGTCGATTCGCGATTGTGCTCAACCTGAGCCGCGCTTGACTGACGCAAATAAACGAGCGCCAGGCGTGCGAGATGGCTCGCCGTGATCTTGGCGCGCTCACTCATCGCCGGCCCCGTTTGCGGTCGCCGCGAGCATGCGGGAGATCAAGCGCGCGAGCAGGTCGAGGGCCGCGCGCCGCGCCGCCGCGTCGATCCGTTCCCAATGCATCGGCGCAAGCCGCGATGTCGCTGGCTCCAGCGGCGGGTCGGGCAGATCGAGAAACGCCAGGTTCAGTTGCACGGTGGCTCTCCTGCTGCGGCGCCGATCCGATGGGTCGGCCGCGGAGAGCGTCGAGGAGATGGCGCAACTGTAGCAAATCGCCCAGGCTGCCAAGGACACGCAGACCGGGGATATCATCGGCGCCCAGGCGGACGCTGCTACTCTGACCCTCGTCCCAGTCGGTCCACTGGGCCGGAATCAGCGCGCGACTGCCGTCGGGCAGGCAGGCCAGCGCGAACAGGACCCCGTTGCGGCGAATACTGCCGATCACGGGGAGCACGCGGCCCTCAAACGGGTGGCGTTGCCGGGTGATCGTCACCGAATCGGGAAAATGCCGGAGATGGGTAGTCTGTCGCCGCTTCCTTCGACACGGTACGCCATGACTGGCTGATGCGTTTTGTCGAACGACGGGTCGGTGACCGCCGTATCCTTCGCCTGATCCGCGACTGGCTGAAGGCCGGGGTGATGGAAGACGGGGTAGTGCGAACCGGCGAGGCGGGAACGCCGCAAGGTGCGGTGATCTCGCCGCTGCTGGCCAACATCTACCTGCACAACGTCTTCGACCTGTGGGCGCATGGCTGGCGCAGTCGTGCGGCCGCGGGCGCCGTCATCCTGGTGCGCTACGCCGACGACATCGTCGCCGGTTTTGAGCACCGGGCCGAGGCTGAGCGGTTCATGGCAGGGCTGCGCGGACGTTTGGGCGCGTTCGGGCTGCAATTGCATCCGGTCAAGACCCGTCTGCTCGAATTCGGCCGCGGCGCGGCCGCAGCGCGGCGCGGGCGCGGTCTCGGCAAGCCCGAGACCTTCGACTTCCTCGGCTTCACCCACATTTGCGGGGTGACCCGGAAGGGCAAGTTCTCGGTGCACCGGAAGACGCGGCGCGACCGCCTGCGGGCCAAGCTGCGCGAGGTCAAAGACACCTTGCGCCGCCGCCTGCATGACCCGATCGAGGAGCAAGGGGCCTGGTTGCGGCAGGTGGTGCAAGGCTTCTTCGCCTATCACGCCGTGCCGAACAACATCCAGGCGCTGGGTGCCTTCCGGCGGCTCACCGGACGGCTGTGGGGGCGCACGCTGCGCCGCCGCAGCCAGAAGGACCGGACGCCCTGGGGCGCCGTCACCAAGCTCGTCGCTCACTGGCTGCCCAAGCCCCACATCATCCATCCCTGGCCGGACCGCCGCTTTGCCGCCACTCACCCAAGGTGGGAGCCCGGTGCGGGAATTCCGCACGCCGGGTTCTGTGCGGGGGGTGCGCCGTAATGCGCATCCCTACCGCAACAAGGACGCACCAGCGTTCGACTTCACCAAGGATGCGTCAGCCTCCGTTCTTTTCCAGTGCCTCGACGATCTTGGGCGGTGACATCGGCAGGTCGCGCAATCGGATGCCGAGGGCGTCGGCGATGGCGTTGCCGACCGCCGCCATCGGCGGCACGATCGGCACCTCGCCGACGCCGCGAGCGCCGAACGGATGCCGCGGGTTCGGGTTCTCGACGAGAACCGCCTCGATCATTGGCAGGTCGGAGGCGACCGGGATGCGGTAGTCGAGAAACCCTGGATTTTCGAGGCGCCCGTCCTTGTCGTAGATGTATTCCTCGTTGAGCGCCCAGCCGATCCCTTGCGTTACGCCGCCCTGGATCTGGCCTTCGACAT
>JAFAKN010000482.1 GCA_019235415.1 Alphaproteobacteria bacterium
CGATCCGCCATATGCGCCGCCTTCGGCTGCGCCCAACGTCGCCGCCTGGCGCGAAAGCGACTTGGCGTGGCCGAACTGGCAACCCGATCGCTGCCTCGGCTGGGCTGGGCGATCGCGAGTCGCGGCCGCGATCGCGGGCGAGTTCAGCGCGGCAGGCGGTCTCGACGAATTGCTTCGCCGGTTGGGTGGCTTCTCGCACTACAGCGCGATCCGCTACTGGTCGCCGAGCCGCCACGATTGGGAGCCACTGGTGCGCGAGGCAGGCTTGTTGCCGGGCGGCACCTTGTCGAACGCGCTGCGAGATTTGCCGCCGGAAGGGTTCGGCGCCGGGCGGACCTTCGACTATTTCGAGGTCGATGCCGCAGGGCGATCGACCTACCGCATGACGGTCCGCGAGCGCACGCCCGACCGCCTCGTGCTGGCCATCGAGAATACCAGCCCGATCCGCGTCGCCTTGATTTCTATGTTCGACCCGCACGCCCTGCAGTCCGTGCTGTTCCTCGACCGTCGCGACGGCAATCTTTGGCAATACTACCAGGCCATTCGGGGGGCCGAGGGCACGAGCATGCTGGCGCTGGGCTCGACGGCGTCCTACGTCAACCGGTTGACGGCTTTCTACGGCTACCTCAGCGGTCGCGACGTCGCCGCCGAGCAGGCTACTCGGCCATCAGCGCGCTGACCCAAGACCGTTCGTTCTGATTCGCACGATGGGTGCGGCGTACGATGGGGGAGCGTCACGCGAGGCAGGGCGTCTGGACCGCGGGCAGGACCTTGGCGACGCAGAAATCGAGGTCGACCAGGCGGTAGGGCTTGCTGAGGAACATGCCGTAGCCGGCCGTCGGCTGCTCCGAGCCCGAGGTGACGATGGTCTTGACCTGCGGCTTGTGCCTGCGCAGCCAGCGGATCAGGCCGAGCCCGTCCAGGCTGCCGGGCATGGCGATATCGGAAAGCACCACATCGATCTCGACCTTCTGGAGCAGCCGCAGCGCTTCGTCGGCGTTGCCGGCTTCCATGACGTCATAACCGGCCTGACGCAGATGATCGGCGGCCGCGGCGCGCATCAGCACCTCGTCTTCGACGACGAGAATGACGGGTGCCGTCACGGCCCCGGACTCCTGCAAGGTATTCTGCCGAACGGTCATGGCGTAGCAACTCCAATGGCGGCTGGCAGTTGCAGCGACAAACTCGCACCGAAGGCTCGATGAGATGAACCGCGGTCCCGCTCACGAAAGCGCGAGCACCTCTTCGTAGGACCGCGGTCCTACGAGGAAGCTAGATCATGCCGGCGGCGATGATGGCGAAGCGCGATCGGAGCTCGTCCACCGTCGGCACGTGGTCGGCTTCGAGCTCGGGGTACTCGCGCTCGAGCTCGTGCCGGTCGAACTCGTCGAGATGGAGGTCGGCCGCGCTGTGGTCGGAATGCAGGGCATTGAGCGCGTTGTGCAGGTGAAAGAGCTGCCAGCGCGCCGGCTTCTCGTGGCGCAAGGCCTCGAGCTTGGCCAGCCGCTCCTCGAAGCGCTGCGCGACCTTCTTGCGATCCTCCGACATGATCCTCTCCGGTTGCCGACGACGATGGTGCCCTCGCCGCCCTCGACCGGCAAGCGCTCGGCCGGGCCCTTCGCCTGTTGCAATCACTAAACCTTTTGGTTTAGTGTTGTCCTCGATTGGAGGAGCCGATGAAAAACAACTACGGCTGGGTCGTGGTCGCCGCCGGCGCGCTGATGGGCTGTGTCGCCATCGGATCGCTGTTCTCGCTGGCGGTCTTCCTGCAACCGATGTCCGAGGCGACCGGCTGGTCGCGCACCGGCATCTCGAGCGCCATGACGCTTGATTTCCTCACGATGGGCGTGGCGGCGTTCGGCTGGGGCGCGCTGACCGACCGCTTCGGGCCGCGCATCGTGGTGCTGTCGGGCGGGCTGCTGCTGGGGCTCGGCATTGCGCTGGCAAGCCGCGCCACCAGCCTGCTGCAGTTCCAGCTGCTCTACGGCGTCGTGGTCGGCGCCGCGGCCGGCGCGGTGTTCGCGCCCACCATCGCGACGGTGACCGGTTGGTTCGAGAAGCACCGCAGCCTCGCGGTGTCCCTGGTGTCCGCCGGCATGGGCGTGGCGCCGCTCACGATCTCGCCGTTCGCCAGCTGGCTGATCCAGACCTACGACTGGCGCACCGCGCAGCTTTGCATCGCCATCCTGGCGTGGATCCTGCTGGTGCCGACCGCCTTGCTGGTGCGGCGGCCGCCGATGCTCGAGGCCAAGAGCGGCATCGCAGAGACGGCAGCGGCTGGACCGGGCATGACGGTGCGCCAGGCGCTCAGCTCGACGCAATTCATCGTGCTCGCGGCCACCTTCTTCTGCTGCTGCGCCACGCATTCGGGACCGATCTTCCACACCGTGAGCTACGCGATCGCTTGCGGTCTCGCGCCATTGACGGCGGTGACGATCTACAGCGCGGAAGGCCTGGCCGGCCTGGTCGGGCGGTTGGTGTTCGGCCTGTCGGGCGACCGCTTCGGCGCCAAGCGCACGCTGGTGGTCGGGCTCCTGATCCAGGCCGCCGGCGCCGGCGCCTACTTCTTCGCTCGCGGCCTCGACCAGTTCTACGCCGTGGCGCTGGTGTTCGGCATGGCCTATGGCGGCGTGATGCCGCTCTACGCGGTGATCGCCCGCGAATACTTCCCGATGCGCATCATGGGCACGGTGTTCGGCGCGGCGGCCATGGTCTCCAGCCTCGGCATGGCGCTGGGGCCGGTCATCGGCGGCTGGATCTACGACACCACCGGCAACTACGGCTGGCTGTACATCGGCTCGTTCGGCATGGGCCTGGGGGCCGTGGCCATCGCGCTCGCCTTCCCGCCCTTTCCGTCGCGCCAGCCGCTCGCACAACCGGCTTAGGGCGCGTCCCGCCTCTCCTCCCCAACGAAGTTGGGGAGGTGTCCGCGTCATCGCGGACGGAGGGGTCATGATTCATGACCCCTCCGTCGCCGTAAAACGGCGACACCTCCCCAGCGAAGCTGGGGAGGTGAAGACGCCGGTCCGGCTACTGCTCCCTCGATGGTCCGAGGTCGAACGACCAATCGGCGGCGATGTCGCCGGCGGCGGCGTCGCCTTGGACCATGTCGATCAGCCAGCGCGCCGCCTCCTCCTGACGGCGGAAGACCGCGATCGGCCGCTTCGCCGTCGCCGCCGACGCGAACACGCTGGCCTGGCGGTACGCCTCGTCGGAGGCAGCGACGATCGCCACCGGCCCGATGCGGTCGACCAGGGCATAGCGGCGGATGACGCCGGCCAGGGTCTGGAGGTTCTCGTCGCTCATCATGCTGGCCGATTCCAGCAGGAACATCTTGGCGTAGGAGATGCCGCCGGCGAGGCCCACGCCGTGGAAGTAGCTCTCGATCTCGCCCGGACTCACGTCTTCCCTGGCCCGCGCGAGGACCAGGCGCAACGAATGCGAGATCATCCACTCCAGAGCCAAGACACACCCACCAATCAAAACAGGGCGAGCATCCCCAACGCTACGCCCGAGACCGACCCCCAGATCATATGATCTTGCGCGCGCGCAGGTCGGCGAGCGCTGCGGCATCGTAGCCCAGCTCCTCTAGCACGCTTTGGTTGTGCTCGCCCAGCTCCGGCGCGATGCCCGGCCGGGCCGGTGTCCGCGAGAACTGCCACGGCGAGCCGTGCACCTTCAGCCGGCCATGCCGCGGGTGCTCGACCTCGGTGACGTAGCCGTTGGCCAGCACGTCGAGATCGTTGGATGCTTCTAGAAGAGTATTGATCGGCGCGGCGACGATGTCGGCCGCGCGCAGCCTCGCCACCCAGTCGTCGCGACAGCCCGTGGCGAACAGCGTGTCGAGCAGCGCGAGCAGCTCGGCGCGCTTGGCGTCGTCGTCGACGATCGCGCCAAGTTGTTCGAAGCCGGCGGCCGCGACTTTCTCGTGGAAGCCCAGCGCTGTCATGGCATCGGTCCAATCCTCCGGGCCAACCAGCTGGAACACCAGCGGCTTGCCGTCGCGATCGTTGAACGAGGCGCTGATACCGGCCCGCTGCCGCGTGCCGGTGACGCGCGCCTGGCCGGTGACGGGGTTGCGGTCGCGCCACATCGCGGTCGTCAGCGTCCAGCCCATCAGCCGGATCTGGCCGCCGAGCAGCGACAGGTCGACTTTCTGCCCGATGCCGGTGGTGCGGGCATGGGTGAGCGCCGCCAACGCGCCGCCGAAAGCAAGGAAGGCGCAGGTCTCGTCGGCGACCGAGACGATGCCGGTGCGCATTTTCTGTCCCGGCATGGAGTAGGCTTCGGCGATGCCGCCCAGCGCCTGCGCCATCGAATCGGTGCCGGGCAGATCGGCATGCGGTCCCTTGGTGCCGTAACCGGAGATCGAGACGTAGACCAGCTTGGGGTTGACCTTGCGCAGGTCGTCCCAGCCGAAGCCGTTCTTGTCGGCGGCGCCCGGCCGGAAGTTCTGGCCGAAGATGTCGGCGCGCGCCACGAGCTTGTGCAGGATGTCGCGTCCCTCGGCGGACTTGAGGTTGAGCGTGACGCTTTTCACGCCGCGATTGTTGGTCTCGAAGAAGGTGCTGCCCTTGCCGGGCAGGACGGTCATGTTGCGCGAGGGATCGCCACCGCCCGGCGGCTCGATCTTGATCACGTCGGCGCCGAGATCGGCCATCAACATCCAGGGCACGGTGCCGGCCTGCGCCGTCGAGCAGGACACGACCCGCACGCCCTGCAGCGCACCATGGGGCAGCGGCCCATGAGGTTGAGACATCGACTTCCTCCTCCTGCTCACTTGATGACGGCGCGAACGAGCCGGCATGACCGGGACGCCCTGCCGTTACAGGCACGGCGGGGAGGATGTCCATGGGGGCATGCGCTTTGTCGTGGGTTCGGGTTGGGGTTTGGGTTGCGCCGCAGCACGACAAGCACGGCGGAGCCGCAGGTTGCGGTCCGCGGCGGCGATCCGGTTCGTCGACAAGCCGTACTCGCACGAATCGCTGGAAGGTCGCATCCGCCTCCTGCTCGGCCTGTTCGGCAAGCGAACCGGGTGAATTGCCGGGCTCGGCACGCCCACCGTATGCTCTTGCGACGCCGCAAAAGGAGGACGCCCTTCAGGGAGGACACATGGGCATCACCGTCAAGCCGCGACACCCGGCGCTGGGCGCGGAGATTCTAGGCATCGACATGCGCCAGCCAATCGATGCCGCGACCGTGCAGGCGGTCAGCGATGCCTGGATGAAGCACCTCGTGCTGGTGTTTCCCGACCAGCGCGTCAGCGATGCCGAGCACGTCGCCTTCACCCGCAAGTTCGGCGAGCCCGAGATCTTCCATCAGACCTCGCTGCATCTGCGCTCCGACCGGGTGCGCGAGATCTTCCTGGTCTCCAATGTCGACGAGCAGGACCGCCTGATGACGCCTGCCGAGCCGTCGCAGAAGCAGCTCTCGTCGTCGCGCCAGTGGCACACCGATTCGAGCTATCGGCCGATGCCGAGCGTCGGCTCGCTGCTGCACGGCATCGAGATCAGCCGGACCGGCGGCATCACGCAGTTCATCAACATGTACATGGTGTACGACGACCTTCCCGAGGGCCTGCGCAAGCAGGTCGAGGGCCGCAAGGCGCGGCACGACTTCGGCATGCTGTCGCGCGTCGTCGGCTCGCCGCCACCGACGGCCGAGGAGCAGGCAGCGATGCCGCCGGTGTGGCATCCCATGGTGCGATGCCATCCGGTCACCGGCCGCAAGTCGCTGTACATCAGCTCGATCTACAACGACGCGATCGAAGGCATGGCCGATGGTCCGGCCCGCCGGCTGATCGAGGAGTTGACCGAGTTCGCAGCCCAGCCCAAGTACATGTACCGCCATGTCTGGGAGCCGCACGACGTGGTGATGTGGGACAACCGCTGCACGGTGCACGCCGTCACGCCGCACGATCCCGGCGAGCGGCGCGTCATGCACCGCACGACGATCGTCGGCCGCGAACCGGTGACGGCGGGTTAGCTCACTCCGTAATCACGCCGCAGGCAATGCGGTCGCCGGCGTTGCCGGTGGGGTCGGTCTTGTAGTCGTCGGCACCGGCATGGATGATGATCGCCGAGCCGTCGGCGTCGAACACCGAGTTCTTCTGGCCCTTGGCCAGCGAGATCATCGGATTGGCGACCTCGACCACCAGCTCGCCGCTGGCCGGAATGTGCAGGTTGGGCATGTCGCCGGCATGCGGACCGTCGGCGGCCTCCATGCCGTGCTTGTGCATCTCGGGATTGAAATGGCCGCCGGCGCTGGTGAACGGCGGCTCGCACTTGCCCACGGCGTGGACATGGAAGGCGTGGTCCCCCGGCGGAATTCCCTTCACCGAGAGCTTGATCAGCACGCCGTGCGGCGTCTGCAGCAGCTGGACCTGGCCGACGTCCTTGCCGGCGGCGTCCTTCAGCGCGGCCTTGGCCGTCTGCGCCTCGGCCGACAGCGTCGCAAAACATCCCGCCACCGCCAGCGCACCCGCAAACAGCCAGCGTCCGATCGTCATCAGTTCGCCTCCTAATCCGCGGGCGCCAGCATAGGGGGATGGTCCGGGCTTTGCATCGTGTTTTGGAGGGGGCGGCGAGCACGAGGGGTCCTTGTCGGCAGAACGATTCCATCTTGGCTGGTTCCTGGGCAACAGCTTCGGCGTACATGGCTGGAATCAGCCGTGGGGCGGCAGCGAGGACTGGACGCAGCCCGACCTGCACATCGAGCTGGCGCGGTCGCTCGAGCGCGCCTGCTTCGACTACCTGCTGCTCGAAGACTCGCTGTTCGTGCCGGACAATTTCGGCGGCTCGATGGACTTCTATCTCGAGCGCGCGCTCAGGGTGCCCAAGAACGACCCGCTGCCGCTGGTGCCGCTGCTCACGCAGGCGACCAAACGGCTGGGCATCGTGCCCACCATCTCCACCAGCTTCTATCCGCCCTATCTGCTGGCCCGCCTGATCGCCACGCTCGATCTGATGTCGCAGGGCCGCGTCGGCTGCAATTTCGTCACGTCGACCAGCGAGCGGGCGGCACAGAACTTCGGGCTCGAGACGCACATCGAGCACGACCAGCGCTACGAGATGGCCGACGAGTTCGTCGATCTGGTCTGTCGGCTGTGGGAATCGTGGGACCCGGACGCCATCGTCATGGACCGCCAGGCCGGCGTGTTCGTCGATCCCGAGAAGGTGCGCGCGATCGACTTCAAGGGCCGCTTCTTCGCCTCGCGCGGCCCGCTAAACACGGCGCGCCCGCCGCAGGGCCGGCCGGTGCTGGTGCAGGCCGGCGGCTCGCCGCAAGGCCGCCAGTTCGCCGCCCGCCACATGGACGTGGTCATCGCCGCCCTCGGCACGGTGAGCGAAATGAAGGCATTCCGCCAGGACCTGCGGCAGCGCGTTGCCGCTGCCGGCCGCGACCCTGACGCCTGCAAGCTGATGTTCGTGATCGCGCCGACCATCGGCGAGACCAACGCCGAGGCGCTGGAGCGCAGCCAACGGCGCCAGGCGCAGCGCGAGGCCTATCCCGAGCTGGCGCTCGCCCAGATGGGCAGCCTGACCGACATCGACTTCTCGACCTTCGACCTCGACGCGCCGATCGGCGAGCTCACCACCAACGGCCAGCAGGGCACCCTGAAGCGCTTCCTGGCGCAGGGCCGCACCTTGCGCGAGATCGCCCACAATTACCGCTACGGCTACGAGGACCTGGTCGGCACGCCCGAGCACGTCGCCGGCGCCATGGCCGAGGTCATGCAGGAAGTCGGCGGCGACGGTTTCATGTTCACCGGCATGCTGACCCGGCGCTACGTCGCCGAGGTCACTGATGGACTGGTGCCGGCCCTGCAGCGGCTGGGCGCCGTGCGCTCGCGCTACGAGCACGAGCACTTCCGCGACAATCTCTTCGCCTACTGAGGCCATGAGCCGGCTCGGCTACATGATGCTTCGCCGCCTGCTATGGGTGCTGCCCGTGGCCTTCGGAGTCGTGACGCTCACCTTCTTCATGGCGCGCGTCTTCAACGGCGATCCGACCGAGCTCTATGCACCGCCCGAGGCGACCGACGCGCTGCGCGCCCAGATCCGCGCCCGCCTCGGCCTCGCCGATCCGCTGCCGGTGCAGTACGTGCACTACCTCGGCAACCTAGTGCATTTCGACTTCGGCGTCTCCTTCAACACCGGCCAGAGCGTCGCCGCCGATCTTTCCGATCGGCTGCCCGCCACGCTCGAGCTCGGCTTCGTCGGCCTGGCGCTGGGCATCGCCATCGGCATCCCGGCCGGCGTGCTGGCCGCCGTCAACCGCGAACGCTGGCCGGACTTCGCGCTGCGCGGCTTCACCTTGAGCGGCATGGCGCTGCCGCAATTCTGGATCGGCCTGGTGCTGATCTGGATCTTCTTCGTGAGCCTGCACTGGCTGCCCGGCCCGGTCGGCCGACTGCCGATCGGCGTCGCGTTGCCGCCCAAGGTCACCGGCTTCCTGCTGATCGACAGCTTGCTCGCCGGCCGCCCGGACCTATGGGGACTGGCGCTGCGCCAGCTCGCGCTTCCCGCCATCACGCTCGGCATCAGCACGGCGGCGCCGATCGCCCGCGTCACGCGCGCGGCCATGGTCGAGGCGATGCAGAGCGACTACATTCGCACCGCCGTGGCCATGGGCCATGGGCCGCGCGCGATCTGGTTCCGCTACAGCCTGCGCAATGCACTGTTGCCGGTAGTGACGCTGATCGGCGGCATCGCCGGCCATATCTTCGCGGGCGCCGTGCTGCTCGAATCGATCTTCGCCTGGCCGGGCCTGGGACAGTACGCGCTGCAGGCCATCGAACGCTCCGACTTTGCCGCGCTGCAGGGCTTCGTGATCTACGCCTCGCTGCTCTACGTGCTGGCCTTCCTGGCGGTCGATCTCGTGTACATGCTGGTCGACCCACGGATCCGCGCATGAGCAGCGACGAGGTCATGGCCCCGCCGTCGCTTCCGACATCGCAGGCGCAGGTGCATGCCCGCCCACGGCGGCGACGCTGGCGCACGACGTGGTCGCTGCGTATCGGCCTGGCGGCCCTGGTGTTCTATGTCGCGGTCGCCCTGCTGTCGCTGGTCTGGACGCCTTACGATCCTCTCGTGCCCGGGATCGGCGACGGATACGACGCACCGAGCCTCGCCTTCCCGCTCGGCACCGACCGGCTGGGCAGCGACATGCTTTCGCGGCTGATGATGGGCGCGCGCTACGATCTCGGTATCGCGCTCACGGCAGTGGCGATCGCGCTCACGATCGGCTCGGCGCTGGGCGTGGTCGCGGGCTATTTCGGCGGCGCCTTCGACACGATCGCCATGCGTGCCGTCGAGATCTTCCAGGCCTTTCCCGGCTTGCTGTTTGCCATGCTGGTGGTGCAGGCGGTGGGCGCCGGCATCGTGAACGTGATCCTGGTGCTGTCGTTCGTCGGCATCCCCGACTATCTCCGGCTGGCGCGCGCCGAGATCCAAGCCAAGCGCAATTGGCAGTACGCCGAGGCGGCGCGTCTGGCCGGCAATCCGCGCTGGCGTGTCGCCTTCCGCCATCTCTTGCCCAATAGCGTCGGCCCGCTGCTCGCCTTCACTTCGATCAATGCCGCGTTCGCCGCCCTGGTGACCGCGAGCCTCGGCTTCCTCGGCCTTGGGCTCAGCCCCAATACGCCGGAATGGGGCAACATGATCGCCCGCGGCCAGGACGGCGTGATGACCGGCCAATGGTGGGTGTCGTTCTTTCCCGGCCTCGCCATCCTCGGCCTCACCGGCTCGCTCTACCTGCTGGGCGACGCGCTCGCCGACCTCGCCGATCCCCGGCGGCGGCGATGAGGGCGCCGGCGATGAGGGCGGCGGCGGTGAGCGACGCGCTGCTCGAGATCGAAAACTACAGCGGCGCCTTCCGCAACGAGGACGGCGGGCTTGTGCCCGTGCTGCACCAGGTGAGCTACCGGCTGAAGACCGGCAAGATCACGGCGGTGGTGGGCGAAACCGGCAGCGGCAAGTCGCTGACGGCGCTCTCGGTGCTCGGCATCCAGCCGCCGACCTTCGTGCGCAGCTCGGGCCGCATCCTGTTTCGCAGCGTCGACCTCTTGACGCTCGACGCGCGCGGCCTGCGTGCGATCCGTGGCAGCGAGATCAGCATGGTGTTCCAGGATGCGCGCGCCGCGCTCAATCCGGTGTTCACCGTCGGCCGCCAGCTCGCCGACGTCCATCGGCTGCATCATGGCGGCTCGCAGCGAGCGGCGATGAAGCGGGCGGTCGAGGCGCTCAGCCGCGTGTCGATCCCCGAGCCGGAGCGGCGCGCGCGGCAGTATCCGCACGAATATTCCGGCGGCATGGCGCAGCGCGCCATGATCGCCATGGCCGCGCTGATCTGCCAGCCGTCGCTGCTGATCCTCGATGAGCCGACCACCGGGCTCGACGTCACCATCCAGTCTGACATCATGGAGCTGATCGTCGAGCTGACGAGGAGCCGCGGGCTCACGACCTGTTTGATCACCCACGACCTCGGCGTCGTCGCCGAGACCTGCGACGAGGTCGTGGTGATGAATGCCGGCCGCGTGGTCGAGACGGGCAGCGCCGAGGCGATCTTCACCCGTCCGGCCGATCCCTACACTCAGCGCCTGCTATCGGCGAGCCAGATGCTGGAGGCGGCGTGAGCGCGCTGTTGCAGGTGCGCGCCCTCAGCAAGCTGTTTCCCGCCGGCGGCGGACGGCGGCTGCGCGCGGTCGACGGCGTCAGCCTGGAGCTCGAGGCCGGCGAGACGCTGGCGCTGGTCGGTGAGAGTGGCTCGGGCAAATCGACTGTGGCACGCTGCCTCGTGCGGCTGGTCGAACCGAGCGGCGGCGAGGTGACGCTCGACGGGCAATCGATTCTGTCGCTGCCGCCCAAGGCGCTGGCGCGCCAGTACCGGCGCATCCAGATGGTCTTCCAGGATCCCAATGCGTCGCTGAACCCGCGCATGCGGGTGCGCGAGGTGCTGGAGGAGCCGTTACGCCTGCATCTCGATCTCGCGCCGCCGGCGCGTGCCGATCGCGCGTGCGAGCTGATCGAGCGAGTAGGCTTGGGCGTCGTCCATCTCGACCGCTATCCGCACGAGCTGAGCGGCGGCCAGCGCCAGCGGGTCGGCATCGCGCGCGCCATCGCGGTGTCGCCCGACATTGTCATCCTCGACGAGCCGACATCGTCGCTCGACGTCTCGGTGCGCGGCCAGATCCTCGACCTGCTGCTCGACCTGCAGCAGCGGCTGGGGCTCGCCTACCTCTTCATCAGCCACGACCTGCAGGTCGTGCGCCACGTCGCCGACCGCGTGGCCGTGATGTATCTCGGCGTGATCGTCGAACAGGGTCCGACCGAGCGGGTGTTTGCCGAGCCGCGCCATCCCTATACGCGCGCGCTCCTCTCGGCGACGCCGATGGCGCGGTGGGGAATCGCGCGCACGCGCTTGCGGCTCGTCGGCGAGATCACGAGCCCGATCGATCCGCCCGACGCCTGCCGGCTGGTCGGCCGCTGCCCGCTCGCGCAGCCGTCGTGCGCGGCACGGCGCCCGGAGCTCATCGATCTCGGCGATCGCCACGCTGTCGCCTGCCCGATCGCCACGCAATCGCCCCATCCCGGCGCGCCACTGCGCGCCGCCAACGAGAGGATACCGACATGTTGACGCGACGCCTGTTGGCCGCAGCTTGCCTGATGCTGGTGAGCGGCGCCGTGCATGCCGACACCAAGCCGCTGGTGCATGCCGTCCCCAACGACATCGCGAGCCTCGACCCGGCCGACATCCGCGGCCAACAGGACCAGGAGATCGGCGTCAACGTCTACGAGCGGCTCGTGCAGATGAAGTTCAACGAGCAGCCCGACGGCACGCTGTTGGCCGATCCCGTCGAGGTCGTGCCGCAGCTCGCCGAATCGTGGACGGTCGACGGGCCGGTGATCACCTTCAAGCTGCGGCCGGGCGTAAAATTCTATCCGACGGGCAACCCGATGACGTCGGAGGACGTGCGCTATAGCTTCGAGCGGCTGGTGCGCATCACCGGCAACGGCAAGAACCAGGCGGGGATCGCCGGCATCTTCAAGCCCGAGCAGATCGAGGCCGTCGATCTGATGACGGTGCGCATCACCTTCACCGACGGCAACGGCACGCCGACCGCAATCCCGGTGGCGCTGACCTCGATGAAGTTCCAGCAGTTCGCGATCATCGATTCGGTCGAGGTCAAGAAGCACGCGACCGCGGAGGATCCGTGGGCCAGCCAATGGCTGACCAAGAACCTCGCGACGACCGGGCCGTACTACATCGCCAATCGCGCGCTCGGCCAGCAGCTCGAGCTCAAGGCGGTGCCCAACCATTGGTCGGGCAAGCAGCCGCCGTTCGAGGACGTGGTGCTGCGGGTGATCGGTAACGCCGATCTGGTGTCGCTGATCAAGGGCGGCGTCGTCGACTATGCCGCCGAAGGACTGACCGGCCGGCAGTACGACGCGCTGGCCGCCGCCGGCTTCCCGGTGCTGCACGGCGAGACGCCGTCGATCCTGCGACTCGCCATGGCGATGGACAAGGAGCCGTTCACCGACAAGCGCGTGCGCCAGGCCATGCTCTACGCCATTCCGCACGACCGCATCCTGAAGACGGCGCTGGCCGGTCGCGGCAAGCGGCAGATCTGCCTCTACAACGAGCCCGACCCGACCTGCATCAACAACTACGACAAGTACAAGCTCGACCTCGCCAAGGCCAAGGCGCTGCTGCAGGAGGCCGGCAAGCCCTCCTTCTCGTTCGATTTCTGGTACTCCACGGCACTGCCCTACAACAACGACATCGCCATCATCATCGCCGACTCCCTGAAGTCGATCGGCGTCACCGCCAATCTCAAGCCGACGCCCGCGCTGCAGCTGCTCGACCTCTACCGCGCTCGCATCAACGGTACCGACCAGACGATGAGCGGCATGTTGCTGAACGAGGGCGTGATCTGGCTCAACGACCCGTCGACCTTGACCAACCTCGCCCTGGTCACCAAGACGCCGCTGGGCGGCGTCACCAACTGGGCGCGCTACAGCGATCCCGAGGTCGACGAGCTGCACTACAAATACCGCAACTCGAACGACGTGCCGGCGCGCAAGGCCGCCTATGCCAAGATTCAGGAGAAGGCCGCCGAGGCGGCCGCAACCGTCAATCCGGTGATCCTGATCGGCCGCACCATCGTCGTGAACCCGCGCATCACGGGCGTGACCTTCTCGCAGGATCCCTACGCCCGCTACGTCTATCTGAAACCCAAGTGAGAGGCCCGCGATGAACAGTCCGACAGCGCCCCTTGCCGGGCCGAAACGCGACCTCGTCGGCTACGAGGGCAATCCGCCAAGGGTGACCTGGCCCGGCGGGGCCCGCATCGCCATCTCGCTGGTCGTCAACTACGAGGAAGGCTCCGAGCTCGCGATCGGCGACGGCGATGCCACGCGCGAGCCGAGCGGCCCGGCCGACTGGCCGATGGGCAAGCGCGACCTCGCGGGCGAATCGATGTTCGAGTACGGCTCGCGCGCCGGCTACTGGCGCCTGCTCGACATCTTCGACGAGCAGCAGGTGAAATGCACCTTCTATGCCTGCGCCGTGGCCCTCGAACGCAACCGCGACGCCGCGCGCGAGATGCGCAAGCGCGGCCACGACGTGATGTCACACGGTTGGCGCTGGGAAGACGTGTCGCTTCTGACGCGCGAGCAGGAGCGCGAGCACATCCGCCGTGCCGTGGCGTCGATCGCCGAGACGACCGGTGAGCGGCCGCTCGGCTGGTACTGCCGCTACGGACCAAGCGTTCACACCCGCGAGCTGGTGGTCGAGGAAGGCGGCTTCCTCTACGACTGCGACGCCTACAACGACGACCTGCCCTACTGGACGATGGTCGGCGGCAAGAAGCACCTGGTGATCCCCTATTCGCTCGCCACCAACGACGGCAAGTTCAACTGGGGCGCCTTCGGCTCGCCGGCCGACTTCGAGAAGTACCTGAAAGCCAACTTCGACCGGCTCTACAAGGAAGGACGGACGCATCCCAAGATGATGTCGATCGGCCTGCACATGCGCTTGGTCGGCCATCCCGGACGGGCGCAGGCGCTGGCCAACTTCATCGAATACGCCAAGTCGCATCCGGGCGCGTGGTTCGCCCGCCGCATCGACATCGCGCGCCACTGGATGGCGCATCACGCCTGACATCAGCCGCTACGAGGCTCCCAATGCCCTCATGCTCCGCTATCCCCGGCCCCGTGCGCGACATGGTGGGCTACAACGGCAAGCCGCCCAAGGTGACGTGGCCGGGCGGCGCGCGCATCGCAATCTCGCTGGTGGTCAACTACGAGGAAGGCTCGGAACTCGCGGTCGGCGACGGCGATCCGATGGCCGAGCGGGTGTTGTCGGAATCGGCGGTGCGGCCGTGGCCGGCCGGCAAGCGCGACCTCGCTATGGAGAGCATGTACGAGTACGGCAGCCGGGTCGGCTTCTGGCGGCTGCTGGACATCTTCGACGAGTATCAGGTCAAGAGCACCTTCTACGTCTGCGCCGTGGCGCTGGAACGCAACCGCAAGGCAGCAAGCCAGATCCGTACTCGCGGCCACGATGTGGTCTGCCACGGCTGGCGCTGGGAGGACGTCACGCTGCTCGGCCGCGAGCAGGAGCGCGAGCACATCCGCAAAGCCGTCGCCTCCATCGCGAAGACGACCGGCGAGCGGCCGCTCGGATGGTACTGCCGCTACGGGCCGAGTGTGAACACCCGCGAGCTGCTGATCGAGGAAGGCGGCTTCCTCTACGACTGCGACGCCTACAACGACGACCTGCCCTACTGGACGACGGTCGGCGGCAACAAGCACCTCGTGATCCCCTACTCGCTGGTCAACAACGATTCGCGTTTCGCCTCGGGGCACTTCGGGGCGCCGGATTCCTTCGAGGAGCATCTGCGCTATACCTTCGACCGTCTCTACAAGGAAGGAGCGACGTTGCCGAAGATGATGTCGATCGGCCTGCACATGCGGCTCGCGGGGCATCCGGCGCGCGCCCAGGCGGTAGCGAAGTTCATCGAGTACGCCAAGTCGTTCCCCGACGTCTGGTTCGCGCGCCGCATCGAGATCGCCCGCCACTGGCAGGAACACCATGCATGAGCGCTGATGCGCTGAAGCAGAAGGCCTCGGCAGCGATCGACGCGGCAAGCCCCAGGCTGCTCGAGCTCAGCAGCCGCATGCACGGCGAGGTCGAGCTCGCCTTCGAGGAGCACAAGGCACAGGCTTGGCAGTGCGCGCTGTTGCGCGACGCGGGCTTCCCCGTCGAAGCGGGCCTGGGTTCGCTTAAAACGGCGTTCCGCGCGCGGCTGGCGTCGCAGAGGTCGGGGCCCTGCATCGCCTTCCTGTGCGAGTACGACGGCCTGCCGGTGTACGGCCAGAGCTGCGGCCACAATGTCGTGGCGGCTGCCGGCGTCGGCGCCGCGATCGGGCTCGGCGCAGTGATCGAGCAGACCGGCGGCGCCGTCGTGTGCCTCGGCACGCCGGGCGAGGAAGGCGGCGGCGGCAAGAACATCCTGCATCGCGAAGGCTTCTTCGCCGGAATCGACGCCATGATGCTGATCTATCCCGGTATGGACAACATCGCGCATTCGCGCGCGCTCGGCGCCACGCGTGCGCAGGTCGCGTACTTCGGCAAGGCGGCGCACGCCGCCGCGCGGCCGGAGCTCGGCATCAACGCATTGGACGCCATGCTGTTGGCCTTCAACGGCATCGCCGCGCTCCGCCAGCAGCTGCCGTCCGAGGTGCGCGTGCACGGCATCATCACCAAGGGCGGAACGCTCCCCCAGGTGATCCCCGACCACACGACGGCGGTCATCACGGTCCGCGCCAACGACCATGCCACGCTGCAGCGCGCAATTACCCGCATCGACGCTTGCCTGCAGGCCGGCGCCGAGATGACGGGAGCCCGCCTGGAACGAACGTGGCGCGAACCCGGGCGCGGCCTGCTCTCGAACATCGCCATGGCGCAGGCTTTCGAGCGCAACCTGCAAGCGCTCGGTCGCAAAACGCGGCCGCGCGACGAGCTGTCGGGCGCCTGGTCGGGCGACACCGGCAACATCAGCTGGTTCGTGCCCACCATCCAGCCGCAAATCGCCATGACGGCTCGCGACGTGCCGCCGCACAGCCACGAATTCCATGCTGCTTCGGCCGGTCCGGCGGCGGAAGCCTGCATCCTCGACTCAGCAAAGGCCATGGCGAAGACGGCCATCGACCTCATGACCGACGATGCCCTGATGACGGCGGTGCGCGCCGACTACGCCGCGCGGCAGTTCGATTGGCCGGTCAGTCCAGGACCTTAGGCCTCTGATAGAGGGGAAAGCCGTTGAACGGCTTGGCCCGGTCGTGGTCGGGCACCTCGTAGAAGCTCGACTTGCCCATGTTGTGCAGGCCGCCGTCGACGCGCAGCGCAATGCCGGTGACATAGGCGGCCGCGTCGCTCAGCAGGTAGACGATGGCGCTCGAAATCTCCGACTCGGTGCCGTGGCGCTTCATCGGGATGCGCTCGCGCACGCCGCGCAGCACATGGTGCGCCCGCTCGGGATAGCGGTCGAGGCCCGACGACGCGATGAAACCCGGCAGCACCGAGTTCACGCGCACGCCCGAGTGCGCCCATTCGACCGACGCCGAATACGTGAAGTTGGTCTGGCCGGCGCGGGCCGCGCCATTGTGCGCCATGCCAGGCATGCCGAGCTCGAAGTCGGCGCCGACGTTGACGATGGCGCCGCCGTGCTCCTCCATCCCGCGGCGGTAGACTTCCTTCGACATCAGGAAGGTTGCCGTCATGTTGTTGGCGACCACGGCGTTCCAGCCGTTCAGCGAGATGTCTTTCAGCGGCGCGGGAAATTGGCCGCCGGCGTTGTTCACCAGCCCGTCGATGCGGCCGCTCCAGGCCAGCACGCCGTCGACCGCCATCTTGACCTGGGCCTCGTCGCGCAGATCGCCCGCGAAGGTGAAGGTGTCGGGATCGCCAAGCTCGGCCTTGACCGTCTCGAGCTTCTCCGCCGTGCGGCCGATCAAGGCGAGC
>JAFAKN010000520.1 GCA_019235415.1 Alphaproteobacteria bacterium
CCGGATCGACGGAACTCATGCCGTGGAAGCCCCAAGCTCAGCGTTGCGACAACTCGGACACAGAACGTGTTTGACGACGAGGGTAACGTCGCAAGGCTCGCTGAGTATCGCCACGAACTCGAGCGGAATCCTGACAACATCGGCGTCATCCAACGAATGGCGAGCATGCTGCGTGTGGCGGGTGAATACGGGGAAGCGCTGCAATTCTATCAACGGGCGGCAGCACACGAGCGAGGCGACGGTGTCGCAAATGCCCTGACACCGGGCCGAAATCCTTGGGGAATCGACATTGCTTGCCTGCGTTGGCTCCTGGGCGATCGCCGCCAGGCCCTCCAGGAAATGCATGGCATGGTCGCGGGCATTCTCGATGGATCGATTAGCTATGGCGACGCCGCCGGTGGAGTTTCGCAGGGGTTGTTGCTCTACTACATGGCAGTGACTACCGGCGAACGTCGGGAGGCATCATTTGCTCTGGAATATTTCAAGAACCGCGTTGATCAATTGAGAGGGGTTCATAGTAACCTGCTTCAAGTCTGGCCCTGTCCGATCGCCCGCTACTACCTTGGTGACATCGAATTCGAAAGCGTTATGCGGGCGGTCAATCGCATTCCTACTGTGCGAGCTAACCCAACAACGCTCGAGCTGGGGCGGCGCAGGAAGTTCGTGGCAGCGCTGTTCCATGACGGTACCAAGCAGCGGGCACACGGGGACGAAGAGGGCTGCATCACTCGGATGCGCGAATGTGCGGGGCTGGACAACACGCGCATTGACCAGGAATGGTATCTCGCTCGACACGAGGTCGAGCGAGCCAAACAGTAAGCTGCTGCGGCACTCCCCCTCTCCCGGTCCGAAGAACGTGTCTGGCTTACGTCAACCTGACTTCCGGCTACGGCAACCTGACCGCGCGACCGGGTTCAGGCTATATGAAAGTCATAATATGCGGAATGTTTGGCCCGTAATCCGGGGACGCATGGCATGAGGGTTCTGCTGGTCGAGGACAATGTCGAGCTGGTCTCGCTCTTGAAACGGGGCTTGGCGCAAAGCGGCTTCGACACCGATTCGGTGGGAACCGCCACCGATGCCGCGCATGTGCTGTCGACCATGCGCTATGCCGCGATCGTGCTCGACCTCGGCTTGCCGGACGACGACGGCCTCACGGTGCTGCGCGAGATCCGCCGTCGCGGTGATTCGACGCCGGTGCTGGTGCTCACCGCCCGCGACGGCGTCAGCGACCGCGTGACCGGCCTGCGCGAGGGCGCCGACGACTACATGGCCAAGCCGTTCGCCATGGAGGAGCTCATAGCGCGCCTGCACGCCCTGCTGCGCCGCCCCGGCAATCTTTTGGGCAAGCGGCTGAGCTGCGGCAATGTCGAGCTCGACACCGAGGGCCGCCAGGTCCTGGTCAACGGCGCGCTGCGCGCCTTTCCGGCACGCGAGACGGCGGTGCTCGAGATCCTGCTGCGGCGCAGCGGCAACGTGGCGCCCAAGCGGCTGTTCGAGGACCATCTGTTCGGCCTGTCGGGCGACGTCGGCTCCAACGCGGTCGAAGTCTACGTCCACCGCCTGCGCAAGATGCTGTCCGATTCGGGCGCCTCGGTGAAGATCCACACCGTGCGCGGCGTGGGCTACATCCTGGCCGACGAGAAGGCCGCCAGCGAGACCGCCCGATGATGTCGGTCGACCTCCCATCCGCCTCCCCCGTCTTACGGGGGAGGCGCCGCGTCTTACGCGGCGGAGGGGGAAAGCAACGCGGAGGCTTCTCGAAGATTCCGGATCTGGATCAGGAGCGCCATTCGTGCGGCTTTCCCCCTCCGGCGCTTCGCGCCACTTCCCCCGTCTTACGGGGGAGGTGAATAGATTCACGGTCACGCGAGCATGACGCGCTTTCGCTCCATCATCTCGCGGGTGGTGGCGCTGCATGTCATCGCCATCGGCGCGACCTCGATCCTGATGCCGCTGGCGCTCTACTGGCTGTTGGACCAGGCGGCCAACAGCCTGCATCGCGACGCGTTGCGCGGCCAGGCGGCGACCATCGCGAGCTTCCTGCGGCCCACGCCCGAGGGCGGGCTCACGCTCCATATCCCGCCCGAGATGCAGGCGCTGTACGGCGGCGCCTACGGCCTCTACGCCTATGCCGTGCTGGACGCCGACAAGCACGTCCTGTTCACCTCGCGCGAGGACGGCAAGCCGCTGTTCGAAGACGAGGATCCCAATCCGCTCGACTGGCTGAAGCGGCGCCGCTCCTCCGGCTCGGTGCTGTTCGGCATCACGGTGCCGCGGCCGATCGGCCAGCATCTCTACTGGATCCAGGTCGGGCAGGACCTGTCGCACCGCGACGTCATCATCGACGACATCGTCACCTCGTTCTTCCCGCGCGTCGCGTGGATCACCTTCCCGATCCTGCTGCTGCTGCTTTTGATCGACATCCTGATCTTCCGCCGCGCGCTCGATCCGGTGCGCGATGCCTCGACCACGGCCGCCGCCATCGGCCCGACGCGCACCGACCTGCGCCTGCCCGAGCAATCGATGCCGCGCGAGATCGAGCCGCTGGTGCATGCCGTCAACCAGGCGCTCGACCGCCTCGAGGCGGGCTTCCGCGCCCAGCGCGATTTCACCGCCGACGTGGCCCACGAGCTGCGCACGCCCCTCGCCATCATGCGGGCCCGGGTCGACAGCCTCGACGCGGGCCCGGTCCGGGAATCGCTGCGCGGCGACCTCGTGAACATGACCCGCACGGTCAACCAGGTGCTCGACATCGCCGAGCTGGAGAGCTTCGTGATCGGCGAGGACGCGCGCGCCGACCTCCACGAGGTGTGCAGCGAGGTCGTGGCCTTCATGGCGCCGATCGCGGTCGATGCCCAGAAGTCGCTGGCGCTCACCGGCGCCGGGCGGCCGGTCTGGGTGCACGGCCATTCCGAGGCGGTGTTCCGCGCCGTGCGCAACCTGGTCGAGAACGGCCTGCGCCACACGCCCAAGGACGGCGAGGTCGAGGTCGAGGTGGCGCCCGACGGCGTGGTGTGCGTGCTCGACCAGGGGCCGGGCGTGCCCGAAGCCGAGCGCGAGACCATCTTCCGCCGCTTCTGGCGGCGCGACCGCACCCGGCCCGAGAGCCGCGGCCTGGGGCTGGCGATCGTCGCCCGCGTCGCCGAGACCCACGGCGGCAGCATCACGGTCCGGAACCGGCCCCACGACGGTCAAGGGGGCGACGGTCAAGGGGGCGGCGGCGCCATGTTCGTGCTGAGCTTCCGCCCCGCGCCGCCGCCGCCCGCCGAGGCCGACACCGCAACCCAGCCCGCCGGCTTGACCGCCGCAAATTGACTGTGGCTAGCTGGCGGCGCAATCGCCACGCTGTCATCCCGAGCGTAGTGCCCTGTCATCCCGAGCGCAGCGAGGGATCCTTAGGGCCATGAGGAAGGATCCCTCGCTTCGCTCGGGATGACAGAAGAACGGCGAAGCAGGAAGCAGGGACCATGTTTGACGCGCCCGCCGGGACGTCGGCCGACGTCGGGGATACGTTCCCCAAATTGCTGCTGGCGCGCGCCCGCTCCGGCCCGACCCGTCCCGCCTATCGCGAGAAGGAATACGGCATCTGGCAGACCTACGACTGGGCGCATGTCGCCCGCGAGGTCGCCGAGCTCGCGGCCGGGTTGAGCCAGCTCGGCTTCAGCCGCGGCGAGAAGCTTTTGGTGATCGGCGACAACCGCCCGCGGCTCTACTGGGCGATGTGCGCGGCGCAGTGCCTGGGCGGCGTGCCGGTGCCGGTCTACCAGGATTCGGTGGCCGACGAGCTGGCCTACGTCATCGAGCATGCCGGCGCGCGCTACGCCGTGGCGGAAAACCAGGAGCAGGTCGACAAGCTTCTGGAGATCCAGCGCAAGGGCATTCCCATCGACGTGGTGATCTACGAGGACCCGCGCGGCCTGCGCCACTACGACGGCCTGCTGTCCTATGCCGAAGTGCAGGCGCGCGGCGCCAAGGCAATCGCAGCGACGCCCGATCTCGTCGAGCGCGAGATCGCCCGGGGCAGCGGCGACGACGACGCCATCATGCTCTACACCTCGGGCACCACCGGGCGGCCCAAGGGCGCCGTGCTGACCTACGACAACCTTTTATGGGCGGCGCGCGCCGGCGCCGAGTACGACCGCCTGCGCGAAGGCGACGAGCTTCTGTCCTACCTGCCGATGGCCTGGGTCGGCGACCATATCTTCTCCTACGCCCAGGGCTTCGTGGTCGGCCTGGTGGTCAACTGCCCGGAATCGGCCGGCACCGTCATGACCGACCTGCGCGAGATCGGCCCGACCTACTACTTCGCCCCGCCGCGCGTGCTGGAGAACCTCATCACCCAGGTGATGATCCGCATGGAGGATGCCGGCTGGCTGAAACGCCGCCTGTTCCACTCCTTCATGAACCTGGCGCGGCGGGTCGGCCCGGCCCTGCTCGACGGCCGTCCCGTCGGATTCATCGACCGCCTGCTGTACGGGCTGGGCACGATTCTGGTCTACGGCCCGTTGAAAAACACCTTGGGCATGAGCCGCGTGCGCGTCGCCTACACCGCGGGCGAGGCGGTGGGGCCGGAGATCTTCACCTTCTATCGCGCGCTCGGCGTCAACATGAAGCAGCTCTACGGCCAGACCGAGGCCTCGGTGTTCGTCACCATCCATCCCGACGGCGAGGTGTTCTCCGACACCGTCGGCAAGCCGGTCTCGAACGTCGAGCTGCGCATCGCCCCCTCGGGCGAGGTGCTCTATCGCAGCCCCGGCGTGTTCAAGGAGTATTTCAAGAACGCCGACGCCACCCGCGACACCAAGACCGAGGACGGCTGGGTGCATACCGGCGACGCGGGCTACCTCGACGAGCGCGGGCATCTTCGCATCATCGACCGCGCCCGCGACGTCGGGAAGCTTCTGGACGGCACGCTGTTCGCGCCCAAGTACATCGAGAACAAGCTGAAATTCTTTCCGCACATCAACGAGGCGGTGGCCTTCGGCCATGGCCGCGACTGGGTCACGGTGTTCGTCAACATCGACATGACCGCGGTCGGCGACTGGGCCGAGCGGCGCAACATCGCCTATGCCAGCTACCAGGAGCTGGCGGCGCGGCCCGAGGTCTACGACCTCGTGCAGGGCGAGATCGAGCGCGTCAACCGCGACCTCGCCCAGGACCCGCGCATGGCCGGCGCCCAGATCCGCCGCTTCCTCATCCTGCACAAGGCGCTCGACGCCGACGACGGCGAGCTCACCCGCACCAACAAGGTGCGCCGCAGCTTCATCGCCGAACGCTACAAGCCCCTGGTCGACGCCCTGTACGACGGCAGCAAGCAGGCGTCGCTCAAGGTCGAGGTCACCTTCGAGGACGGCCGCAAGGGCACCCTCGAAGGCGACATGCACATCCGCGACCTCAGCCCGCACCCGGGCACGGGCCCCGCCATGCCCCTGCGCAAGGCCAGC
>JAFAKN010000537.1 GCA_019235415.1 Alphaproteobacteria bacterium
GACCGCCGACGACATCGGCAAGGCGGCCAAGGACTGGCCGCAGATGAACTTCGTCATGTATCACGCCTGCCTGCGCCCGGCGTTCGAGCAGCCCGACCAGGCGTGGGCGGAGTTCGAGAAGACCGGCCGCATGGCCTGGGTCAGCGATCTCGCCGACATCCCGCAGAAGTACGGCGTCACCAACGTCTATGCCGAGCTCGGCACCGCCTTCGCCAACTCCGCCGTGTCGCATCCCAAGTTCTGCGCCGCGTTCATCGGGACGCTGGTCAAGGGCATGGGCGCCGACCACGTCCTGTGGGGCACCGACACGCTGTGGTACGGCTCGCCGCAATGGCAGATCGAGGCCATGCGCCGCCTCGAGATCCCCGACGACCTGCAGAGGAAGTACGGCTTCGCAGCACTGGGCGACGCCAACAGCGTCACCAAGCAGCAGATCTTCTCCGGCAATGCGCTCAGGATGTACGGCATCAAGCTCAAGGCGGCGGCCAACACGCCGCTGCCGGCCTATTCGCACGACCGTCTCGCGGCGCTCAAGAAGGAGTACGCGAAGGTCGCCGAGCCGTCGAACCTGCGCTACGGCTACGTCCGCGCGCGCTGATTCTCAATCCCGTCATCCCGACCGGAGCGTGAAGCGCGGAGCGGAGGGACCTTTCTTGTTTCTGGGCAAGACAAGAAAGGTCCCTCCGCTTCGCCTCGCTTCGCTCAGCTCCGGTCGGGATGACGGATAGATGTGAGCTCATCCCGCCACGCGGGTCAGCGCGTGGCGCTGCGCTTGCTGCTGTCATCGCAGTTGATGGGCTACCCGACAGGGGAAACGCCACATCATGCAGATCATCGACGTGCATTCGCACTGTGGGACGTGCGCCGGCATGTGCTGAGCGAGCAGACTGCCGAGCGCCGGGCGGCCGCCAGCTGATCACCATGCGGCTCGACAGCCTCGACAAGGACAGGGCGCCGGACAATGATTGCCGCATACGATCTGCATCGGAGGAAATCCATGTCCAACACCGAGAATTGGACGTTCAGCCATGACCTTGCGACGGCCGCGCAATGGACGCCGGGCTTGCGCGAGATCTTCGAGTACCGCGACCTCGGCATCAAGCAAGGCACCCACGGCGACTATGTCGCTCACCTGATCCGGCACAACGGCAAGAAGATGAAGGACGAGGTGCAGCACTGGCACGTCCACGACTGCACCTTCCAGATGGTCTACGTCCTGAACGGCTGGGCCACGTTCGAGTATGCCGGCCAGGGGCAGAAGACGATCCGCAAGGGCGACTGCATCAACCAGGTCCCCGGCATCCCGCATCGCGAGATCGCCTGCTCCGATGACTTCGAGGTGCTCGAGATCGTGGCGCCGGCCAACTTCAAGACCAGGATCGTCGAGGCGCCGCAGGCCCAGGCGGCGGAATAATCAAGTGGAGCGCGGACCTCCTGGTCCGCATCATGCTCATGAGCGGACCAGGAGGTCCGCGCTCCAAAGAAAAACAACAGGGAAGCGAAGGCCCATGTCCAAGAAAGTCGGCCCGTCGCGACGGGCAATGTTGAGCGTCGGGCTCGCGGGAGCGGCGACCGTCGCCTCACCCGGCATCCTGCGCCTCACGGCAAAGGCCGAGAACGCGCCGATCAAGATCGGCATGCCGCTGGCGCTGACCGGTGCGCTGGGCTCGGTTGGCCAGCAGCTGAAGCGCGGCGCCGAGCTCTACGCCAAGCTGCAGAACGCCAAAGGCGGCATTCTCGGGCGTCCGATCGAGCTCCTGATCGAGGACACCGCCGGCAATCCGGCGAACTGCGTGCGCAAGGCGCAGGAAATGGTCGAGCGCCAGAACTGCCGGCTGTTCACCGGCATCACGCTGTCCTCGGAAGCGCTGGCGGTGGTGCCCAAGCTCGCCGAATGGGACGCGGTGTTCATGTCGTCGGACAATGGCGACGGCCGCCTGACGGCCGAAAGCTTCGTGCCCAACTTCTTCCGCGCCAACATCTCGGGTCCGATGGGCACGCGCGCCGTGTCGCTATACTTGCGCAGCGGCAAGGCGCAGAAGTTCTATGCCCTGGGGCTCGACTACGCCTGGGGCCACAACAGCGTGCAAGTCTTCGAGGACGAGGTGAAGAAGTCCAAGAAGGATTTCCTCGGCAAGGTCTTCGCGCCGACCGGCACCAAGGACTACTCGTCCTACATCACCAAGATTCGCCAGTCCGGCGCCGACGCGGTCTTCCTGGTGCTGCAGGGCGACGACAACAACGCCTTCCTGTCGCAGTCGCAGCAGTACCGCTTGTCGGAGAAGGTGCGCCTGCTCACCGAAATCGTCGACCTTGCGAGCATCCGCGCCGTCGGCGACGCGGCGCTGGGACTGATCGGTTCCTCGCGCTACAGCTTCACCTACGACTATCCGCTGAACAACGAGTTCGTCGCCCTGTGGAAGAAGGAGCATGACGGCGCGGTGCCCGACACGTTCGAGGGCGAGCAGTGGCAGGCCATGAAGGTGCTCGAGGCCGGCATCACCAAGGCCGGCGGCATCGAGGCCGCCAAGCTGCGGCCCGCGCTGGAGGACATCGAGATCGAGAGCGTCAAGGGCAAGGTCCATATCCGCAAGTGCGACCACCAGGGCGTGCAGCAAGGTTTCATGGTCGAGGTGGTCAAGCAGGAGGGCATCGCGACGCCGATCCCCAAGGTGATCGCCACCTTCCCCGGCGAGAGCACGACCCCCAAGTGCAACAGCATGACGTTCGACGATTAACGCCGAACCGTCTGATGCAGGCCTTTCTGTCATCCCGAGCGCAGCGAGGGACCTTTCCTTTGGCCTCAAAGGCCCCTCGCTGCGCTCGGGGTGACAGCTGTTGTTGGTCGGCATCGATCCTGAACGGATGACCACGCTCGCCTTCCTCCTGACCGAGTCCCTCAACGCGCTGTCGCAGGCGGCCTTGCTGTTCTTCCTCGGCGTCGGCCTCACGCTGATCTTCGGCCTGATGCGCATCGTGAACTTCGCCCATGGGGCGCTCTACATGCTGGGCGCCTTCGTGGGCTATTCACTGGCCAAAGGATCGGGCAATTTCTGGGTCGCCCTGGTCGGCGCGCCATTGCTCGTTGGCATGTTCGGTGCGGGCTTCGAGCTCACGGTCCTGCGGCGGCTCTACCGGCGCGATGCCCATGCCTTCCTCATGGTGACCTTCGGTCTCGCCCTGGTGGTCGGCGAGGCCGTGCGGCTGATCTGGGGGCCCGACGCTCTTCAAGTTGCGCCGCCGTCGGCGCTCGCCGGCGTGGTCTTCCTGCTCGACGAGCCGTTCCCGGTCTATCGCCTCTTCCTCGTCGCCACCGGCATCGTGGTCGCCGTCGCGATCTGGCAATTCCTCGAACGGTCGAAGCTCGGGCTGCTGATCCGCGCCACGTCGCAGAACGCCGATATGGCGAGCGCCTTGGGAGTCGACGTCAAGCGCATCCGCTCGAGCGTATTCGGCATCGGCTGCGCGCTGGCGGCGCTGGGCGGCGTGCTGGCCGCCCCGCTGGTCACTGCGTCCAACGGCATGGCGGCGACCGTCATCATCGACGCCTTCGTCATCGTCATCATCGGCGGCATGGGAAGCTTCCTGGGCTCGCTGATCGGCGCGCTGCTGGTGGGCTTCGTCCAGGTGTTCGGCAACTACTACCTGCCCGATCTCGCGCTCGCCTTCATGTACTTGGTGATGCTGGCCGTTCTGGTGGTGCGCCCGGGCGGCCTGCTCGGCAAGGAAACGTGAGCGCCATGCGCGCCGTGACGCGGCCGATCCTGATCGTGGTCATGCTGGCGCTGCTGCTGGCGCCGCTTGGCCTGCCGCCGTTCGCCATGACCTTGCTCACCGAGGCGCTGATCCTCGGGCTGTTCGCCATGAGCCTCGATCTCATGGTGGGGTACACGCGGCTGATCTCGTTCGGCCATGCCGCTGCCTACGGCATGGGCGCCTACGCCTGCGGTTGGATGCTGCTGCACACCGGCATGCCGCTGCTGTTTGCGGTGTTCGCCGCCGCGCTGCTGACCGGCGTGATCGCCATCGCCGTCGGCTGGATGTGCACCTTGGCGACCGGCATCTCCTTCTCGATGCTGACACTCGCTTTCGCCCAGCTGCTCTACGCCATTTCCTTCAAATGGACCTCGGTGACGGGCGGATCGGACGGCTTGGCGGGCATTCCGCGCACCTCAGGTCCGCTGGGCTTCGCGGCCTTGTCCGGCAAGAGCGGCTTTTACTACTTCGTGCTCGCCTGCCTGGTCGGTGGCTTCCTGGTGTGCTTCGCGCTGGTGCGCTCGCCGTTTGGCGCGGTGCTGCGCGGCATTCGCGAGAACGAGGCCAAGACGACCGCGCTCGGCTACAACACGCGGCTCTACAAGATCGCGGTCGTAGCCACCTCCTATGCGCTGGGCGGACTGGCGGGTGCGCTCTACGCGCCGTTCGCGGGCTTTGCCAACACCGAGCTCTTGTTCTGGCTCCTGTCCGGCCAGGCGCTGATCATGGTGATCGTCGGCGGCGCCGGAACCTTGGTCGGCCCGATCCTGGGCGCCGCCTTTTTCATGCTGATGGAGCACCAGCTCAGCTCGCTGACCGAGGCTTGGGCGCTGTATTTCGGGCTGATCTTCATCGCCTTCGTCCTGTTCGCGCCGCAGGGCATTTGGGGACTGGCGACGGCCTGGCTGCGCCGCGATGCGAAGGCGTCCTGACGGTGGCACTGCTCGAGCTCGAGGGGGTGACGCGGCGGTTCGGCGCCCTGGTGGCCCTCGACCAGGTCGCGATGGCCGTCGAGGAAGGCGAGGTGCGCGCCGTCATCGGCCCCAACGGCGCCGGCAAGACGACGCTGTTCAACGTCATCACCGGCACGGTCAAGCCGAGCGCCGGCACGATCCGCTTCGCAGGGGAGTCGATCGGCGGCCAGCCCAGCCATCATGTTTGCCGGCTCGGCCTGTCGCGCACCTTCCAGATCACCGCGCTATTTCCCGAGATGTCGGCACGGGAGAACGCGCGGCTGGCCGCCCAGGCCCGCCATGCCAGGCGCTGGCAGCCGTTCGGGGGCGCGGGGGTTTTTAGGCAAGCCGCGGCGCTGGCCGATGCCGCGCTAGAGCAGCTTGGCCTTACCTCGATTGGCGATACGCCGGCCGGCCTGCTGTCGCACGGCGACCAGCGCCTGCTCGAGGTCGCCATGGCGATGGCGCAGCAGCCGCGCGTGCTGCTGCTCGACGAGCCGACCCAAGGCCTCTCGGTCGAGGAGACCGCCCAGGCGGTGGACACGCTCGCGCGCTTCCTGCAGGCGTCGCGGATGACGGTCCTCCTCGTCGAGCACGACATGGAGGTGGTGTTCCGTCTCGCCCACAGGATCACCGTGTTGCACCGCGGCGCGGTGATCGCCGACAGCACGCCGGACGCGGTCAAGGCCGACCCGGCCGTGCAGGACGCCTATCTCGGAGGCTTCGCCTGATGCTGAAGCTCGAGGGGTTGAACACGCATTACGGTGCCAGCCATGTCCTGCAGGGCGTCGACCTCGACATGCCGCGGGGCCAGATCAGCGCCGTGCTGGGCCGCAACGGCGTCGGCAAGACAACCATGGTGAAGACCATCATGGGCCTGGTGGCGCCGAGCGGCGGGCGCGTGCGCGTCGGCAGCACCGACATCACCGGCTGGGCGCCGCACCTGGTGGCGCGCGAGGGCGTGGCGTATGTGCCCGAGGGCCGCCTGATCTTTCCCGATCTCACGGTGATGGAGAACATTCGGGTCGGCGAGCGGCCGACCACGCGCTGGCCGCTCGCGCGCCTGCTCGAGCTGTTCCCCTCCTTGCGCGAGCGCGCCGCCAACCGCGGCTCGCAGCTCTCGGGCGGCGAGCAGCAGATGCTGGCGATCGCCCGCGCCCTGGTCTCCGATCCCAAGGTGATGCTGCTCGACGAGCCGAGCCAGGGGCTGGCGCCCTTGGTCGTGCGCGAGCTCGCCCGCGTCATCCGGCTGTTGCGCGAGGAAGGGGTCACCGTCCTGCTGGTCGAGCAGAACATGAAGCTGGCCGAAGCGGTCGCCGACCAGCTGCACATCATGGTCAAGGGCCGCATGGTCTATCGCGCGACCCCCGCCGTCTTTCGTGCCGAGGAAGCGGCCATTCGCTCACGCTTCCTCACCGTCTGACGGCGCGCGAATCGTCGGTCCTTCAGCGGCGACGGCGCAAGCGGCCGACGATGGCCGGCAGCAAGGCGAGCGCCGCCAACGCGAGCAGCGGCAGCAGAAACCTCGCCTCCAGCAGCGGGTTGGCGTCGGGCGGCCGGTCGTGCTGCGCCATGTCCATCAGGAAATCGCCCAGGCTCGCATAGATCAGCACGCTGGGGATGATGCCGATCAGGGTGCCCAGGGCGTAGGTTTTGAGGGGCAGCCGACCCAGCGCCGCCGCGACGTTCACCAGCACGAAAGGAAACAGCGGGACGATGCGCAGGAACAACAGGTAGCTCCAGGCATTCTTGCGAAACTCTTCGCCGATCGCGCTGGCGCGCGGCCCGGCCCGCTCGACGACACCGGCGAGCCCGGCGCGCGCCGCAAGAAAGACACCGCAAGCGCCGAGCGTCGTGCCGAGCAGGGCGTAGGCCGTGCCGAGCCAGCGGCCGAACAGCAAGCCGCCCACGATGGTGCAGAACCAGGCCGGGACGACGAGCACCATCAGCAGGGCGGCGTTGGCCAGGATGAAGAGCAAGGGCGCCGCGATACCCCAATCGTCTGCGGTGTGGCGCAACCAGCGCGCATGCTCGGACAGGGCCGCGAGCGTGACGTAGCGGGTCCCGCCGAGGGCCAGAAAGAGCACCGCCGCGAGGAGTGCGAGCAACAGCGGCAGGCCTCGCGCGGCGCGCTTCATCAGGTTCAGCATCGTTGTCCGACAGGCTAGCTCGGCGGCGCCAGGCCGTACCACGACGGCGTCAAAGCGTAGTCTCCGATTGGAGGTCGAGAATCACGGTCCGGCCGTGCGCCCGGACCTCAATCCGCACGGGAACGGAGCTTGCGTCGAGCCAGACCAAGGCATGGGTCAGGGCCGTATCGATCCGATAGGCGCGTACGGTGACCGCTCGGCCGGCGAGGTTGAACGTCGTCGTCTCGCCGGCCACCACCTGCGCCGGCTCGACCTCGCCGGTCGTGACGTGAAGGATATGGTGTGCAGCAATGAATGCCGACGACCAGGGATTCGAGGGGAAGAGGTCGCCGGCCGCCATCGACGTTCCGGCCGGCGTCGTCAAGGCAAAGCCGTCGCCTTGCGCTTGGCCATGGATGTGCACGGACTTGCCGTTGGTCGTCGTCGTCCCGTCGAAGTAGACGAGGCGACCGCCCTCCCAGCGCTCGATCCGGTCCGCGCTCTCTCGGTGCAGGACGATACCGAGCTCTTGGACGCGAGTACGCAGGGTCGAGCGCACCGTCGTGACGTCGCCGGCCGTCTCGATGCGATTCTGGTATGATCCGATATCGCCGAACACGGCGACGCTCACGCGATAGTCGAGTATTTGCGTTGCGGCCGCAGCATCACCGGCCGCCAACAACTGGCCCATCAGAAGCGCAAGCAACGCCGGCGCGCGGCGTGCGGCGCCGATCATGATGGGCTTCGTAGAACGCGGCATTCGTTCACCTCGAATTCCTCTCCCCCAATCGGGGGAGAGGAGTTGAAACATCTGTGTCGTGTCGGACGCGCTCCGTCGGGAGCGCGCCCTTCGATCGCCGGTTCGCCGTGCTACCGCGACGCCCGCTCCATGTGGGCGACCACATCGTCGATCGCCGCTGCGGCGTCGGCGAGGTTGGTCATGTCGAAGCCGTATTCGCCGACCTCGATCCGGCCCTTGCGGCCGTTGTACAGCGCCTTCAGCAGGTCCTTGCTGACGCCGTCGACTTCCAGCATGCCATCTTCGTTCGCCACGGCCTTGCCCTTGTAGACGTCGCCGTCGATGCGGATCGACATCTCGGTGGGCTGGCCCGCCTTGAGATGCCACTCCGGATGGCTCAGCAGCAGCCCGAACTTGCCTTCCGGATAGGCCAGGATGGCAAACTTCGCGCCGTTGTCGAACTGGTCGTAGATCATCGCGCCCTGACCGATCAGCACCGCCTTCCAGCTGCCGTGCTGCGACAGCAACCGCGACTTGGCCTGATTTGACGACTGGCCCGACGCCGGCGCGGCGCTCTTCGAGCCGCACTCACCGAAGTAGCAGACCTGACCGGGGGCTGCGGAAGCCGGGGCGACCCACGAGCCGGCCACGACGCCGGCGACAGCGAGGGCCAGGACAGCCGAAACCGCCTTGCGAGACTGCTTGAACATCGAACTCTCCTATGGGCTGGCAAGCCGCACGGTGCGGCCGCTCTGCCCCTTCGACGGTCGATGCCGCGCCTTTTGACATCGGGTCGGGATTTTTTCGCCAGCCCTCGACGGCGCCGCCCCTGTCAATTCGGCGGGCCTCGTTCGTCTCCACAATGTCCACTGATGGAGAAACACCGATGTCGAGCCTGAACCGTCGTTTAATGCTGGGAACCGCCCTTGCCGCCTTCGCTGCTCCGTTCGGGGCCGCCATGCCGGCCTCCGCGCAGCAAGCCGGCGCCGTCGGCGCTTGCCCGCTCTGCCAGCGGCTGGGAGCGCCCTTCGGGGTCAACGCAGGTGCCAAGGGCTCCTATGTAAAGGTCGCCCGCAGTTCCGGCGACGCCGAGACCGATCGTTTCCTGGGCGTGGCTCTGGGGCGGCTGGCGGAGACCTTCCACGTCAGCCCCGGTTTCGCCTTTTATGACGACAGCGCCAGCCCGAACGCCGTCGCCGTTCGCGAGACTCTGGTCGGCAACGGCCCGGGCTCGGTGCTGATGGGCATGCACCTCTTCGGCCAGCTGATGGCGCGCGTGCGCGATGGCGGCATTACGGTCATCTCCGTATGCGCCCATGAATTCGGTCACATCTACCAGATGCAGGCCGGCTACGAGGAGAAGCTCGGCGAGTTGGACCGGACCAACCGGCCCTTCGAGCTCCACGCCGATTTCCTCGCCGGCTACTATCTTGCCCTGCGCAAGGCAGAGCATCGCGAGCTCGACCTCAGTGCCGTCGGTGGCGTTTTGCACGCCCTGGGCGACACGGCGTTCAACTCGCGGGAGCACCACGGCACCCCCCAAGAGCGCGTCGCCGCCCTCGCGGCCGGCTTCAAGTTCGGCACGGAAGGCCGTCACGACGTGTCGGAGGCGGCCAAGGCCGGCTTCCTCCTGATCAGGAGGAACTCGTGAACCGGCGGACGCGCGCGGCACGGGCGGCGACCATGGTAGTCTGTGCCCGCGGATCCGACATGGCAGGCCAGCACCGGCTTGCCACCGCTTTTCGGAGGCAACGCCCGTGACCGAGGTTCGCGTCTCGATCGCCACGACGGCCGGCGCGATCGCCATCGAGCGCATTGCGCCGATCGGGCTTCGCAAGTCCAAGGCCTTCACCTGGCGCGGGGCGGCTCCCCTGCCGGCTATCTCAGCGAGCTACGACGCCTTCGTGCGCAAGCGCGTGGCGCGGATCCTTCCGGCCGACGCCGCCGCGACGTTCCGCATCGACTTGTCGGCGGAAATCCACGTCGGCGACAGCTGGCAGCTGGCGGTGTTCGCGGCGCACGCCTTGCACGGCGCCAAGCGCCTCGCCGGCAAAGGCCGTGACGACGCCGCGTCGTTCCTGTTCGCGACCGGCACGGTCGACTTCGAGCTGGCGGCAGGCGAAGTCGGCCATGTCGAAGACAAGCTGCGGCTGCTGGTGCGCGACGACGGTCTGCGGCGCGCGGCCGGGGAGGGGCGGCGCGTGGTCGTCGCCATCCCGGAGGCCAACGCCGCGGACGGCCGGCCCGAGCAGGAGCAGTTGCGTGCGCTGGGGGCCGAGGTGCTCATCGTCCATCAGGTCGGCGATCTGCTGCGCGTGCTGGATCTCGATGTTGCAGCCCGCGACGCCGGTCCCGACGATGCCTGGGAGGGGTCGCCCTTCCGCGGGCTGGAAGTGTTCGACGTCCGCCATCGCCGGATCTTCTGGGGCCGCGGCAGGGCGCGCGAGGAAGCGCTGCAGGTGCTGCGCCGCCACGACCTCTTGGGCTGCAGCTTCGTCTTGATCCACGGCAGCAGCGGCGTCGGCAAGTCTTCGCTGGCACGGGCCGGCCTGCTCGGCGATCTGCAGCAGAGCGCGAGCGCCGACGATCGCTGGCTCGTCGCCATCGTCGTGCCGAGCCGCGGCCGCCGCTCGCCGATTGCGTCCCTGGCGGAGGCCTTGGCGGCGGCGATGCCAGGGTTCGCTACGACACCGGAGGAGCTGGCCGCCCGCTTGCTCGCCAATCCGGCACGTGTGGCCAACGAGGTCGCCGAGGCTCTGGCGCGCGGCGGGCAGGAGAGCGGCCGCGTGCGAATCGCATTGCTGGTCGACCAGCTCGAGGAGCTCCTGCTGTGGGCACGCGAGCAGCAGACCCACCAGGCCGCCGCCGAGCGCGAGGCGTTCGCCGAGACGCTGGCGCGGTTGGCGCGCACCCGGCGTGTCTGGGTGATCGCGACCTTGCGCTCCGATCTCATGGCATTGCTCGAAGACAGCCCGATCCTGTCCGATCTAGCGCGCGACGACCGGCTGTACCGCCTCGAGCGGCCGCGTCCCGGCGCGCTGGCCGAGATCATCCGTCGCCCCGCTGAGCTTGCCGGCCTGAACTTCGTCGGCCACGACAAGGACAACCTGCCGCTGGTCGACGTGCTGACCGACGCCGCCAAGCGACAGCAGGATTGCCTGCCGCTGCTGCAGTTCACACTGAAGCTTTTGTACGACGACAAGGATCGGCGATCCGGCACGATCAGCTACCAGCAATACGAAAGCGCCGGCGGTCTGGAGAACGCCATCGGCGCCTGGGCCGACCGAACGGTGGAGGGGCTGGGCGGCGACGCCGAGATCGAGCGTGCCGTCGACGACGTCCTCTTCAACCTGGCGCGCCGCGGCCGCGAGACCGACGTCGTCGTCGGCGCGGAGTTCCTGCTCGACGAAGGATTCGTCACAGCGACGCGGGAAACGGTCATCTCGGCGCTGGCGGAAGCGCGCCTGGTCGTCCTCGACTTCGATGCGGGAACCGGCCGGCGCACGATGCGCGTCGCGCACGAGGCGCTGCTTACCCATTGGCGGCGCGCGCGGACCTTGTTCGAGACGCACGGCGCCAAGCTCGCGCTCAAGGAGGACCTCGAGCGCAGCGCCGTCCGCTGGAGAGAGCAGAAGGAGAACAAGGAGACCTTCCTGATCCTGGGCGCGACGCCCCTGGTCGAGGCCGAGCAACTGCTGGCCGACAGCCGGGTCGGCCTCTCGTCGTTGGCGCGGGAGTACGTCAGGGAGTCGCTCGCCGTCCAGCGCAGCCATGTCGAGAGCCTCAAGGCGCGGTTGGCGCGCGATGAGGAGAAAGTCGCCGGCCTCATCGCCGCGGGCGCCTACGGCGAGGCCGAGCGCGAGCTCGACGGGATCGTCGACTACCTTTTCGATCAGGCCGAAGCCGGGTTGGTGCAACGGCGTGCCGCGGTTGCGACTCAGCGTGCGCGCATCGGGCGGCTGGCGCTTTACGACGGCCAAGCGAAGACGGTTTTTCCCAAGGCGGGGCAGGAGGAGTTCGAGAAGGCGCGCTTGGCCTGTGAAGGCGCCTTGCACGCGCTCGACGTCCTCGACGACAGCCAGTGGTGGGACAAGCTGCCGGTGCAGGATCTCAGCGCCACCCAGATCGCCGATCTGCATCAGGAGATCTATCGGCTGCTGCTGCTTTACAGCGGCCTGCAGCTCGTCCCCGGCATCCGCGCGCTGTTCGCCGGCGGGTCGACGCGTCCGCCGCGCTTGCCGCCGGCCTGGGTCGTGCGCCCCTTGGTCAAGCTCGCGCCCCGGCTCGTCGTCGCTTTCCTCAAGCAAGTGGCGGCCCGCCGGCGGCTTCTCGACCGGCGGGACAGCGAAGAGGCGCGGGCGGCATTCGAACTGTGCCGCGCCGGCCTGCGCGAAGCGCATCGGGTGGAAAAGCTTTTGGGCGACGGGCAGCATTCGCAGACCAGCGTTCTCGTCGACCAGCTCGCCGGCATGTTCTCGGAGCTGGCCGCCGGTCCAAAGGGTGGGCCGATCGATCTGGCGCGGTTCTTGGCCGTCAAGCCGCCGGCGGCGTTCGCCGAGCCGATCAACGCGGCAGACTACTTCTTCGTCGCCCTGTTCAACTATTTCGTCGCCAAGCGCCGCAGAGACGGCGCGGTCGCGATGTTCGTGTTTCTGTTGCGCGGCAACTTTGCGGCGCTCGATGCGCACCATCCGCTCGTGACGGCCGAACGCCTGCTGCGCACGGCGATCGCCCTGGAGCCGCGCAATTTCTGGCCGCACTGGGTTCTAGGCAGAACCCTGCAGGAAGCCGACGATCACTCGGCCGCGGAGCTTGCCTTCAACTCGGCAATCGCGCTCGAGCCGCGCTATGCCCGAGGGTACGAGCAGCGTGGCCTCTCGCTCGCCAAGCAATCGGCGAGGAACGGGGACAGCCGCTTGCGTGACCGGGCAAGGGCGGACTCGCTGCTTGCCGGGCAATATGCCGAAGGCGACGCGTCGATCTACTGGCCGCGCGGCGAGCTTTTAGACGAGCTCGGCGAGACCGAGGCGGCGCTTGATGCCTATTGCCTATGGCTCGAGTTGGAGGAGAACGTGCTCGGTACGGTCGCGCGCGGCGGCGGTGTCAGCCGCCTGCACCGGCGGACGGAAACGCTGCTGGCGGATGCCGGCGCTCGAGCCCTCCATGCCGACGCCCACGCTTTGCAGGCGCTGGTGCACTGGACCTGTAAGGATCTCCCCGCGGCGCTGGCCGCGGCCGAAGGCGCGCTCCGCCTCGCGCCCAGACACCCGCATGCGTTGGGAGCGAAGGGGGCCGTGCTCCTCGAGACGGGCAACCCGCACGAGGCGCTCGCCGCGCTCGAACTGGCACTCGCCGCCGCTCCGACCAACTTCTGGGTCCAGCTGAATCGCGCCCGGGCGTTGGAAAAAATCGGCTCGCTGGACGCCGCGGGGACTGCCTGGGAGCATTTGCTGAGCCGGTCGCCGGAACCCGGTCAGGACCGTTGTCCGCCCTGGATACGGGCCATTGCCGAGGCGAGCCTCGAGCGGCTTCGCCGCGATTGCGACCCGTCGCGCGCCAGCTGATCGGGTGCGCCGTGACAAGGCTTGAAGTCGGCGAAGTTTCGCCGCTGACGGAATTCCAACGCGCGCTGGAGCCGGGTCGCTTGTACGTCAAGCGGCCGAAAGAGGCGCTGCCGGCCTCGACCGAGGGGCGCAAGCTGCGGCTGCTGAGTTGGAACATCGGGCGCGGATACCAGCCGGAACGAATCGCCGAAACCATCCTCGCGCTGCAGCCCGACATCGCCTGCCTGCAGGAGGTCGACTGGAACAACCAGCGTACAGGATCGCGCGACGTGCTGCAGATCCTGGCCGAGCGCACCGGTATGTTCGGCGTGTGGGGCATTGAATTTCTGGAACTGCACGCGCCGGCGCGTGCCCGCCGGCTGGCGGGCGGCGGCGCGACGGGCAATGCGGTGCTTTCTCGGACCTTGCCCTCGGCGAGCTTCCGCATCGAGCTGCCGTCCGCCGTCGACTGGCAGCACGATGCCATGAACGCGCGGCTGCCGCGGAAGGTGCGCCGGCGCCTGTGTGGCGAACCGAGGATCGGCGCGCGCTTCTGCATCGCTGCCGAGTTCCCCTTCGCAGGAACTCGGCTCGTCGTCTGTTCGGTGCACTTCGAGGATAAGTTCGGTGGCGCGAGCGCCCGGTTCCGGCAGTTCCACTCGGTGGTCGGAGCGATCGCGGCGCGCGGCGTGGAGGATGGCGCTGCGATCGTCGTTGCAGGCGACTTCAACACCTTCGATTCGCAAATCGCCCGGCTGGTGGTGCCCGACACCGACGCGACGGCTCTTGGCCGTCCCAAGGGTGTCACCGAAGCCGAATGGTGGAAGCGGGCGTTGCTGCCGCCGACGGGCTTTGCCGATCCCTTCGCCGCCGATGACTGGACCTTTCGGGCGGGGCCGCTGTTCCGCGCCAAGCTCGACTGGATCGCCGTGAAGAACGCCGCTGCGCGAGAATGCGCCATCGGCCCGCCGTCGTCGTCCGACCACCGCCCGATCTGGGTCGACCTCGAGGTCCCACTCCCGTCAGAAGCAAGGACTTCGCCAGCCAGCCTGTCCCGAGTGAAAGCGAGGGACCTTTAAGGCACCAGGAAAGGTCCCTCGCTGCGCTCGGGATGACAGAGACGGCGGGCGTTCCTCCTCTTGCCCGAGTGGTGCGTTCCGGCATGATCGGTGCATCAGAAACTGAAAAGAACAGGGGCTTCTCGATGCGGTGGTATTCTCTCGCGGCGGCGCTTGCTGCCGTCGTCGTCTCGACTGAGGCGCAAGCCGGCAAGGATCTCGACGCCGTCCGGACGCGCGGCAAGCTGATCTGCGGCGTCGCTGCCGGCGGTCTGGCTGGCTTCATGCTGGCCGACAGCCAAGGCAAATGGACCGGCATCAACGTCGATATCTGTCGTGCGGTCGCGGTGGCGATCCTGGGCGACGGGGAAAAGGTCTCTTATACGGCGGTGTCGGGCCAGCAGCGCTTCACGGCGCTGCAGTCCGGCGAAGTCGACATGCTGAGCAACAATACGACCTGGACGCTGGGCCGCGACACCGCCCTCGGCCTCGATTTCACCGGCGTCACCTATTACGACGGCCAGGGCTTCATGGTGAACAAGAAGCTCGGCGTCAAAAGCGCCAAGGAGTTGAACGGCGCCACCGTCTGCGTGCCGTCCGGCAGCACCACCGAGCTCAACCTCGCCGACTATTTCCGCGCCAACAAGATGACACTGAAGGCGGTGGTGTTCGACGACGTCGACCAGATCCGAGGTGCGTTCTTCTCCGGCCGCTGCGACGTCTATACCGGCGACCGGGTGCGCCTGTTCGCCACGCGCGCCGCCAACGTGCCGGCGCCGGCCATGGCCGAGGACTACGTGATCCTGCCCGAGATCATCTCCAAGGAGCCGCTGGGTCCTGTGGTCCGCCATGGCGACAACCAGTTCGCCGACGTCGTGCGCTGGGCCCAGTACGCCATGCTCGAAGCCGAGGAGTACGGCATCACCTCGAAGAACGTCGACGAGATGCTGAAAAGCGACAATCCCTCGATCAAGCGCATTCTCGGCGTGACGCCCGGCATGGGCAAGGCGTTGGGCGTCAGCGAGACGTGGGTCTACGACATCGTCAAGCAGGTCGGGAACTACGGCGAGGTCTACGACAAGCACCTCGGTCCTAACACGCCGCTCAAGATCGACCGCGGGCTGAACCGGCTGTGGAAGGACGGCGGCATCCAGTACGCCCCGCCGATCCGCTGAAGCGCAAGGTCTCCTGTCGCTTCGGCGTTTGCGTCGTTCGCTATTTGGATTGCGCCCCCGGTGCTGGATCACATGGACTGCCTTCCTGATCGGCTTTTTTCTCCGGCGCAGGTTCGCGCTACGTCGACCGCATGGACCTGATCGTCGAGGAGGCCAATGCGCTGGGCACGGCGTGGCTCAGGGCCGACCTCCTGCCCGAGCCTTCGCGCGGCGACCTGAAGGACGCCCTGCGCCAGTACACCGCCAACCGGAACGTGCTGCATGGCTCCGACATCGACAGCGTGTCGGCCGGCCTGGCGAAGGCCCCTGAGCTGCAGGCGCGGATATGATGACCGGGCTCGCCGCACACGCTCACGAGCGCATCGGCGGCGGCGCGTTCGAGCTCGTCGCGGCGGCGGCCAGCCATGCTAAACGGGTCCGATCATCGCTCGCATTGGAGACCCGGATGCTTTACGGCAGCCCCATTCCCATCACGGCATTTCGAGATTTCGACGCGGTGAGGGACTACATCCTGACACTCGAAGACGCGGGCTTCGATTTCACCTCGACCAGCGGCCATGTCCTGGGACAGCCGTCCGGCACGAATCCGCAGCGGCCGGATCGGCAGTATGTCGGGCCGTTCTACGACCCGATCGTCACCTTCTCCTACCTCGCCGGCCTAACGCGCCGTATCCGCTTCATCACTGGCATCTTGATCCTGCCGGCTTGGCCCACGGCATTGGCCGCGAAGCAGTCCGCCGAGCTCGCGATCTTGAGCGGGGGGCGCTTCGAGCTCGGCGTCGGCATCAGCTGGAATGCGGCCGAGTATCGTGCCCTTGGACAAAAGATCCAGGGACGAGGAGCGCGCATCGAAGAGCAGGTCGCCGTCCTGCGGCTGCTGTGGTCGGAGCCCTACGTAACCTTCGAGGGCCGCTACCACAACCTCGACAAGGTCGGCCTCAACCGGACCAACATTCCGCCGATCCCGATCTGGATGGGAACGGAATCGGGAGAAGTGGCGCTGCGCCGTGTGGCGCGCATTGCGGACGGCTGGATGTCGCTCGGCGATCCGCTCACCGACCTGCCGCGCTTGCAGCAATACATGCGCGAGGCGGGGCGTGATCCATCCCAGCTCAAGGTGCGCGGACCGCTCGTGGCTGGCGACGACACGAAGGCGGCGGTCGAGAGAGCGCGGACGCTGGCAGCGGCAGGCGTGACCCACATCAACGTCGTGGCCCCTCCCGACCGCGGTCCGCAGGTCGCATTGCGCGGCATCGTCGCCACCCGCAAAGCGTTGGCCGAAGCGCTCGGCTGAGGTCGACGCTTCGGTTGCCTCGGGGCGCGGGTCATCAGGGGCCTGGAGCGATCTCCAGGATCGTCTTGCCGCTGCCTTTGCCGCTCAGCGCGAAGGCCAGCGCCTCGCGGTATTCCTCGAACGGGAAGCGGCGACCGACAGGCGGATCTATCCGGCCCTCGCTCACCCAACCCAGCAACTCCTTCAGTTCTTGGCGCGCCGTTTCGGCTTCGAACACGTCGGAGAACTGGCGATAGTCGACGCCGATCAATGCCGATCCCTTCAGCAGCGGCAGGTTGAGGGGCAGGGCAGGGATCGCACCCGCGGCAAAGCCCACGACCAGATAGCGGCCGCGCCACCTCAGCGAGCGGAAGGCGGGCTGCAGCAACGGCCCGCTCACCGGATCAAACACGACGTCTATGCCGCCCGGCGCCATCTCGCGCAGCCGATCGCGCCAACCGTCCGGCTCGCGGTCCAAGGCGAGCGCTGCGCCGCACTTCAGGGCGAGCGCGCGCTTCTCGGCCGTCGAGGCGACGGCGATGACCGTGGCACCGAGCAGCCGGCCGAGCTGGACCGCGGCCAATCCGACGCCGCCCGCGGCGCCGATCACCAGCAGGATTTCCCCTGGCTGTAGATAGGCCCGATCGCGCAGGGCGTGCAGCGCGGTGCCGTAGTTCAAGTAGAAGCCCGCCGCCTGATCGAGGCGCATGTTGTCCGGCAGGGCAACCACGTCGCCGGCGCGCGCCAGGGCGTACTCGGCAAAGCCGCCGCCGCGCACCACCGTCAGGCACCGCTGGCCGGGCAAGAGGTCTCGAACCTCATCGCCGATTGCGTCGATCCAGCCGGAGACCTCCCAACCCGGGTTATGCGGCAGCTTCGGCCTCACCTGATACCGGCCGAGCGCGACCAGGGCGTCGACATAACCGACGCCGCAAGCCGAGATACGCACCCGGACCTCCTGCGGGCCGGGGTCGGGTGTGGGGAGCTCGAGGAGGTGGTAGCTGTCGGCCGATTGCAGATCGGCGCCCTGGACGGCCCTCATTCCGGTCGCGGTCTAGTGGCCTTTCCAGTTGGGCTTGCGCTTTTCGGCGAAGGCCCTCGGTCCCTCGACCGTATCCTCGCTGTGGGCCATGGCCACGAACGCCGGGTAGTATTGGTTGTGTGTTGCAACTTCCAAAGCTGGCACGTCGAGCGAGCGCATTACCACCTGCTTGGTCGCGCGCACCGACATGGGCGAGCAGGCGAGGATGTCGTCGGCCCAGCGTCGCGCCTCTTTCATGAGGTCGGCATGCGGCACGACGGCGGTGACGAAGCCCAGCTCGTAGCCCTCCTTGGCCGGGACGTGGCGTCCCGTCAGCATCATGCCCATCGCCTTCTTCAGCGGGATCATGCGGGCCAGTCGTTGCATGCCGCCCGCACCGGCAGCCAGGCCGACCTTCGGCTCGGGCAGGGCAAAGGTCGCCTTGTCGGAGGCGATGATGAGGTCGCAGGCCAGGGCGATCTCGAAGCCGCCCCCCATGGCGACACCGTTGACCGCGGCGATGACTGGCTTGTCAAGATCATGGCGGTTGGTCAGGCCGCCGAAGCCCTTGGCCGGGTGGACTGGCCGCTTGCCCGTCGTAGCTTGCAATTCGGCATGATATTTCAAGTCGTTACCGGCGCAGAAGGCCTTGTCGCCGGCGCCCGTGATGATGGCCACCCAAAGCTCGGGGTTGGCGTGGAACTCGTCGAAGGCTGCGACCAATTCCTCATTCGCCATGGGGTGACAGGCATTGTAGACTTCCGGCCGATTGATGGTGACGGTCATCAGACGCCCGTCGATCTCGACCTTGCTGTACTGGCCCATGGCGATTTCCTCGTCGTTTCCCTGAACGACGATTTACCGCAAGTCAGCCGGATACAAAACGACGCTTTCGGCCCACTGCCCTCAACCGCCTCGGACAAGGCGGATCGTCCTGAGGAGCGTGTCAGGTGAATTTCGTAAAGAGACTGCCCTTTTCGTGGTCTCTGGATTGCTGATATCGTCGCTCGCAAATGCTCAGCCGGACCCGGATGAGGATTCAGGCGCCTCGGCCGTTGATCGCCCAGCCTTCCCGTGCCGCCGACATCGTCAGCAACTTGCTGGGCGGGCCTATCGCATCTAAGACAGTTTGGCGCGTTGGCAGATGGTGTGAATTGTAGTGTTGCGCGCAAGCCACACTTTGCCCCCGAGGTGCCCAGCATATGCCGCCTTTATTGCTCGTCCCTAGGTCTAGTGGCTATATTTGCCCTCAAGGTTGGTCGCCTGCCCAACCTCTCGAATGCTCGTCAGGTTCGTAAACGAGGGGAAACTTATGAAGAAGGCTTTGCTGGCCGCTGCGGCGCTGGTTGCGTTGCCGGTTGTGGCTCAGGCCCAGACACCGTCGCCCGGCGTCTATATCGGCGCTGAAGGCGGTGCGAACTGGCTCCTGAACACGACGATCAACGGCTTCGGCGTGACCCCCAACACGGGTTTCGCGGTGGGTGGCCAGATCGGCTACGACTTCGTCGGTCCTCGCGTCGAGATCGAGGGCGTCTATCGCAACAACCAGACCTATAACGGCCCACCGGGCACCGCGGTTGCGAGCCAGGTCGGCCAGCTCGGCATCCTGGCCAACCTGTTGTACGACTTCATGCCCGCCTCGGTGATCACGCCGTACATCGGCGCCGGCGCCGGCGTCGGCTTCGTCGACGGCAACTCCTCGCTCGGCAGCACGGTGTTTGCCTACCAGGGCATCATCGGCCTGGGCTGGAACGTCGACACCAACTTCCGCGTGAACCTGGACGGCCGCTACTACGGCTCGTCGAACCCGCAGGTGAATGGCGCGAGCTGGTCGAACAACAACTTCAGCGTCATGCTGGGCCTGCAGCTGCGCTTCGGCTCGGCGCCACCGCCACCGCCGCCGCCGCCGCCGGCCGTCGCGCCGCCGTCGTTCATGGTGTTCTTCGACTGGGACCGCTCGAACCTGTCGCAGCAGGCCCTGGCCACCATCCAGCAGGCGGCCAGCGCCTTCAAGCAGAAGGGTAACGCCCGCATCACGGCGACCGGCCACACCGACACGTCGGGCCCCGAGGCCTACAACATGGCGCTGTCGCTGCGCCGCGCCAATGCGGTCAAGGACGCCCTGGTCCGCGACGGCGTGCCGGCGCAGGCGATCACCGTCATC
>JAFAKN010000148.1 GCA_019235415.1 Alphaproteobacteria bacterium
AGCTCGTCGGGCACGCTCATGAAGAACTGGCGGAACAGGAAGGTGGCGGTGGCCGAGGCGATGATGGGCACGATCAGGCCGGAGTACGAATTGAGCATGCCGAGCGAGGCCACGACGCCGTAGGTCGGCACGATCCGCACTTCGACCGGCAGCATCAGGGTGACGAAGATCGCCCAGAAGCAGATCGCGCGGCCGGGAAAGCGGAAATAGACCATGGCGAAGGCTGAGATGATCGAGATCGCGATCTTGCCCAGCGCCACGCCCAGCGCCATGACGAGGCTGTTCAACAGGGTCATGGCGATCGGGATGCCGCCCGAGCCCTGGTTGTAGCCGGAGGTCAGCACCTCCCGGTAGTTCTCGATGAGGTGCGACCCCGGCAACAACGGGATCGGCGCGTGCAGCATGGTGGCCTGATCGTGCGTCGAGGCGACGAACGTCATCCATACCGGAAAGCCGACGATCAGCACGCCCAGCAGCACCACGAAGTGGCTGAGGAACGTCAGGAAGGGCCGGTTCTCTACCATTGGAGCATGGGCCTCAGTAGTGAACCCGCCGCTCGATGAAGCGGAATTGCACTACGGTGAGCAGGATCACCACCAGCATCAGGATCACCGATTGGGCCGACGAGCCGCCGAGGTCCTGGCCGCGGAAGCCGTCGTTGTAGACCTTGAAGACCAGGATTTCGGTCGCCTTGGCCGGGCCGCCCTTGGTGACCGAATCGACGACACCGAAGGTGCCGAAGAAGGCATAGATGATATTGACCACCAGCAGGAAGAATCCGGTGGGCGAGAGCAGTGGGAAGACGATGTCCCAGAAGCGCCGGGTGGGACTTGCGCCGTCGATGGCGGCGGCCTCGATCAGCGAGCGCGGGATCGACTGCAGGCCAGCCAGGAAGAACAGGAAATTGTAGCTCACCTGGTTCCACACCGCGGCGAACACGATCAGCAGCAGCGCCTGGTTGCCGTTGCTCACGTAGTTGAAATCGATGCCGATGCCCTTCAAGAGCCACGACACGATGCCGACCGACGGGTTGAACAGGAAGCCCCACAGCACGCCCGCGACCGCGGGCGCCACCGCGTAGGGCCACACCAGGAACGTCTTGTAGACGGTTGCGCCGCGGATCACGCGATCGGCCATGACCGCCAGCAGTAGCGAGATGGCCAGTCCCAGCCCCGCCACCAGGAAGCTGTAAACCAGCGTCAGGCGCGCGGAGGCGAAATACGAGTCGTCGTGGAACAGGCCGGCAAAATTGTCGAACCAGACGAATTTCGTATTGCCGCCGAACGTATCCTCGAGCAGCGTCGACTGCCAGATCATGCGCGCCGAGGGCCAGAAGAAGAAGACGAGCGTGATCAGGATCTGCGGCGCCACCAGAAGGTAGGGCAGCCATCGTTCGTTGAAGGTAACGCGCTTTTCCATGCAGCCTGTCGGTTGCCTTCCCCCTCCCAGCCTCCCCCGTAGGGGGAGGTGGCCAAAGGCCGGAGGGGGATGGCGACCTCGTCGCTTCTACTTGTTCGCGGCCTCGAACTTGCGCAGCAGTTCGTTGCCGCGCCTGACGGCTTCGTCGAGCGCCGTCTTGGCGTCCTTCTTGCCGGTCCACACCGCTTCCAGTTCCTCGTCCTCGACGTCGCGGATCTGAATGAAGTTGCCGATGCGCAACCCCTTCGAGTTCTCGGTCGGCGGATTGAGCGTCAGCTCCTTGACCGCGACGTCGCGACCGGGGTTCTTCTTGTAGAAGCCCGATTCCTCGGTGAGCTTGGCGGCGGCGAGAGTGACGGGGACGTAACCCGTGTCCTGATGCCACTTGGCTGCGACTTCCGGCTTGGTCAGATAGGTGAAGAACCGGGCGACACCCTTGTACTCCTCCTTCGGATGGCCCTGCAGGGTCCACAGGGTGGCGCCGCCGATGATGGAATTCTGGGGCTCGGCCTTCACCTCGGGGGAGTAGGGCATCATGGCGATGCCGACGTTTTCGGGCTTGAGCGAGGCGAAGAGCTGCGAGGCGGTGCCGGTCGAGCCGAGCTCCATGCCGCAGTCGCCCGAGGTCATCAGCGCCGACGGCCTTCCCTCGCGGCCGCCATAGACGAAGCGCTTGTCCTTGGCCCAGTCGGCCAGCATCGCGATCAGCTTTACGCGTGGCTCGTCGTTGAACTTGAGCTCGATGTCGGTGCCGCCGAAGCCGTTGGCCTTGGTGGCGAACGGCAGGTTGTGCCAGGCGCCGTAGTTCTCAAGCAGGATCCAGGTCTGCCATTCGACGGCGAGCCCGCACTTGGCGCCCGAGGCGATCAGCTTGGCGGCCGCATCGCCGACCTCTTTCCAAGTCTTGGGCGGCGTATTGGGATCGAGCCCGGCCTTCTGGAACATCTCCTTGTTCCAGTAGAAGACCGGCGTCGAGGAGTTGAACGGCATGGAGAGGAGCTTGCCATCGGTCGTCGAGTAGTAGCCGTAGACCGGCGCGATGAAGGCCTTGGGATCGAACGGCTCCTGGGTGTCGGCCATCAGCTGATAAACCGGATAGACCGCACCCTTGGCGGCCATCATGGTCGCGGTGCCGACCTCGAACACCTGCACGATGTCCGGGCCCTGCTTGGCGCGGAAGGCGGCGACGGCTGCCGTCAGGGTCTCCGGATAGGAGCCCTTGAAGACCGCGTTGACCTTGTACTCCTTTTGCGACTTGTTGAATTCGTCGGTGAGGTTGGCGACGGTCTCGCCGAGCTTGCCGCCCATGGCGTGCCAAAACTGAATCTCGATCTGCGCCCAGGCGCTGGACGCGGTTGCCACAATGGCCGTAGCCGCGGCCGCCGCTGCGGCGGCCGACAATATTTTCCGCATCATTCCCAAAGACCTCCCTGATGGTCCTCCCCGTCGACGGTATCGACGGCCCGCACGACTGCTATGTGTCGATTGTGTTCCGACTTCATGACAGTCGAGCACGGCTGTGCAAAGAAAGGAAGCCCGTCAGCCGGCGACGGCGAGGATCAGGTCCGGCGCGTCGCTGAAGACGAAGTCGACGCCCATGCCGAACAACGCCCGCGCCACATCAGGGTCGTTGATGGTGTAGGCGCCGAGTACGAAGCCGGCCTGCTTGATGGCGCAGGCCCACGGCCCGGTCAGTCGCGCGCCGTTGGTGTTGATGCCGACAACGCCGAGGGCTTCGGCCCGCGCGCGCCAATCCTCGACGAAGGCGTCGAGCAGAAGCGCCCGGTCGAATTCAGGAGCGGCATCGCGGGCGGCGGCGAGCGACGGCTCCGTGAAGCTCGAGAGCAGCGGAGCGGGCAGGTGCTGCGGCCAGCAGTGCCGCAAGGTCCGCACGGCGCCTTGCGCGGTCTCGGCTGCGCGGCCCGGACAGGGTTTTATCTCGACATTGCAGCCGAGCCCCAGCGCGCCGAAGCAGGCAATCGCCTCTTCTAATGTCGGCACGCCCTCGGGCAGCTCTACACGCGGCGTCTCGGCCACCAGCCGATCGACGCCCGTCGTACGCTTAAAAGAGTCGTCGTGCATCAGGATGGGAACGCCGTCGGCCGTCAGCTTGACGTCGGTCTCCACCCAGGTGGCGCCGCGCCGACGCGCCTCGCGGAAGGATTCCAACGCGTTTTCCGGCGCGTAGGCCGCGGCACCGCGATGGCCGATGACTTTGGGCAGTTGCAGCATTCGCCAATACGAAGCTAAGGGCTTGTGATGAAATAGTCGCGGCAGAAATTCCTGTCATCCCGAGCGCAGCGAGGGATCCTTCGGCAGCAGGAAGGATCCCTCGGCCTTCGGCCTCGGGATGACAGACTAGTGTCGTCACAACGGGAGCAACTCCGCACCATGTCGATCTTCCCCGACCGCTTTCGGCTCGACGGCCGTGCCGCCCTCATCACCGGGTCGGCGCGCGGGCTGGGTTGGGAAATGGCCAAGGGGCTGGCCGAGGCCGGCGCCAAGGTGCTGCTGCACGGTCGCGCCCGCAGCCGGCTGGCGCCGCGCGTGGCCGAGCTGGAGACGGCCGGGCGCGACGCCGGCGCGGTCTGCTTCGACATGGCGGACCGCGCGGCCATGGCGGTCGAGCTCGGCAATGCCGGGCCGATCGACATCCTGGTGCACAATGTCGGCGAGCGCGACCGACGGCCGTTCGCCGAGATCGACCACGACGCCTTCGCGCGCCTGATCGATGTCGATCTCGTTGCCGCGCATGCCCTGGTCAAGCTGCTGCTGCCCGGCATGATCGAGCGCGGCTGGGGACGGCTGATCCTGGTCAGCTCGATCGTGGGCGACCTCGCCGTCCCCGGCGCGGTGTCCTACGCCACGGCGAAGGGTGGCCTGTCGGCGTTCGCCCGCGCGCTCGCTGCCGAGTTCGGTGCCCGCGGCGTTACCTGCAACGCGCTGTCGCCGGGCTTCTTCGCCACCGAGACCAACGCCCAGCTCGCCGTGTCGCCGGCCGGTGAGCGCCAGCGCGAGCGTTGCCCGCTGAAGCGCTGGGCGGAGCCGTGGGAGATCGCCGGTGCCGCGGTGTTCCTCGCCTCGCCCGCGGCGTCGTTCGTCAACGGCCACACCCTGGTCGTCGACGGCGGCGTGTCGGCGACGTATTTGGGCTGATGCACGGCTCATTGCCGGGAGCGCGCCACTAACAAGAAACAACCGGAAGGGGCTCCGGTTGGAGTGGGGCGAGGTTAGTGACGTAGCCCAAACGGCGGAGGCTGGTGAGGAGGCTTCGAACGCGAGCGTCCTTGCGGCGTCGGTCGAAGTGGGCAGGCCCGAGGTCGTGATAGACGGTTCCGGTGCTGAGCATATGGTAGGCGGCGGTGAGGATGGAGGCGGCGACGGCGACGATGGCCTTCTTCTCGCCGCGCCGGGCCCTGATGCGGGCGAACTGGCTGTGCAAGTAGGTGGCTTTAGTCTTCGATGCCGCCCAGGCACATTGAACGAGCAGGGTCTTCAGCCAACCGGCCCCTTTGCGCACACGGGTCGAGCGGCGCTTGCCGGCACTCTGATCGCTCCTGGGACAAAGGCCTGCCCAGGAGATGAGATGGCCCACGGTGGGAAAGCGGCTCATATCCAGGCCGATCTCGGCCACGATGCCTTGCGCGGCGAGGTCGCTGACCCCTGGGATCGTCGTCAGCAGCTCGACGGCGTCGCGAAAGGGCTGCAAGTCGGCCTCGATCTCCCCGTCGATCCTGTCGATCGCCGCATTGATGGCGTCGATGTGGCCCAAATGCAGCCCCAGCAGGAAGCGATGGTGCTTGGTGACGCGCCCGCGCAGCGCTTCGCACAGTTCCTGGGGCGACGCCTTGATGCGCCTGTCGGCCAAGCCGGCCAGGGTCTCTGGATTACTCTCGCCAGCCACCATCGCCTCGATCATCCGCCGCCCGTTCAGGCCGATGATGTTGCTGATCGTCGAGTCGAGCTTGACGTTGGCATCCTCCAGCGTCTTCTGGAGGCGCAGCGTATGGCTGGTCCGTTCGCGCACCAGCTGCTTGCGCGTCCGCAGAAGGCTGCGCAGCTCTTGCGTCGCGGCGTCCGGCACGAAGCTCGGCCGGATCAGCCCATGCGCCTCCAGATCCGCCAGCCACTGCGCGTCGCTCACGTCGCTCTTGCGTCCCGGCACGTTCTTGACGTGCGCCGCGTTGGCCAGCACCAGCTCGAACTCGCCGTCGCTCAGGATATGCCATACCGGCTTCCAGTAGACCCCGGTCGCCTCCATCACCACGTGCCTCACGCCATGACCATCCAGCCAGTCCGAAAGCGCCAGCAGGTCCCGCGTCATCGTCTTGAAGGTTCGAACTTCGCGTTCGACCTTGTCGGCTTGCAGCACACGGACGCAGGCCACCACCGTGTTCTTGTGAACATCGAGGCCTGCGCAACGCTCATGAAGGACTTCCATGCTTGCCTCCAACTGCGGGTGTGCCGTCGGCGTGGCAGTCCTCGTCATGAAATCTAACAAACGTGCTCCGGGGCCGCACGGCGACCCGTGGCGACAATCGAGGGTGCTCTGGACTGCCCGGTCAAACTCCAGTTCGGGCTCGCCTGCACCACTGTGGTGGCCGACCTCTGGGCCAACGGCTTCCTCCATCATATCATCAAGCCTCGCCACCGTTTCATCCTCGAGGGTCGGCTTCGCCGATGGACAACTCCAGTGGCGCGATCTTCCGCGGAGAGGGAAAAGACGCGCGACTGGAGTCGCGCGCCCCCAGCGCGCCGTCGTCAGCTGCCCAGCTCGTCTTTGCAGATCACGCCGGCCTTCATGACGAGCTTGAGGTTGCGCTCCGGCGTCAGC
>JAFAKN010000220.1 GCA_019235415.1 Alphaproteobacteria bacterium
CGATTTGAAGCTCGTGCTGGTCGCGGCCGACCCGCTGCCTCAGGACCCTGAGCGCGCGTCAGACTTGCTTTCGTCCGCGGGGCTCGGCAACAGCGAGAGCTGGAGCTTCAGCGATAGCTTCTACGAGAAACTGCGCTACGAGATCGACCCGGCATGGGTCGGGGAGCTGCCGCGCACCCTGCTCATCGATCGCGACGGCAAGACCACCGTGCTGACCGGCGTCGCCGATCTCGACCGCGTGCGCGCCTGGCTCGACGCCCAATCCAAGGCAAACCACCAGGAGAAGCTGCAATGACCGCCCGCATCGTGCTCGCGCTTCTGCTCGCGTTCGCCCCGCTGCCAGCGCTCGCAAAGGACTACAAGGTTGGCCCGATGGAGATCCGCCAGCCGTGGACGCGTGCCACGCCGGCCACTGCGCAAGCCGCCGGCGGGTTCCTGGTGATCACCAATACCGGCACGGCGGCCGATCGGCTGATCGCCGCCAAGAGTCCGTCTGCAGAAAAAGTCGAAGTCCACGAGATGAAGATGGACGGCAACGTGATGCGCATGCGCCCGGTCGAGAAGGGCATAGAGATCCCTCCCGGGGGCACCGTCGAGCTGAAGCCCGGCGGTTTTCACGTCATGTTCACGGGGCTCAAGGCGCCGTTCACGAAAGACAGCAAGGTGCCGCTGACGCTGGTCTTCGAGAAGGCCGGCAGCATCGACCTCGAGCTGCCCGTCGAAGGCATGGGAGCGAGCGGCCCGCCAGCGCACGGCGGGGAGTGAAAAGGCCGGCCCTCTCCCGTCTTACGGGGGAGGTGGCGCGAAGCGCCGGAGGGGGAAGGCCACGCGAACGGTGCTTCCCGTTCCAGATCTGGAATTTGCGAGAATCTTCCGCGTCGCCTTCCCCCTCCGCCGCGTAAGACGCGGCACCTCCCCCGTAAGACGGGAGAGGTGACGGCACGACTCAGGACAAGCGGCCGCGGTCCTGAAGGCTACAGCGCCATGACCTTGGCGAACCATTCCACTTGGTCCTCGAACTCCGCGATGCTGTCGGCCGGGATCATCAGCGCGCAGGCGTGGTCGACGCCGATCCTGGCCAGGCCGGCGACCTTCTCGCGAATCAGATCGGGCGAGCCCACCAGGTTGGCGACGACCTGCTTGGTGAGGTCGCGCCCGGTGTAGGCCAGTGATTTGCGATGCGCCACCAGGCCCGACGCCATGTAGCGCTTCTCCGCTTCTTCGGCGGTGTTGGCGATGGTGAGCGAGAATTGCGGCGCGATCTCGATCTCGTCCGGATTGCGACCGAACCCGGCCGCCATCGCCTTCAAGGTCTTGATGCGCTCCTCGAGCTCGGGCCACGGCCGCCATCCGCCCAGCCATCCCATCGCGAGCTTCGCCGTGCGCGCGACCGTCGCCATGTTGTGGCCGCCCAGCCACAGCGCGAACGGCTCGCGCTTGGGCTTGGGATACATCTCCAGATCGCGCACCGCATAGTACTTGCCTTGGTGCGTCACCCGGCGCTCGGTGAACAGTCGGCGCATCAGCTCGAGGCCCTCGTCCATCATCTCCCCGCGATGCGCCTTGGGGGCGAGCCGCGGCGCCCAGGCGGCGAACTCCTCGCGATAGGCGCCGACGCCCAGCGCCAGCACCAGCCGCCCGCTGCTCAGCTGGTCGATGGTCGCGGCCTGCTTGGCGAGCCAGAAGGGATCACGCATCGGCAGCACGGCCAGCGCCGTGCCGACCCGAATGCGGCTGGTGGCGGCGGCGCAGAACGACAGCACCGTTAAAAGCTCGTAGAAATTCGGCGCGCGATCGGGATAGAGCTCACGCACATAGTGCTGGCTGGTGATGTGGTCGTTGCCCCACACCGAATCGTAGCCCAACCGCTCGCAGAGCTGGGCGAGCCGCACGAAGTCGCTCGGCTCGACGAACGGGATGGGATACATGACGCCTTCAAAGCCGGTCGGCAGGCTGATGCTGAACTTCATGCAGTCTTTCCATGCGCGGCCGCCAACGCCTTCTCGATCGAGGGAACGTCGTCCAACCCGCCCAGGATCACCTCGTCGAGGCCGAACGCGCGATACTCGTCGAGCCGCGCCTTGACCTGGGCCGGCGTGCCGCAGGCCGCATGCAGGCGCACGACCTCGTCGCTGACCAGCCGTTCGACCTCGCTGAAATTCTCCGCCGCATAGGCCGCGGCAAGGGCCGCCTGATCGAGCGTCGCGCCAGATAGGCGGATGTTCTCGGCGTGATGTGCGCCGCGCAGCACGAAGCCGATCGGCCGGCGGATCGGATCGATCGCCTCCTTCTCGCTGCCGCCCAGTCGGGTGTAGACGATCCCGAGCCTACGCAACGGACGGCCAGCCGCGCCTTCGCTTGCCTGCGCGAGGCAGGCCTTCACGAACGGAGCCGAGGTCGCAGCCGATATCAGCACGCCGTCGCTGGCGCGGCCGGCCAGCTTCAACATGTTCGGCCGCGACGCGGCGAGCACGATCGGCAGTTGCCGCGACCCTGGGTGCGGCCCTGGGCGCGGCCGGTTGGCCAGCCGCCGGCCCGACACGTTGAACACCTCGCCATGGAAGTCGGCCATCTCGCCGGCGAGCAGCGAGCGGCAAATGGCGACGGCCTCGCCGATCGTCTTCAGTGGCCGCGGGGCGTCGATGCCGGCGGCTAAAAGATCGGCGGGCGCGCCCGCTCCAAGGCAGAGGATCACGCGGCCGGGATACATCTCGTCGAGCGCGGCCGCCGCCATGGCGATCAGCACCGGATGCATCGAGTAGGGGCTCATGGCCATCAGCGCGATCTTGATGCGCTGGGTGGCGCCGAGCGCGAGCGCCGCCATGGTGACGGGATCGCGCAAGAAAAGATGGCAGGCGATCCACAGGGTCGACGCCCCGCCCTGCTCCGCCGCCCGGGCCTGCGCCGGGATGTCGGTGATCGGCG
>JAFAKN010000490.1 GCA_019235415.1 Alphaproteobacteria bacterium
TACCCGCCACCGTCAGCACCTGCGGCCGCGCCGCCGAGCTTTCTCCCTGGCTGGTCGAGGACGCGGTCCGGCGCGGCCACGAAATCGCCTGCCACGGCTGGCGCTGGGAAAAGCATGCCCACATGGAGGAAGCGGCCGAGCGCGAAGTGATCGCCCGCACCGTCAAGACGCTGGCCGCGATCGCCGGCACGCGGCCCGTCGGCTGGCACACCCGTTCGACGCCATCACCCAACACGCGCCGCCTGCTGGTCGAGGAAGGCGGCTTCCTCTACGACAGCGACGACTATTCCGACGACCTGCCGTTCTTCGTCGAGGTCGCGGGCAAGCGGCATCTGGTGGTGCCCTACAGCTTCGACACCAACGACATGCACTACCATCAGGGCTCCCAACGGTTCGTGACGGCGCGGGATTTCGCCCAATACACGACCGATGCCTTCGACACGCTGTGGGCCGAAAGCGAGCGACATCCCAAGATGATGTCGATCGGCCTGCACCTCCGCATGATCGGCCGGCCGGGAAGGATCGCCGCCCTCGACCGCATCGTGGGGCACATGAGGGCAAAAGGCGGCGCCTGGTTCGCGACGCGGCGGCAGATCGCCGAGCATTGGTTGAACCGATTCGGTTAACCCCACCTCATCCCGAGCGCCAATCCTGTCATCCCGAGCGGAGCGAGGGATACTTAGGGCCGCAGGAAGGATCCCTCGCTACGCTCGGGATGACAGATATCGCCTGTCACTTCTTCGGCCGCACGATCTTGACCGTCGACGTGGCGTGCACGATCAGCCGGCCCTTCTCGTCCTTGAGATCGCCATCCAGGAAGCCGACCGAACCGCCCCAGCGCAGCACGCGGCCCTCAGCGTAAACGATGCCGGGCCCCATCGCCTCGAAGAAGCTGACCTTGACCTCGAGCGTCGGCACCGCGACCGACAACCGTCCCTTGGCGATGGCGGCGTTGGCCATTGCCGTGTCGACCATGCCGGTGAGGAAGCCGCCCTGGCAGATCTTGCCTTGCGAATGGCAGAACGCCGGCACGACCTCGAAGCGGTAGCGCGCATAGCCGCGCGCCGAATCGATGTCGAGCAGTTCGCCGTTCAGCGTCCGCACCGCCGCCGGCTGCTCGGCCTTCAAGGCTTTCAGGATTTCGTCATCGTGCAAGAGGTCCTTGGGCATGTGCTGGAAATCGGGGTGGGCTGAATTCATCGCTGGGACTCGGGTGACGCTACGAACGGGCGCTCCTGTGCACCTTGTCGAGAAGCGCAATCAAGACGGTGATTTCGGTCGACGAAAGCCCCGAGGCAATGCGCTTTTCGTGCGAGCGCACCAGGCGCGTGAAACGGCTCAGCGCCTTCTCGCCGTCGGCCGTCAGCTGCAGGGCATGCGTTCTGCCGTCGGTTGGCGAGCGATGGCGCATCAGAAGGCCGCGCGCCTGCAGCCGATCGAGTATCGGCACGAGGGTCGAGCGATCGATGCCCAGGGCCCGCGCCAGCGTCATCTGACTGAGGCCCGTATTGCGCTCGACCAGCACCAGCAGGCCGAACTCGCCCGGCGTCAGCGCCTCGCCCGCCTTGACGAAGGTCGCGGCGAAATCGCCGAACACTGCCGACTGCGTGCGGCGCAAGACATAACCCAGGAGCGACGGCAGCAGGCCCCTATCGAGCGGGGCGCTGCCTTGCTTGGTGTTGGCGCGCTTGCGGACAGGCGTCGGGACGGGTGGACGGCCCATGGCAGGAGTGGTAGACGGAGATTGTTTGGGGATCAAACAAATTTACCCCGATGAGCTTCAAAGTCCGCATCGCACAGGCCGACCGCACGATCGAGGTCCCGACCGGCGCCACCATCCTGGCGACGGCGCTCGATGCCGGCATCGCCTACCCGTTCGGCTGCCAGTCGGGCAATTGCGGCGCCTGCAAGTCGCACCTGGTGAAGGGCGAGGTCGCGCTCGACGGCTACTCGGAGTTCGCTCTCTCCGACGAGGAGAAGGCGCGCGGCCTGATCCTCGCCTGCCGCGCCGTGCCGTGGGACGACTGCGAGGTCGCCTGGCTCGAGGAGGACGACCTGATCGTCCATCCCCGCCGCCTGCTCGACTGCAAGGTCGTGGGCATCGACGAGGCCACGCACGACATCAAGCGGGTGCGGCTGGCGATCGTGTCGGGCGGCCCGTTCGACTTCTCCGCCGGCCAGTTCGCCTCCGTCACCTTCGACGGCCTGCCGCCGCGCGACTACTCCATGGCCAACGTGCCGGGCGACCCGGTGCTCGAATTCCACGTCCGGCGTACCGCAGGCGGCCTGACCAGCGCCTACGTCGCCGAGACGTTGAAGATCGGCGAGCACGTGCGCGTGGAAGGTCCGTTCGGCACCTCCTATCTGCGCGAGCAGCATCGCGGGCCGATCATCGCCGTGGCCGGCGGCTCGGGCATGGCGCCGATCAAGTCGGTGGTCGAGCGCGCGCTGCAGAAGGCCCTGCCGCAGCACATCTATTTCTATTTCGGCGTCCGCTCCCACCGCGACCTCTACCTGCACGACCATTTTGCCGCGCTCGCCCAGTCGCATCCCAACCTGCACTTCACGCCAGTGCTGAGCGAGGGCAATGGCGAGGCGTTGCGGCACGGG
>JAFAKN010000637.1 GCA_019235415.1 Alphaproteobacteria bacterium
TGCTGGGCATCGCGGTCCCCGAGCGCGGGCAGTACATCCGCGTGCTGTTCGCCGAGCTCACGCGGGTGCTCAATCATCTGTTGAACGTCACGACCTTCGCCATGGACACCGGCGCGCTGACGCCGCCCCTGTGGGGCTTCGAGCAGCGCGAGCTCCTGATGGAGTTCTACGAAGGCGTGAGCGGCTCGCGCATGCATGCCGCCTACTTCCGGCCCGGCGGCGTGCACCAGGACCTGCCCGACGGCATGCTCGACGGCATCGAGGCGTGGATCAAGCAGTTCTGGCCGTTCGTGAAGGACCTCGAGGACCTGCTGAACGACAACCGCATCTTCCGCATGCGCACCGTCGACATCGGCGTGGTGTCGGCGCAGCAGGCGCTCGACTGGGGCTTCAGCGGCCCGATGATCCGCGCCTCCGGCATCGCCTGGGACCTGCGCAAGGCGCAACCCTACGACGTCTACGACCGCATGGATTTCGACATCCCGGTCGGCAAGACCGGCGACTGCTTCGCCCGCTACCTGGTGCGCATCGAGGAGATGGTCCAGAGCGCGCGCATCATGGAGCAGTGCGTGGCGGCGCTGCGAACGGTGACCGGCCCGGTGCAGATCGACGATCGCAAGATCGCGCCGCCGCGGCGTGGCGAGATGAAGCATTCGATGGAAGCGCTGATCCATCATTTCAAGCTCTACACCGAGGGCTACAAGGTGCCGCCCGGCGAGACCTACACCGTGGTCGAGGCGCCCAAAGGCGAGTTCGGCGTGTACCTCGTCTCGGACGGCACTAACCGGCCTTATCGCTGCTACATCCGCGCTCCGGGATTCCCGCATCTGCAGGCGCTCGACATGATGACCAAGGGCCACCAGCTCGCCGACATGTCGGCCAATATCGGCTCGCTCGACATCGTGTTCGGCGAGATCGACCGCTAGGAGCCCCGCAATGTCGATGATCACCGCCGATCCGCAGGACGTCCCCAAGGTCGAGCACTTTGCCTTCACGCCCGAGAATCTGGAGAAGGCCAAGGCGCTGATGGCCAACTACCCGCCGGGCCGGCAGGCGAGCGCGGTGATCGGCGTTCTCGATGTCGCGCAGCGCCAGCACGGCTGGCTGCCGCGCGCGGCAATGGACGAGGCGGCGAAGCTTCTCGATATGGCGCCGATCCGCGTCTACGAGATCGCGACCTTCTATACGATGTTCCAGCTCAAGCCGAAGGGCCGCTACCTGCTGCAGGTGTGCACCACGACGCCCTGCTGGTTGCGCGGCTCGGATGCGATCATGAAGGCCTGCGAGGAAGCGGTCGACGGCAAGACCTTCAGCCTGCAGGAAGTCGAATGCCTCGGCGCCTGCGTGAACGCGCCGGTCGTGCAGATCAACGACGATTTCTACGAAGACCTCGACGCGGACTCGATGAAGAAGGTGCTCGACGCCTTCCGCCGCGGCGAGACGCCCAAGCCCGGGCCGCAGGTGGACCGCCAGACGTCGGCGCCGGTCGGCGGGCCAACGACGCTTAAAAGTGAGTAGACGACGATGCTTGCCGACAAGGACCGCATCTTCACCAACCTCTACGGCATCCACGATTGGCGCCTGTCGGCGGCCCGTGCGCGCGGCGCCTGGGACAACACCAAGGCCATCCTCGAGAGGGGCCAGGACGCCATCATCGACGAGATGAAAAAGTCGGGCCTGCGCGGCCGCGGCGGCGCGGGATTCCCGACCGGGCTGAAATGGTCCTTCATGCCCAAGGAGGTGAAGGACCGGCCGCACTATCTCGTGGTCAATGCCGACGAATCGGAGCCTGGCACCTGCAAGGATCGCGACATCATGCGTCATGATCCGCACCTGCTGGTCGAAGGCTGCCTGGTCGCGGGCTTCGCGATGCGTGCCCACGCCGGCTACATCTACGTGCGCGGCGAGTTCTACAACGAAGCCGAGACGTTGATCGCGGCGATCAAGGAGGCATACGAGGCGGGCCTGCTGGGCAAGAACGCCTGCGGCTCGGGCTGGCACTTCGACCTCTACGTGCATCGCGGCGCCGGCGCCTACATCTGCGGCGAGGAGACGGCGCTGCTCGAGAGCCTGGAAGGCAAGAAAGGCATGCCGCGGCTGAAGCCGCCGTTCCCGGCCGGCTCCGGCCTCTACGGCTGCCCGAGCACGGTCAACAACGTCGAATCGATTGCCGTCGCGCCGACCATCCTGCGCCGCGGCGCGCCGTGGTTTGGCGGCATCGGCCGACCCAACAACACCGGCACCAAGCTTTTCTGCATCTCCGGGCACGTCAACAAGCCGTGCAATGTCGAGGAGGAGATGGGCATCCCGCTGCGCGAGCTGATCGACCGCCATGCCGGCGGCGTGCGTGGCGGCTGGGACAATCTTTTGGCGGTGATACCGGGCGGTGCCTCCGTGCCGCTCTTGCCCAAGTCGATCTGCGACACGGTCCTGATGGATTTCGATTCGCTGCGCGACCAGAAGTCGGGCCTCGGCACGGCGGCGGTCATCGTCATGGACAAATCGACCGACGTCATCAAGGCGATCGCCCGCTTGAGCCAGTTCTACAAGCACGAGAGCTGCGGTCAGTGCACGCCCTGCCGCGAGGGCACCGGCTGGATGTGGCGCGTGATGGAACGCATGGTGCTGGGCGACGCGCGCATCGAGGAGATCGATGCGCTGGAGGATGTCACCAAGCAGGTCGAGGGCCACACGATCTGCGCCCTGGGAGACGCGGCCGCTTGGCCGATCCAGGGCTTGATCCGCCACTTCCGGCCAGAAATGGAAGCGCGCATCCGCGCGCGAACCCAGAAGCTGGCAGCCGAGTAGGGCAGGGGACGAGCAATGCCCAAGGTCAAGATCAACGGCGAAGAGCTCGAGGTTCCGGCGGGCATCACGGTACTGCAGGCCTGTGAGCTGGCTGGGCTGGAGATTCCGCGTTTCTGCTACCATGAGCGCCTGTCGATCGCCGGCAACTGTCGCATGTGCCTGGTCGAGGTGAAGCCCGGCCCGCCCAAGCCGCAGGCAAGCTGCGCGCTGCCCGTCGGTGACAAGCAGGAGATCTTCACCAACACGCCCATGGTGCAGAAGGCGCGCAACGGCGTGATGGAGTTCCTGCTCATAAACCATCCGCTGGATTGTCCGATCTGCGACCAGGGCGGCGAGTGCGACCTGCAGGACCAGGCGATGGCCTACGGCTTCGACCGCAGCCGCTACCACGAAAACAAGCGCGCGGTGCCCGACAAGGAGCTGGGGCCGATCGTCAAGACCTCGATGAACCGCTGCATCCACTGCACGCGCTGCATCCGCTTCGCGACCGAGGTGGCGGGCATCGAGGAGCTCGGCGCCACCGGCCGCGGCGAGAGCATGGAGGTGACGACCTACGTGCGGCACACGCTGCAGAGCGAGCTGTCGGGTTGCATCGTCGACCTCTGCCCGGTCGGCGCGCTCACCTCCAAGCCCTACGCCTTCGAGGCGCGTTCCTGGGAGCTCGGCAAGACCGAATCGGTCGACGTCATGGACGCGCAAGGCTGCAACATCCGGGTCGACACGCGCGGCGCGGTGGTGATGCGCGTGCTGCCGCGCCTGAACGACGACATCAACGAGGAGTGGATCTCGGATAAGACCCGGCACGCGGTCGACGGCCTGCGCTTCCAGCGGCTGGACCGGCCGTACGTCCGCAAGCAGGGCAAGCTCGCCGAGGCGACGTGGGCCGAGGCATTTGCTGCCATTGCCGCCAAGCTGGGCAACCTCGAGGGCGGCAAGGTCGCGGCCATCGCCGGCGACCAATGCGACGCGGAGTCGATGCTCGCGCTAAAAGACCTGATGGACGCCTTGGGGTCGCCCAACATCGATTGCCGCCAGGACGGCGCCAAGCTCGATGGCCCGCGCGGCAGCTACATTTTCAACGCAGGCATTCGCGGCATCGACCAGGCCGACGCCATCCTGCTTGTTGGCAGCAATCCGCGCTGGGAAGCGCCCGTGCTCAACGCGCGCATCCGCAAGCGCTACCTGCACGGCCCTTGCCCGATCGGCAGTATCGGACCAGCCGTCGATCTCACCTACCCGGTCGAGCGTCTGGGCGCCGGCCCGGCGTCGCTGCGCGAGCTGGTCGACGGCAAGCTGAGCTTCTTCGAGAAGCTCAAGGCCGCCAAGCATCCGCTGGTCATCGTCGGGATGGGCGCGGTCGCCCGGCCGGACGGGGCGGCCGTGCTGGCCATGGCGCGCGAGCTGGTCGAGAAGCTGAGCGCGGTGCGCGAGGACTGGAACGGGTTTGCCGTCCTGCACACCGCCGCGGCCCGCGTCGGCGGCCTTGATCTCGGCCTGGTGCCGGGCGAGGGCGGCCGCGACGTCGAGGGCATTTTGGCCGGCTGCGAGAAGGGCGAGATTTCCGCCGTCTACCTGCTGGCGGCCGACGAGATCGATACCAAGCGGTTGGGCAAGGCCTTCGTGATCTACCAGGGCCATCACGGCGATGCCGGCGCCCATCGCGCCGACGTCATCCTGCCGGGTGCGGCTTACACCGAGAAGAACGGCACCTACGTCAACACCGAGGGCCGCGTGCAGCAGGGCTTCCGCGCCAGCTATCCGCCTGGCGAAGCGCGCGAGGACTGGGCCATCCTGCGCGCCCTGTCCGACCGGCTCGGCAAGCGCTTGCCGTACGACACGCTCGACCAGGTTCGGTCGCGCCTGGTGGTGGTCAATCGCAGCTTCGGCGCCATCAACGAGCAGCAACCCGGCAGCTGGGGTCCGTTCGGGCAGGGCGGCAGCGCGTCCGATTCGCCCTTCGTGTCGCCGATCACCAATTTCTTCATGACCTGTCCGATCAGCCGCGCCTCGCGCACCATGGCAGAGTGCACTGCGAGCCGCGGGCAGGCGATGGCGGCGGAGTAGGGGCATGTGGGCCGACCTGTATCACTTTTTCACCACGTACTGGCTCGGCCAGGCGATCGTCATCCTGGCGGAATGCCTGCTCGTCACGGTCCCGCTGCTGGTTGCCGTCGCTTACATGACCTACGTCGACCGCAAGGTCTGGGCATCGATCCAGCTTCGCCGCGGCCCCAACGTCGTCGGGCCATTCGGGCTCTGGCAACCTTTTGCCGATGGCCTCAAGCTGTTGCTGAAGGAGACCATCGTTCCGTCGAGCGCCAACCAGGTGCTGTTCCTGATCGCGCCCATGATCACCTTCATGACGGCGCTGATCGCCTGGGCCGTGATACCCTTTGGCGACGGGTTGGTGATCTCCGACATCAACGTTGGCATCCTCTATCTCTTCGCCATCTCCTCGCTCGGCGTCTACGGCATCATCGTCGCCGGCTGGGCCTCCAATTCGAAGTATGCCTTCTTGGGCGCGCTGCGTTCGGCGGCGCAGATGGTGTCCTACGAGGTGTCGATCGGTTTCGTGCTGATCACCGTGCTTTTGTGCGTGGGCTCACTCAACCTCACCCAGGTGGTGATCGCCCAGTCGGGCTGGTTCTGGAACTGGTTCTGGCTGCCGCTGCTGCCGATGTTCGTGATCTTCTTCATTTCGGCGCTGGCGGAGACCAACCGCACGCCGTTCGATCTGCCGATGTCGGAGGCCGAGCTGGTGCAGGGCTTTCAGACCGAATATTCGTCGATGCCCTTCGCCCTGTTCTTCCTGGGCGAATACGCCAACATGATCCTGCTCTCCGCCATGGGGTCGGTATTGTTCCTGGGCGGCTGGATGTCGCCCATCCCGTACCCGCCCTTCACTTGGATTCCTGGCCTCATATGGTTCTGCCTGAAGATCGCGCTGCTGCTGTTCGTCTTCAGCTGGACCAAGGGGACCTTGCCTCGCTACCGCTATGACCAGCTGATGCGGCTGGGCTGGAAGGTGTTCCTGCCCGTGTCGCTCGGCTGGGTCGTGATCACCGCCGCCGTCCTGCAGTTGGGCGGCTGGGTGCCGAAATCCTTCTGACGGGGACAAGACGCACATGGCCTCGCTCGACCGTACCGCCCGCGCCTTCCTGCTCACCGAGCTGGTGACGGGCTTCATGCTGACCTTGAAGTACATGTTCAAACCCAAGGTCACGGTGAACTACCCCCACGAAAAGGGCCCGCTCAGCCCACGGTTTCGTGGCGAGCATGCGCTGCGCCGCTATCCAAACGGCGAGGAGCGCTGCATCGCCTGCAAGCTCTGCGAGGCGATCTGCCCGGCGCAGGCCATCACCATCGAGGCCGAGCCGCGCGACGACGGCAGCCGGCGCACCACGCGCTACGACATCGACATGACCAAGTGCATCTACTGCGGCTTCTGCCAGGAAGCCTGCCCGGTGGACGCCATCGTCGAGGGGCCGAATTTCGAGTTCACCACCGAGACTAGGGAGGAGCTGATGTACGACAAGCAGAAGCTCCTCGCCAACGGCGACCAGTGGGAGAGCCTTATTGCGGCCAATCTCCAGCGCGACGCGGCGTATCGCTGACGGCGGCGAAGAGGGGAGATCATGCTGCTTCAGGCCATCGCCTTCTATGTCTTCGCCTTCGTCGTCATGGCGTCCGCGGCCATGGTCGTGGTGTCGCGCAATCCGGTCTACTCGGTCCTGTTCCTGATCCTGGCGTTCTTCAATGCCGCCGCGCTGATGCTGCTGATCGGCGCGGAGTTCATCGCCATGATCCTGATCATCGTCTACGTCGGCGCCGTGGCCGTGCTGTTCCTGTTCGTGGTCATGATGCTCGACATCAACGTCACCAGGCTGCGCGAGGGCTTCCTCAAGTACCTGCCGGTCGGCGCCCTGATCGGCATCGTGCTGTTCTGCGAGATCATGCTCGGCCTGGGCGTGTTCGGCTCCGGCACGGCGACCCTGGGCGAGCTGGGCAAAGCGGCGCCGCAGGTCGTGGCGATCACCAACACCCGGGCGATCGGCCAAGTGCTGTACACCCAGTACTTCTATCTCTTCCAGGTGGCGGGCCTGGTGCTGCTGGTCGCCATGATCGGGGCCATCGTGCTGACCTTGCGCCGCCGCCCCGGCGTACGCCGCCAGCGCATCAGCGAACAGCTGTACCGGCCCAAGGAACAGGCCATCACCGTGGTCAAGGTGCCGACCGGGGGAGGTGTTTCGTGATCGGGCTCGGCCAATACCTGTTCGTGGCCGGCGTGCTGTTCACGCTGGGCATCCTGGGCATCTTCCTGAACCGCAAGAACGTCATCGTGCTCCTGATGTGTGTCGAGCTGATGCTGTTGGCGGTCAACATCAACCTCGTCGCCTTCTCGATCTTCCAGGGCAACGTCGTGGGCCAGGTCTTCGCCATGCTGGTGCTGACCGTGGCGGCGGCCGAGGCCGCCATCGGCCTCGCCATCCTCGTGGTCTATTTCCGCAACCGCGGAACCATCGAGGTCGAAGACATCGACGCGTTGAAGGGCTGAGCCATGGCTGAGGTCGCCGCTGAGATTAGCTTTCCTCCCCAGCTTCGCTGGGGAGGTGTCGCCGTCATACGGCGACGGAGGGGTCATGCTCTTTGTCGGTCCGCCTTGACCCCTCCGTCCGATGCGCGGACACCTCCCCCCGCTTCGCGCGGGGAGGAACGCGCCCGCTGAGGACGTTAGCCATGGATCTTGCCATCAAGCTCATCGTCCTGTTGCCGCTCTTGGCGGCCGCCATCGCCGGCCTGTTCTGCCGGGTGATCGGCGACCGGCCGGCGCAGATCGTGACGACGTCGGCGCTGCTGATTGCCGCGGCGCTCTCGGTGTTCGTGTTCGTGAGCATCGGGTTTGGCCCCGACAACGCCAAGCTGGTGATCGTCAAGCTCTTCACCTGGTTCGACTCAGGCACCCTCAACGTCGACTGGACGCTGCGCGTCGACACGCTGACCGCCGTCATGCTGATCGTCGTCACCGGCGTGTCGTCGATGGTCCACGTCTACTCGATCGGCTACATGGCCGAGGACCCCGGCATCCCGCGGTTCATGGCGTACCTGAGCCTGTTCACCTTCTTCATGCTGATGCTGGTGACGTCGGACAACCTGGTGCAGCTGTTCTTCGGCTGGGAAGGCGTGGGTCTCGCGTCCTACCTGCTGATCGGCTTCTGGTACGACCGGCCTTCGGCCAACGCCGCTGCCATCAAGGCGTTCATCGTCAACCGTATCGGCGACTTCGGCTTTGCACTCGGCATCTTCGCCGTTTGGCAGCTGAGCGGCGCAGTGGGCTACAACGACGTGTTCGCCAAGGCGCACGACATGGCGCAGATGCGCATCCACTTCCTCGGCATGGACCTGCCGGCGCTTGAGACCGCCTGCCTGCTGCTGTTCGTCGGCGCCATGGGCAAGTCGGCCCAGCTGCCGCTGCACACCTGGCTGCCCGACGCCATGGAAGGCCCGACCCCGGTCTCCGCCCTGATCCATGCCGCGACCATGGTGACGGCGGGCGTGTTCATGGTCTGCCGCTTGTCGCCTCTGTTCGAGCTGGCGCCGACCGCGTCGGCCGTCGTCACCCTGATCGGCGCCGCCACGGCGTTCTTCGCCGCCACGATCGGCCTCACGCAGTTCGACATCAAGCGGGTGGTCGCCTACTCGACCTGCAGCCAGCTCGGCTACATGTTTTTCGCCGCCGGCGTCGGCGCGTATCCGGCCGCCATGTTTCACCTCACGACGCATGCCTTCTTCAAGGCGCTGCTGTTCCTGGGCTCGGGCTCGGTCATCACCGCACTGCACCACGAGCAGGACATGCGCAAGATGGGCGGGGTCAAGGCGAAGACGCCGCAGACCTTTTACCTGATGTGGATCGGCACCCTGTCCCTGTCGGGCATCGGCGTGCCCTTCCTGCTGGGCAACGGCGTCGGCTTCGCCGGCTTCTACTCCAAGGACATGATGATCGAATCGGCCTTCGGGGTGCACACGTCGGTGGGCTTGTTCGCGTTCTGGATGGGCACTATCGCGGCGTTCCTGACGGCGTTCTATTCGACGCGGTTAATGTTCCTGACCTTCTACGGGACCTACCGCGGCGACCATCACACCTGGGACCATGCGCACGAGCCGGGTCCCGCCATGATGATCCCGCTCTACGTCCTGGGTGCTGGCGCCCTGCTCGCCGGCGCGGTCGCCTTCAATTGGTTTGTCGGCCACGATTGGCTGGCGTTCTGGGGCTCTTCGGTCGCCAAGTCGAGCGGCGAGGTGCTGCATGGGGGGCACGAGGTGCCCATCTGGGTGACCCTGGCGCCGCTGGTGTTCGCGCTCGCCGGCATCGCGCTCAGCTACACCTACTACATGGTGCGGCCCGAGCTGCCGGCGCTCACGGCACGGCGGTTCCCCGGCATCTACGACTTCTTCTACAACAAGTGGTACTTCGACGAGCTGTACGACGCGGTCATCGTGCAGCCCGCCTGGCGCATCGGCCGCGCCTTCTGGAAGAAGGGCGACGGCGCGATGATCGACGGGCTCGGCCCCGACAATCTCGCGGCCCGGGCCCAGGACATGGCGGGCATCCTGAGCCGCTTCCAGAGCGGCTACCTCTACCACTACGCCTTCGTGATGCTGGTCGGCGTCGCCGCACTCGTCACCTGGTTCATGCTGAGGGCGGGCTGAAGCCATGTCGAGCTGGCCGATCCTTTCGCTGGTCACCTTCCTGCCGCTGGTCGGGGCGCTGTTCTGCCTGGTCGTCAACGGCCCCAAGGACGCCGTCGACCGCAACTGCCGGAGTGCCGCGCTCGTCACCTCGGTCGTGACGTTCGTGATCTCGATCCTGCTGTGGGTGCGGTTCGACCCGACCAAGGCGGGGTTCCAGTTCGAGGAGAAGGCCGATTGGGTGCCGGCGCTTAACATCGGCTACCACATGGGCATCGACGGCATCTCGCTGTTCTTCGTCCTGCTGTCGACCTTGCTCACGCCGCTCTGCATCCTGTCGGCGTGGGAAGCGGTCCGTGTACGCGTGAAGGAGTACATGATCGCCTTCCTCGTGCTCGAGACCTTCATGGTCGGCATGTTCTGCGCGCTCGACCTCGCGCTGTTCTACGTCTTCTTCGAAGGCGTGCTGATCCCGATGTTCCTGATCATCGGCGTGTGGGGCGGGCCGCGGCGCATCTACGCCGCGTTCAAGTTCTTCCTCTATACCTTCCTGGGCTCGGTGCTGATGCTGTTGGCGATCATCGCCATCTACTGGCAGATCGGCACCAGCGACCTCGTCGTGGCGATGGAGAAGCTCCAGCTGCCCTTCATCTGGCAGTGCTGGCTGTTCGTGGCCTTCTTCGCCTCGTTCGCCGTGAAGATGCCGATGTGGCCGGTCCATACCTGGCTGCCGGACGCCCACGTCGAGGCGCCGACGGCCGGCTCGGTGATCTTGGCCGGCGTGCTCCTTAAGATGGGCGGCTACGGCTTCCTGCGGCTCTCGATCCCGCTCCTGCCCGAGGCCTGCCAGTTCTTCGCGCCGCTGATCTTCGGCCTGTCGGTCGTGGCCGTGATCTACACCTCGCTGGTGGCGCTGGTGCAGGAGGACATGAAGAAGCTGATCGCCTACTCGTCGGTCGCCCATATGGGCCTGGTCACGATCGGCGCCTTCATCCTCAACATGCAGTCGGTCCAGGGCTCGATGTTCCAGATGCTGAGCCACGGCATCGTCTCGGCGGCGCTGTTCCTCTGTGTCGGCGTGGTCTACGACCGCATGCATACCCACGAGATCGACGTCTTCGGCGGCCTGGTCCATCGCATGCCGCGCTACGCCTTCATCTTCATGGTGTTCACCTTGGCGAGCATCGGCTTGCCGGGCCTGTCGGGCTTCATCGGCGAGTTTTTGGTGCTGATCGGCACCTTCAAGGTCAACACCTGGGTTGCGACCCTGGCCGCGACCGGCCTGTTCCTGGGCGCGGCTTATGCACTGTGGCTGTATCGCGCGATCATCTTCGGCCAGCTCACCAAGGACTCGCTGAAGGGCATCCTCGACATGAACATGCGCGAGGTCGCGGTCTTCGTGCCGTTGGTGCTACTCACTTTGTGGATGGGCGTGTACCCGAGCTCGTTCCTCGATCCGATGGCACCTTCGATCGACAAGCTGGTGGGCGACTACCAGGCGGCCATCAAGCTCGCCCGCACCGCCTCGTTGATGCCGTGAGCGGGCAGGAGTGACCGAATGATCATGGGTCTGGAATCCTGGACGCTGGCCCGGCCGGAAATCTTCCTGCTGGCGGTCACCGCGCTGCTGCTGATCTGGGGCGTGGTGCGCGGCGAGAGTGCCACCACCTTCGTGTCGCTCGCCACCTCGGCCGCCCTGATCGTCACCGCAGTGCTGATGTTCGCGCCCTATCGCGAGGGCACAGCCTTCGGCACGTTGTTCATCGTCGACCGGCTGACCAGCACCATGAAGGTGCTGGTGCTGGTCGGCTCGGCCGTCGCCATTCTGATGTCGCGCGCCTATTTCGAGGACGTCAAAGCGTGGCGCTTCGAGTATCCGCTGCTGGTGGCATTGGCGAGCGTCGGCATGATGCTGATGATCTCGGCCAACGATTTGATGGCGCTCTATGTCGGCCTAGAGCTGCAGTCGCTGGCGCTCTATGTCGTCGCCGCCTTCCAGCGCGACAACGTGCGCTCGACCGAGGCCGGCCTGAAGTACTTCGTGCTGGGCTCGGTCGCCTCCGGCATGCTGCTGTTCGGCGCCTCGTTGATCTACGGCTTCTGCGGCAGCACCGCGTTCGTGCAGATCTCGCGGGCGCTGCTCGAGGGCAAAGGCGGCGAGATCGGCACGGTGATCGGCCTGGTGTTCGTGGTGGCGGGGCTTGCCTTCAAGTGCGCCGCGGTGCCGTTCCACATGTGGACGCCGGACGTCTACGAGGGCGCCCCGACGCCGGTCACCGCCCTGTTCGCCGTGGCGCCCAAGGTCGCCGCCATCTCGCTGCTGGTTTCGGTGTTGATGGGGCCGTTCAAGCCGCTGTTCGACCAATGGCAGCAGATCGTCGTGGTGGCCGCCGTGTTGTCCATAGCCTGGGGCGCCTTTGCCGCCATCCGGCAGACCAACATCAAGCGACTGATGGCCTATTCGTCGATCAACAACGTCGGCTACATCCTGCTCGGGCTGGCGAGCGGCAGCGAGAAGGGCATCCAGGCGGTGGTCTTCTACCTTGCCATCTACGTCGTCATGACGCTCGGCACGTTCGCCATCATCCTGCTGATGAAGCGTCGCGGGGTGATGGTCGAAGGCGTGAACGACCTCGCGGGCCTCGCCCGCAGCCAGCCGATGATGGCGCTGGCGCTCCTGGTGTTCATGTTCTCGCTGGCCGGCGTCCCGCCTCTCGCCGGCTTCTGGGGCAAGCTCTACGTCTTCATCGCCGCCATCGAAGCCAAGCTCTACACCGCCGCCGTGATCGGTATCCTGTCCTCGGTCGTGGCGTCCTACTACTACTTGCGCATCGTCAAGGTGATGTATTTCGACGAGCCGGCCGAAATGCTCGATCGCCTGCCGTTCAGCGTGAACCGCGCGGTGGCCTTGGCCTCGGCAGTCGTCATCGCGCTGTTCTCGCTCGCCCCGCAGCCGCTCAGCCTCGCCGCTGCAGCCGCCGCCAAGGGCCTTTTCCCGTGAGCCTCGCACCCGTCCTGCCGGACGGGTGGACGCTGGTGGCGCTGGAGAGCGTTGGCAGCACCAACGACGAGGCGGCCCGCCTCGCCGATCGGGGAGTGCCGGAAGGGACGGTCGTCTGGGCGCGCGAGCAGACCGGCGGTCGCGGCCGCCGCGGGCGGCGCTGGGTGTCGCCGGTCGGCAACCTCTACAGCTCGACGGTGCTGCGCCCGGACTGCCGCGCGCCGCGCGCCGCCGAGCTCGGCTTCGTGGCCGCGCTGGCGGTCGCCGACATCGTGCCGCCAGGCCGCAGCATCCGCGTGAAATGGCCCAACGACGTGCTGGTCGACGGCGGCAAGGTCGCGGGCATCCTGCTGGAGAGCGCGTTGAGCCAGACCGGAGAGGTGCAGCATGTCGTGGCCGGCGTCGGGGTCAATGTCGGCTTCGCCCCACAGCTGCCCGAGATGCGCTATCCCGGGGCGACGCTCGGCGGCACGGTCGAGGCTGCGCTGGAGGGCCTGACTGCGGCGCTGGCCCGGCGCCTCGCCCAGTGGCGGGCGGCGGGCTTCGACGGCCTGCGCGAAGCTTGGCTTGCTCAGGCGGGACCCATCGGCGCCGAGGTCGATGTCCGGCTGGGCAGCGAGCTGGTGCGCGGCTGCTTCGCCGGCATCGATCGGGAAGGGGCCTTGCTGCTCGACACCGCCCAGGGCCCGCGCAAGATCGTATCGGGCGAGTTGCTGGGTCAGGCGACCTAGAGGAGGACGGCGATGTTGCTCGCCATCAATGTCAACAACACGAATGTGAAGTTCGGCGTCATCGACGGTGATCGCATCATCGGCGAGTGGCGCCAGCATACATCGCCCATGCGCACGGCTGATGAGCACGCCGTTTGGCTGTTCCAACTCATGAAGATGGAGGGCATCGAACCCAACACCATCACCGACGCCATCATCGGCAGCGTCGTGCCTCAGGCCACCTTCAACGTCCGGCGTCTTTGCACGCGATATTTCGACTGTGAACCCCTGGTGCTTGGCGAGCCCAACGTCGTCTATGGCATTAAGGTCAAAGGCAAGGGCGCGGGCGCCGATCGCATCTGCAACACAGTCGGGGCCAGCCTCCTGTTCCCCAAGACGCCGGTCGTCGTGGTCGATTTCGGCACCGCCACGACATTCGACGTGGTTGACGAGGAAGGCAGCTATTGTGGAGGCGCGATCGCGCCGGGGATCAATCTCAGCATCGACGCGTTGGTCAATGCGACCGCGCAGCTGCCGCACATCATCGTCGAAAAGCCCAAGCACGTGATCGGCACCGACACTGTGGCCTGCATGCACACGGGCGTATTCTGGGGATATGTCGGCCTGATCGAGGGCATCGTCGCGCGCATCAAGGCCGAATTCGGCAAGCCGATGAGGGTGATCTCGACCGGCGGCCTCGCACCTGTGTTCGACGGCTCGACATCGGTGATCGAGCAGATCGTGCCCGACATCACGGCGCGCGGCCTGATCGAGATCTTCAGGCGCAGCAAGAAGGCATGACCGTCCCGGCCGCCGACGAGCTTCTGTTCCTCGCGCTGGGCGGCGCGGGCGAGATCGGCATGAACCTCAACCTCTACGGCCACGCCGGCAAATGGCTGATGATCGACCTCGGCATCGGCTTCGCCGACGATTCGATGCCGGGCATCGAGGTCGTGATGCCCGATCCGGCTTTCATCGAGGAGCGCCGCGACGACCTTTTGGGCATCGTCCTGACGCACGCCCACGAGGACCATCTCGGTGCCGTCGCGGACCTCTGGCCGCGGCTGCGCGCGCCGGTCTACGCCACGCCGTTCGCCGCCGCGGTGCTGAAGCGCAAGCTGCAGGAAGCCGGCCTGCTGGACGACGTCCCAGTGACGGAGATCGCGTTGCGCGGCAAGTTCGACCTGCCGCCGTTCCAGCTCGAGCTCGTCACCATGACGCATTCGATCCTGGAGCCCAATGCGCTGGCGATCCGCACGCCGCTCGGCACGGTGTTCCATACCGGCGACTGGAAGATCGACCCCGAGCCCTTGCTGGGCGATCTCACCGACGAGGCGATGCTGCGCCAGATCGGCGAGGAGGGCGCGCTCGCCATGGTCTGCGACAGCACCAACGTGTTCGTCGAGGGCGAGGCGGGCTCCGAATCGACGGTGCGCGCCGAGCTCGAGAAGCTTGTGAAGACACGGCACTGCCGCGTCGCCGTCACCTGCTTCGCCTCCAACCTCGCCCGCGTCGAAAGCATCGCGCTCGCTGCGGTCGCCGCCGGTCGCCATCCGGTGCTGGCCGGCCGCGCCGTGCAGCGCATGGTCGAGGCAGCGCAGGAATGCGGCTACCTGCTCGACTTCCCGGCCTGCGTGCCCGAGCAGCAGGCGGGTTACCTGCCGCGCGACAAGGTGCTTTTCATCTGCACCGGCAGCCAGGGCGAGCCGCGCGCCACCATGGCCAAGTTGGCCCGCGGCGAGCACCGCGACCTGGTGCTGGAGGAGGGCGATACGGCGATCTTTTCCTCGCGCATCATTCCCGGCAACGAGCATGGCGTCGGGCGCCTGCACAACGCGCTGATGGCGCGTGGCGTCGAGGTCATCACCAGCGACGAGCTCGACCTGCACGTGTCGGGTCATCCGGCGCGCGACGAGCTGGTGCGCATGTACCAGTGGGTGCGGCCCAAGATTGCCGTGCCCGTCCATGGCGAGCTGCGGCACATGATGGAGCACGCAACCTTGGCGCGGGGATGCCAGGTGCCCGAGACGGTGGTGGCACCCAACGGCACCTTGGTCCGGCTGGCGCCGGGGCCGGCCGCGATCATCGACCACGTCGATGCCGGGCGGCTGGCGCGCGACGGCGAGACGCTGGTGCCGATCGACAGCAACGTCCTGCGCGACCGCCGCAAGCTTTTGTGGAACGGCGCGGCGGCTGCCACGCTGGTGATCGACCGCAATGGCCGGGCGCTGGCGCCGCCCGCGGTCTCCCTGCGCGGCATCGAGGACGAAAACGGCGCGCTGAGCGAAGCGGTGACGGCCGGGTTGAGCGAGATGCTGGCCGACCTTTCCGCCAGCGAGCGGACCGACGATGGCCGCATCCGGGAGGCGGCGAGCCAGGCCGTGCGGCGCGTCGTGCGGGCGCATCTCGGCAAGAAGCCGTTGACGGACGTGCACGTCGTCCGCATCTAGGGCGCATGATCGGACGCCTGAACCACATCGCCATTGCCGTTCCGGACCTCGACAAGGCGTCCGAGCTCTACCGTACCGTCATGGGGGCCAAGGTGAGCGCACCCAAGGCGCAGCCCGCGCACGGCGTGACGGTGGTGTTCGTCGAGCTGCCCAACACCAAGATCGAGCTGCTGCATCCGTTGGGCGAGAAATCGCCCATCGCCAATTTTCTGGCGCGCAACGCCGACGGCGGCATCCATCATGTCTGCTACGAGGTCGAGGACATCTATGCCGCGCGCGACCGGCTGAAGGCGCAAGGCGCGCGCGTGCTGGGCGACGGCGAGCCCAAGATCGGCGCCCACGACAAGCCGGTGCTGTTCCTGCATCCCAAGGACTTCACCGGCACCCTGATCGAGCTGGAGCAGGTTTAAGGCACATGTCATCCCGAGCGAAGCGAGGGATCCTTTGTTGCCGCCAGGAAAGATCCCTCGCTTCGCTCGGGATGACAGGGACTGCGCTCAAGACGGCAAAGAGCACGCCATGAGCTGGGCCACCGGCCTCATGGTCTACATCGTGCTGTGGTGGGTGGTGCTGTTCGCCATCCTGCCGCTGGGCGTCAAGCGCGTCGAAAATCCGGGGCGCGGCCAGGACCGCGGCGCACCGGAAAAACCCGACCTGCTGCGCAAGGCGGTCATCACCTCGTTCGTCGCGGCGGTGCTGTGGATCGGGTTCTATGTCCTGCACCAGACCGACATCTTCAGCTTCCGCCAGATCGCCGATTAGTTCCGCGGTGATATGCACACCGGGGTGCAACCCTGGTCCGAAACGTGCATGATGCGGTGATATTCCGCAGCCTGCCGGATCGGCATCATGGGTCGGGGTCATGGGCATTGAAGTCAAGCTCGCGTTCGACCTGCTGGCCTTCATCTCCGTGATGGTGCTGATCGTGCTGGGTCTCGGGATCATCGCCAGCATGATGGGCATCTTCAATTTCGCCCACGGCGAGTTCGTGCTGCTGGGCGCTTACACCGTCTACCTGTTCGAAAGCAGCGGCTTGTCGGCGTGGGCCGGCATCCTGGCGGCGCCGCTGGTTCTGGCGCTCATCGGCCTCGTGCTGGAGAGGCTGGTGATTCGCCGCTTCTACGCCGCGCCCATCATCGCCATGCTCGGCACCTACGCCATCGGCCTCATCATCCGCGAAACCGTGCGCGGCCTGCTGGGCGGACACTACAAGTCGATCGACGAGCCGTTGCCCGGGGTGTTCACGCTGTTCGGTGTCGACTTTTCGGCGTGGCGGACGTTCATCGTTCTCACAACCATCGCCATTGTGGCGGGAACCTGGCTGTTCCTGTCGCGCACATCGGTTGGCCTGCAGGTGCGTGGCTCGCTGGAGAATCCCAACCTCGCCCGCGCCTGCGGCATCTCGACCAGCAAGCTCTATACGCTCACCTTCGCCTTCGGCGCGGCGCTCGCAGGACTAGCCGGCGCGTTGATCGTGCCGCTCTACCAGCTCTCTGCCGACATCGGCACGCGCTTCCTGGTGCAGGCGTTTCTCTCCGTCATGCTGGGCGGCGTCGGAACCTTCGAAGGGCCGGTCCTGGGTGCGGCCGCCGTCGGCGGCATGGCGGCCGGGTTGCCCTGGATCGTCATCCCGGTGCTGGCTGATCCGTTGGTATTCGTGATTGCCTTGGTGATCGTGAAGCTTCGACCACAAGGTTTCATAACGCAAGGGAGGCTCTGACCATGAACGAGAAGTCCAGTCAATCCGGTGTGTCCCGTGGCTTTGGTCGTCGTCGCCTGTTGGGCGCAAGTGCGCTCGGCGCCGCCGGCTGGATCGCCGGTGGCGGCGGCTGGATGCTGGCGCCCAAGGGTGCGTTCGCGGCCGATCCGATCAAGATGGGCATCGCCACCGACATCACAGGCGCCATCGCACCGGGCGGCAACGCCAATTGGCAGGTGGCGCAGTTCACCGTCGAGCAGATCAACAAGGGCGGCGGCATCGGCGGCCGGCCGATCGAGCTCTATCTCGAGGACACCGCGTCGGACCCGAAGATCGCCGTCGGCAACGTGCGCAAGCTGATCCAGGAGCGCAAGGTCAACGTCGTGCTGGGCGGCATCACGTCGGCGATGCGCCAGGCGATCAAGGATCCGATCGTCAACCGCGGGCGCACGCTCTACATCTACCCGCAGCTCTACGAGGGGCAGGAGTGCACCAAGTACCTGTTCTGCACCGGCCCGACGCCGGCGCAACAGTGCGACAAGCTCATTCCCTATCTCATCAAGACGGTGGGCAAGAAGCGCTTCGCCATGCCGTCGGCCAACTACGTCTGGCCGCAGCTATTGAACAAGTACGCCCGCAAGGTCATCGAGGCCAACGGCGGCGAGGTGGTGTTCGAGGAGTACTATCCGCTCGACCAGGCGGAGTATTCGGCGACCATCGGCAAGATCCGCGACGGCAAGGTCGACTGCGTGTTCAACACCGTGATCCCGCCCGGCCTGCAGCCCTTCGTGAAGCAGCTGTACGAATCGGGCTTCCAGAAGAATGGCGGCGTGCTGAGCTGCGTCTACTATGACGAGAACCTGTTGAACTATCATCCGGCGCAGGAGATGGAGGGGCTCTACAGCTGCCTGGATTACTACCTCGCGGTCGACGATCCGTTCAGCAAGCAGCTCCAGGTCGACTACGCCAAGAAGTTTCCCGATACCAAGTACCCGTTTACGGCCGGCTCGGCTGCGACCGGCATGTATCGAGGCATCAAGTTCTACGAGGCCGCGGTGAAGGAAACCAAGGGCGACCTGTCGCGCGAAGCGGTCGGCGCGGCGATGGACCATGCCAAGATCGACCAAGGTCCGGGCGGCGGCGCCGAGATGGTGCCGGGCAAGATGCACTGCAAGATGAACATGTACATCGCCCAGTGCAAAGTCGACGCCGGCAAGACCCGCTATGACGTGATCGCGAGCGACAAGATGGTCGATCCCAAGGAATGCTGAGCGCAACCGAAACCGACGTCGCGGCATCGCGCGAGCGAGGGGCGGCGCGGCCGCCCATGTTTCGCGCGATGCTGCCCTATGTCGAGCTCGGCGCGCTGGTCGCAGCCCTGGTCGTGCCGTTCGCGCTGGCCGAGCGCACCGACCTCGTGACGCTCGCGACCAACGTGCTGATCCTGTCGCTGTTGGCCATAAGCTTCGATCTCTGCTGGGGCCTGTCGGGCATTATGAGCTTCGGGCAGGCGCTGTTCTTCGGCGTCGCGGGCTACGCTATCGCCCTGGTCGGCCGGGACCTCGAGTTCAGCGAGATCTGGGCGACCTTGCCGCTGGCCATGCTCGTGGGCCTGCTGCTGGCTGGACTGTTCGCCTCCTTCCTTCTGCTCGGCCGCAAGCCGCCCACCAGCATCTTCGTCGCCCTCGGCACGCTCACCGGCTCCTACGCCGCCGAGCGGCTGGTGTCGGGCTGGCAATATGTCGGCGCCGGCAATGGCCTCTCCTCGGTCAAGCTCCTGAAGCTCGGCTCGTACGAGTTCGTAGAAGGCACTGCGTTCTACTTCCTGGCGCTCGTCGTCCTGGTCGCGGTCTACCTCGGCGCGCGCTTCCTCAAGAGCTCGCAGCTCGGGCTGGTGCTGGCCGGGATGCGGCAGAACGAGGAGCGGCTGGCCTTCTTCGGCTACCGGGTCCAGCTCTTCAAGGCGCTGGTGTTCTCGCTCGCCGGCATGGTGGCGGGCTTGGGCGGCGCGCTCTACAGCTACCATCAGGGCTTCATCGGTCCGGGCAACATGGGGCCGGGCCTGTCAACGACGGCGGTCCTCTACTGCCTGCTGGGCGGCTCGGGGACGCTGATCGGGCCGATCCTGGGCACCGCGACCGTCGAGGTGCTGTCCTACGTGCTGTCCGACGTCGATGCCATCAAGCCGATCTGGCCAGTGATCCTGGGCATCGTGCTGCTGGCGGTGGTCATGTTCCAGCCCAAGGGCATTTTGGGCCTGGTCGTATCGGACCGCGAGCGCATCGGCTCCTACGGCCGCCGCGGGCAGCGCAGGTGAGGCAGCGGTGGCGTTGCTGGAGATCCGCGGCGTCAGCAAGACTTTCCGGACGTTGCGCGCGCTCGACGGCGTCGACGTCGAGGTCGAGGCCGGCAGCTTCCACGGCCTGATCGGACCCAACGGGTCGGGCAAGAGCACGCTTCTGAAGGCGATCGCCGGTGCGCATTTCGCCGACAGCGGAACCATCGTGTTCGACGGCCGCGACATCACCCGCGCCACCCCCTACGAGCGCGCGCGGGCCGGACTCAGCCTGAAATTCCAGATCACCGCCGTGCTGCCCGAGCTGTCGGTCTACGACAACGTGCTGCTGGCGACCCAGTCGAACGGCCGCCTGCCCAGCCTCCTGATGTCGGCAAGCCGGCGGACTCTGGACGACGAAGTCGAAGCCTTGCTCGAGCGCTTTAGGTTGATCGACCGGGCCGACGACCTGGCGGGCGAGTTGAGCCACGGCCAGCAGCAGTGGCTGGAGATCGCCATGGCGCTGGCGCTGCGACCCAAGCTTCTGCTACTCGACGAGCCGACCGGCGGCATGAGCCCGGAGGAACGCCACGTCACGGGCAAGCTCATCGAGCCGATAAAACCCGATTGCACCCTGATCATCGTCGAGCACGACCTGCATTTCATCCGCGACATCTGCGATCGGCTCACCGTGCTCGACCAGGGCAAGGTGCTGGACCAGGGTGACGTCGAGACCATCCAGCGCTCGCCCAAGGTCCAGCAGGTGTTCACCACCCGTGTCTGACGCCGACCTCCTCGAGGTGGACGGGCTCAGCGCCGGGTACGGGCGCAGCCAGGCGCTGTTCTCGGTGTCGCTGCGGGCGCCGGCGCGCGGGGCGATCGCCGTGCTGGGCCGCAACGGCGCCGGCAAGTCGACCTTGCTCAAGACGTTGTTCGGCGAGGTGATGCCGATGGCCGGCGCGATCCGGCTGGGCGGCACGGCCGTCGAAGCGGAGCGGGCCGAGCGGCGGGTGAGGCGGGGGCTGGGCTACGTGCCGCAGGAGCACGCGATCTTCGCCAAGCTCACGGTGCGCGAGAACCTACTGCTGGGCGCCGTCCGCCGATCTGGACGGGGCGGGGCCGACCGCGCCGGCATGGACTACGTGCTCGATTTCTTTCCCAAGCTCGCGCAGCGCCTGCCGCAGACTGCCGGCACGCTGTCCGGCGGCGAGCGCAAGATGCTCGCCATCGCCCGCGCCTTGCTCGGCCGCCCGCGACTCCTCATGCTCGACGAGCCGACCGAGGGTGTCTGGGTCGGCGTGATCGAGGAGATTGCCGAGCGGTTGAAGCAGCTGGCGCGCGAGATGGCGGTCATCCTGGTCGAGCAGCATGTCGAGCTGGCGCTCGACGTGGCGCAGCACGCCTATGTGATGGACCGTGGCCACATCGCCCTGCAGGGGCCGGCCGCTTCGGTCAAAAGCGATCCGCAGCTCATGCATCATCTGGCGCCCTGACTTGGCAAGATCAGTCGGCGCATCTGCGGCAAGAGGAGGAAACCATGGCCGTACAGCTTCCCACCGAACAGCAACTGCGCGAGGTCGCGACCGACGTCGGCCTGTCGCTGAGCGATGCCGACGTGAAGTCCTTTCTCGGCCTGATGCATGGGCCGGTCGCCGCCTACAACGTCGTCGACGCCATGCCCGACAACCTGCCGCGCGTGAAATATCCGCGGACCCCCGGATACCGGCCGCCGCCTGAGGAGAACAAGCACAATGCGTGGTACGTGAAGACCACCGTCGAGGGCGCCTCGCGCGGCAAGCTCAAGGGCAAGACCGTGGTCCTGAAGGACAACATCATGCTGGCCGGCGTGCCGATGATGAACGGCGCCGCGACGCTCGAAGGCTACGTGCCCGACGTCGACGCGACCGTGGTGCAACGCATCCTCGACGCCGGCGGCACCATCGTCGGCAAGGCCCATTGCGAGAACTTCTGCCTATCCGGCGGCAGCCATACCTGCGCCGCCGGCCCGGTGCATAACTCGCACATGATGGGCTATTCGGCCGGCGGTTCCTCGTCGGGCAGCGCGGTGCTGGTGTCGCTGGGCGAGGTCGACATGGCCCTGGGCGGCGACCAGGGCGGCTCGATCCGCATGCCGTCGTCGTTCTGCGGCATCTACGGCATGAAGCCCACCCATGGGCTGGTTCCCTACACCGGCATCATGCCGATCGAGATCTACGTCGACCACACCGGGCCGATGACCGCCACGGTTTCCGACAACGCCCTGCTCCTGGAAGTGCTGGCCGGCCCCGACGGCTACGATTCGCGCCAGATCAACGTCAAGACGCATCCCTACACCAAGGCGCTGCAGGGCGACATCAAGGGCATGAAGATCGGCTTGGTGACCGAAGGCTTCCAGCAGCCCAACGCCGAGGCCGCGGTCAACGCCAAGGTCAAGGCGGCGGCCAAGAAGCTCGAGGCGCTGGGCGCCACGGTGGGCGAGGTGTCGATCCCCATGCATCTCGCGGCCGGCGCGATCTGGATGCCGATCGGCACCGAGGGCCTCACCCAGACCATGATGTGGGGCGACGGCTACGGCGTCAGCCGGCCCGACCTCTACGTCACGAGCCTGATGGACTTCCATCGCCAATGGCGGCACCGCGCCAACGAGATGTCGGAGACCACCAAGCTCTTCACCCTGTTCGGCACCTACATCCGCCGCTACTACGGCAGCCGCTATTACGGCAAGGCGATGAACATCTGCCGCCTGCTGACGGCGGCCTACGACAGGGCGCTCGGCGAATACGATTTGCTGATGATGCCGACGACGCCGATCAAGGCCACCAAGCTGCCGGCGCCCGGCGCGCCGCGCGAGGAGTACGTCGAGCGCGCGCTCGACATGATCTCCAACACCGCGCCCTTCGACATTACGCACCACCCGGCGATGGCCGTGCCCTGCGGCATGGCCGACGGCCTGCCGGTCTCGCTGATGCTGGTCGGCAAGCATTTCGACGAGCCCGCGATCTACAAGGCGGCCTTCGCCTTCGAGCAGGCCGGCGATTGGAAGAAGATGTGAGGCGAAAGACGCCCAAAATGGAAAACGACGGGCGTGAGCCCGTCGTTCTTCAACCCCCGAAGCCTCGTCTTGGCGGCTGGCGCCGCTCTCCTCCCTTAAACTCAGGCCTGCGCCTAAGGCGTAGGCTGTTTAACCGGAACCCGCGCGGTTGCCAAGACCTTTTCTTTCCGGCCAGCGCCATTGGTAGAACAATTCTTGTGGCCGATGACATGTTCGCAGACAAACAATGTCCGTTATCTGACCCTGACTATCCGATAACCAGGTATTTGATCACAAAGAGGACACCCAGAATTCCGACAGCCGGATGGATCTGGCTCCATCGCCCGGTGACGAGCTTGATTGCGACGTACGAAATGAACCCGAAGGCGATGCCCTCGGCGATCGAGAAGGTGAAGGGCATGGAAAGCGCCGTGATCACCGCCGGCGCTGCCTCGGTCAGATCGTCCCAGGCGACCTCCGTCAGGCTGCGCGTCATCAGGCATGCCACATAGAGCAGGGCGGGGGCCGTCGCATATTCCGGGATCGATTTCGCAAGTGGCGCCAGGAACAGGGCGAGGAGGAACAGCACCGCAACGGTTGCTGCGGTGAGCCCGGTCCGTCCGCCCGCGTTGATGCCGGTGGCGCTCTCGATGTAGCTGGTCGTCGTGGAGGTGCCGAGCGCCGCTCCGATCATCGCCGCGCCGCTGTCCGACATCAGCGCCCGCTGCAGGCGCGGCACCGTGCCGTCCGGCCGCATGAAGCCGCCGCGATGGGCAAGCGCGAGCAGCGTCCCGGTATTGTCGAACAGGTCGACGAACAGGAAGGCGAACACCACGGTCACCAGCCCGATCTTCATCGCACCGGCGAGGTCCATCTGCAGGAACACCGGCGCGATCGAGGGCGGCACGTCGAACACACCTTCGAGCTTCTGCTGCCCGGTCACGATCGCCACCACGGTCACGGCGAGAATGCCGATGATCACTCCGCCCATGATGCGGCGGTACTCCAGCGCCACGATCAGAGCGAAGCCCAGCGAGGCCATGACGACGGGGAAGCTGGTGAGCTGGCCGTGGGTCACGAGCGTCGCCTTGTCGCCCACCACGATCCCGGCGTTCTTGAGCGCGATCAGGGCGAGGAACAGGCCGATGCCGGCCGCGATCGCCATCTTGAGGGACTTGGGGATGGCATTGACGATCCATTCGCGGAGCGGCAGCACGCTGATGATGAAGAAGATGACGCCGGAGATGAAGACGCAGCCCAGCGCCACCTGCCAGCTGAAGCCCATTCCGCCGACCACCGCGAAGGCGAAGTACGCGTTCAGTCCCATGCCCGGCGCCAGCGCGATCGGATAGTTGGCGAGGAACGCCATCAGCAGGGAACCGACCGCGGCGGCGACGCAGGTCGCTACGAACACCGGGCCGAACGGCATCTTGGCCGCCGCCAGGATCGAAGGGTTGACGAAGGCGATGTAGGCCATGGTGAGGAACGTGGTGATCCCGGCCACGATCTCCGTCCGGACGGTCGTCTTGTTCTCCTTGAGCTTGAAAAGCTGCTCCAGCATTCGCTCCCCCGGTCGTCGTTGCGCGCAGTGTGCGGGCAGTGGGCTGTGCAAAGCTAGCGCGTGATGGACTCCTGATGCCGTCATCCCGACCTGAGCGCGAAGCGCGCAGTGGAGGGACCTTTCATGCATTTGGCGCCGACAAGAAAGGTCCCTCCACTACGCCTCGCTTCGCTCGGCTCCGGTCGGGATGACGGATAGATTTGAACTCATCACGCCCCAGCCGTGGCGCCTCGGTTTGCCTTTGGCAGTCGCGTTTCCTACAGTCCGCCGCCACGCCCCCGGCATGCCCCGGGGAGCAGCAAGGACCTGACCAAGATGCGGATGAGCCAGTATTTTCTGCCGACCCTCAAGGAGACACCGGCGGAAGCGCAGATCGTCTCGCATCGGCTGATGCTGCGCGCCGGGCTGATCCGCCAGACCAGCGCCGGCATCTATGCCTGGCTGCCGCTGGGCCTGCGCGTGCTGCGCAACATCGAGCGCATCGTGCGCGAGGAGCAGGACGCGTCGGGCGCGCAGGAAGTGCTGATGCCGACCATCCAGTCGGCCGACCTGTGGCGCGAGAGCGGCCGCTACGACGCTTACGGCCCTGAGATGTTGCGCATAAAAGACCGCCACGAGCGCGAGATGCTGTACGGCCCGACCAACGAGGAGATGATCACGGTGCTGTTCCGCGATGGCGTGAAGAGCTATCGGGATCTGCCTAGAAACCTCTATCACATCCAGTGGAAGTTCCGCGACGAGGTGCGGCCGCGCTTCGGCGTCATGCGCGGCCGCGAGTTCCTGATGAAGGACAACTACTCCTTCGACATCGACAAGGAAGGCGCGCGGCGCTCCTACAACAAGATGTTCGTGGCCTATCTCCGGACCTTCGCGCGCATGGGCCTCAAGGCCATCCCGATGCGCGCCGACACCGGCCCGATCGGCGGCGATCTCAGCCACGAGTTCATCGTGCTGGCCGACACCGGCGAGAGCGCCGTGTTCTGCCATCGCGGGCTGGTCGACAAGGACATCTTGAGCCGCGAGATCGACTACGACTCCGACCTGCAGCCGATCGTCAACGAATGGACGTCGCTTTACGCCGCGACCGACGAGATGCACGACAAGGCGGCCTTCGAGAAGATCCCCGAAGGCGACCGCCTCGCCGCGCGCGGCATCGAGGTCGGCCACATTTTCTACTTCGGCACCAAGTATTCCGCGCCGATGAATGCGATCGTCACCGGGCCCAACGGCGACTCCGTCAACGTCGAGATGGGCTCCTACGGCATCGGCGTGTCGCGCCTGGTCGGCGGCATCATCGAGGCGAGCCATGACGAGGCAGGCATCGTCTGGCCCGAGACCGTGGCGCCGTTCAAGGTGGCGTTGCTCAACCTCAAGCCGGACGACGCGACCGTCTCTGCCGCTTGCCAGAAGCTCTACGATGCGCTCGGTGCGTCGGGCCAGGTCCTGTACGACGACCGCGACCTGCGGCCGGGGGCCAAGTTCGCCGACATGGACCTGATCGGCATCCCCTGGCAGGTGATCGTGGGTCCCAAGGGCCTGGTTGCAGGCAAGGCGGAGGTCAAGAACCGCAAGACCGGCCAGCGCGAGGAGCTGGCATTCGACGACGTCGTTCCGCGGCTCGCCTGAGCGCACGATGGCTTTCGCCGCCGTCGAGCGTTTCATCGCCTGGCGCTATCTGCGCGCCCGCCGCGAGGAAGGCTTCATCTCGGTCATCGCCGGATTCTCGCTGGTCGGCATCACGCTCGGCGTCGGCACGCTGATCGTCGTGATGGCGGTGATGAACGGCTTCCGCGTCGAGATGCTGCGGCAGATGTCGAGCATCAGCGGTCAGCTCGGCGTGCAAGGCGGCCGCGAGGGCCTGATCCCGAGCGACGATCTGCTGGGCCGGCTCAAGGCGATCCCCGGCGTGACGTCGGCCACGCCGACCGTCGAAGGGCAGCTCATGGCGGTCGCCGGTGACCGCGTGCGCGGCATTGTGCTGCGCGGCATGCGGCCCGACGACCTGCGGGCTCGCTTGCCGCTGGCGGCCGCCATCGACGGACCGCCAGGGCTGCGCGACCGCTATCGCGGCTTGTGCCGCACGGACGACGACCAGCCGATGGAATGGGGGAGCCTCAAGCGCTTCGGCGACGACTTTTCGGTCGCCGTCGGCCGTCGCCTGGCCGAGCTCATGGGATTGAAGGTGGGCGACCGCCTCCAGCTGGTCTCGCCGGACTCCGTTGCGACGCCGCTCGGGGTGATGCCGCGCTCCGCTTCGGCGCGCGTTGTGGCGATCTTCTGCGCCGGCATGTACGACTACGATGCCAACTTCGTGTATGCCCCGCTGTCCGATGCCCAGCGTCTTCTCGGCGCCGGGGACAGGGTGAACGGGATCGAGATTTTCGTTGCCGACAACGCCTCGGTTGCCGTCATCCGCCGACAGGTCACCCAGGCGATCGGTTCGCACGGCTGGGTGTACGACTGGTTTCAGGCCAACATCAGCTACTTCTCCGCGATCCAGGCGCAGACCAACGTGATGTTCCTGGTGCTGACCATGATCGTGCTGGTCGCCGCCTTCAATATCGTTTCCAGCCTGGTGATGCTGGTGCGCACCAAGACCGCCGATATCGCCATCCTCCGTACCATGGGCGCGAGCCGCGCCGCCATCCTGCGGGTCTTCCTGTTCGACGGCTTGGCGATCGGCGGGGTGGGCACGCTGCTCGGCGTCGTGCTGGGGCTGGCCTTCGCGCGCAACATCGAGGCGATCCGCCAGTGGCTGCAGCACACCTTCGACATCGTGCTGTTCGACGAGACGCTTTACCTCCTGGCCGAGCTGCCGGCGCGCATAGAATGGACCGAGGTGGCGATGATCGCGGTCATGGCGCTGGTGTTCGCGCTGCTCGCCTCGCTCTATCCCGCGGCCAAGGCCGCGCGGCTCGATCCCGTGGAGGGCCTGCGCCGTGAGTGAGGGGGCGCCCGCCGTCGAGCGGTGGCTCGCCTGGCGCTATCTCGCGACGCGCCAGCGCGAAGGCTTCGTGTCCTTCATCGCGATCTTCTCCCTGATCGGCGTGGCGCTGGGGGTAGCGACCCTGATCGTCGTGCTGTCGGTGATGGGCGGATTTCGCGAAACGCTGATCGGCCGCATTCTGGGCATCAACGGCCATGTCATGATAACCGCCCGCGATGGCATGCTGCAGGCCACCCCGGATCTATTGGCCGCACTGCACGCGGTGCCCGGCGTCAAGGCGGTGCACCCCATCCTGGAGCGTCAGGTGCTGGTGACCGCCAATGGCCAGACGCGGGGAGCCTTGCTGCGCGGCGTGCGGCCCGAAGATCTGACCTCGGGCTTCGTGAAGGACAAGATCGTGCAGGGCAGCTTGGCAGACTTCGCCAACAAGCGGGGCGTGGTGATGGGCGATCGACTGCGCCAGGCGCTGAACGTCTGGCCCGGCGGCGGCATCACCATCGTCACGCACAAGGCGAACGAGAACGGCACGATCGCTCCTCGCTATACCGACTTCGAGGTCTTGGCGGGCTTCCTGACCGGCCGCTACGAGTTCGACAGTGCCCTGATCTTCGTGCCGTTGCACGTCTTGCAGGAGGAGCTCGAATACAACGACCGCACCGTCAGCTCGATCAACCTGGAGCTCGGTGATCTCGATGCCGCGCCGCGTGTCGCCGAGGAATTGCGCAAGTCGCTCGGCCGCAGCGATCTCAAGATCGCCGACTGGCTCAGCCTCAACAGGCGCTTTGTCGGCGCCCTGCAGGTGGAGCGGGTGATGATGTTCATCATCCTCACCCTGATCGTGCTGGTGGCCGCCATGAACGTGGTGGCAAGCTTTACGATGCTGGTCCGGGTCAAGCGCGGCAGCATCGCCATCCTGCGCACCATGGGGGCGACCCGGCCGACCATCGTGCGCGCCTTCTTCTGGTCAGCCGCCGCGGTCGGGCTCGCAGGCACGATTGCCGGCACCGCGCTCGGCCTGCTGGTCTGCGCCAACATGCCGGCGATTACCGAGTTTCTGTCTGGGGTCACCGGTATGGGCGCCGTAGCGGAGCTGCATTTCGTCAGCTCCATGCCGGTGCGCGTCGAGGCCGGGGAGGTCGCCATGATCGTCGCCATCGCGATTGCCCTGTCGCTTGCCGCTGCGGCCTATCCAGCTTGGCGCAGCACCAGGGTCGAGCCGGTCGAAGGGCTGCGCTATGAGTGAACCCGCCCTTCCGCTGTCGCTTTCGGCCATCAAGCGCACCTTCGTCCAGGGCGATCGGCGGCTGGAGGTGTTGCGCGGGGTCACCCTCGATCTGAAGCCGGGAGAGATCGTCGCCTTGGTCGGCCAGTCGGGCAGCGGCAAATCCACCTTGCTGCACATTGCCGGGCTGCTCGAGCGACCGGACGGCGGCGATATCCTCATCGAAGGCAAATCGGCTGGCGCCGCCTCGGACCGGGAGCGCACCGCGTTGCGGCGGCGTTTCCTGGGCTTCGTTTATCAGTACCACCACCTGCTGCCGGAATTCTCCGCAATCGAGAACGTCATGCTGCCGCAGATGCTGAACGGCCGAGCGCGCAGCGTGGCCCGCGGCCGGGCGGCCGAGCTTCTGGCCATGGTGCAGCTCAAGGATCGTTCCGACCATCGTCCGTCCCGGCTCTCGGGCGGCGAGCAGCAGCGCGTGGCGATCGCGCGGGCCATCGCCAACAGCCCCCGCGTGCTGCTGGCCGACGAGCCGACCGGCAACCTCGACGCCGCGACTGCCGACGCGGTGTTCCACCAGCTGCTGGCCCTGGTGCGCAACACGGGGATGACGGCCCTGGTCGCCACTCACAATCCTGACCTAGCCGGCCGAATGGACCGAGTGGTGACGCTGAGAGACGGCTTGTTGTCGAGCTGACCGCCCGGTACCTCCCCAGCTCTTGCTGGGGAGGTGTCGCCGTCTTACGGCGACGGAGGGGTCATGGCTCATGGCTCTGATGATTCATGACCCCTCCGTCCGCGATGACGCGGACACCTCCCCAGCTGCGCTGGGGAGGAGAATGAGCTCTGAGCGTCGCGAAGGATCTCATCGCCTTTTCAGGCGGCAGCCAGGTTGAACCGGCATGAGGTCCTTCGCTTCCCTCAGGACGACAGAAGCGGGCTACGCTCACACAATCCGCCTCGCTTTCCACAAGATCCCCGCGCAATAGTCGGGCGTGCCCCTCGCTGATTTCGTCCATCTGAAAGTCCGCTCCGCCTACTCGCTAACCGAGGGGGCGAACAAGGTCGACAAGATCGTCGGGCTCGCCAAGGAGCAGGGGATGCCGGCGGTTGCCGTGACCGACCGCAACAACCTGTTCGGCGCGCTGGAGTTCTCGCAGTACGCCGCCAAGGCCGGCGTGCAACCGATCGTCGGTTGCGACCTCGGGATTCGCCGCGAGGAGGAAAGCGGCATCGGCGGCGCCGGCAAGCTTTTAGCCACGGATTGGCTGACGCTCCTGGTCCAGAGCGAGACGGGCTATCTCAACCTGATGCGGCTGGTGAGCCGCACCCATCTCGAGTTCAAGACCGGGTCGCTCGCCGCCCTGCCGCTTGGCGACCTGAAGGACCATACCGAAGGCCTGCTGGCTCTCGTCGGCAGTCCCGGCAGCGCGCTCGGCCGCCTGTTGCTGGCCGGGCAGGGACCGGCGGCCGGCCATCTGCTCGATCGCCTGCAGGCGCTGTTCGAGGGCCGCCTGTACCTCGAGCTGCAGCGGCACGGCGAGGAGGGGGAGCGCCGCATCGAGGAGCCGCTGCTCGAGCTCGCCTATGCCCGCGACCTGCCGCTGGTCGCGACCAACGACGTGCACTTCCCCAAGGCGGCGATGTACGAGGCGCACGACGTGCTGCTCTGCATCGAGCAGGGTGCCCACATCGAGGA
>JAFAKN010000657.1 GCA_019235415.1 Alphaproteobacteria bacterium
AGCTGGTTGAAGACCACGGCGCCGTTGTTGAGGATGTTGCCTTGCAGGCTCGTGGTGTTGCCGACCAGCGTGCTCGCGAGCACCGCGGTGCCGCCCGAATAGCTGTTGACGCCGCTCAAGGTATAGGTGACGCCACCCTGGAACGTCACCGTGCCGGTGCCCGACATGTTGCCGGCGTAGGTGCCTGCGCCGCTCTGGTTGAACACCACAAAGGCGTTGTTGACGATGTTGCCCTGCAGGCTCGTCGTCTTGCCCTGCAGGGACCCGGCCGTCACCGTGGTGCCGCCGCTGTAGCTGTTGGCGCCATTCAATATCAGGACGCCCGTGCCGATCTTGGTCAATCCGCCCGCGCCGGAGATCGGCCCGCTGAGCGCCAGCACATTGGTCTGGGTGTCGACGGTGAACACGCCGCCCAGCAAGGTGATCGCGTTGCTGATCGTCGGCGTCGGCGGGACCGCCAGCGCGAGCGGAGCCGCCCCCCCGGGCCCCGGCGCGGGCGCCCCGCCGCCGCTCCCCGAGATGGCCTGCAGCGTGGTGCCGCCCGCCACGATCAGGCCGCCGCTCCCCAGCGCGCCGCCGTCGACCACCGCCAGCGTGCCGGCATTCAAGAAGGTGCCGCCGCTGTAGGTGTTGGCGCCGGCGAGGATGAGCGTGCCGGCGCCGCCCATGGTCAAGCCGCCGCTGCCCGAGACCGTGCCGCCGAGCGTAAGCGACGTGCCCGAGTTGGGCATGAACGTGCCACCACCGGAGTTGAGCGCGATCGAGCGGGCGCTGCTCATGGTGGCCGTGGTCTGCAGGGTGCCGCCGCCGAAGCCGAGGCCGCCCGTTGTCGCGCCGAGATTGTTGTCGGATGCGATGGAGGTCGTGCCGCCGATGATCGTCGTGCCGCCGCTATAGGTGTTGGTGCCGGACAGGGTTACAGCTCCCGCCGTCGTCAGTCCGCCCGGCCCCGCGACGATGCCGTTCTGGATCGTGCCGCCGTTCAGGAACACGTTGAAGTTCTGCGTCCAGGTGGTGCCGCCAAGATTGAGTGTGACCAGGGTGGCGTTGATGGTGACCGGTTTGGTAATCGCCAGATTGGTGGTCAGGTTTACGTTGGTCACATTCGAAGCGAAAACGATCGTGTCGCCAGGATTGGCCACGTTTAGGGCATCCCGTAGCGAGCCTGGGCCGCTGTCATTGCCATTGATGACGGTGATGTCGGATGCCAGGGCCGGCACCGAAAGGAAGGTACTCGCCAGAAGGGCGAACATGCCGTCCGCCAGCAGGCGTGCGCACATCGCAGCGCGCGGCCTGCCGCCGCCGCAAGACGCAGCCCAATCCAGAACTTCTCCCCCGCGCGCCACTGGCCTGCCGTCTCCCCCGAGCTGGTGCAGATCAATCGAAGCAGCCCCATCAAACCGCAGCTTGGGCAGCGGTGCAATATTTCAGCGCAGGTTTTGGCAGGTCGCCAGCGATGCGCGAGACAATCGGCGCGACCTTGTGGCGTGCGTGTCAATCTCGCCACACGTTTTTTCAGTTCGACTTTTCCTCGGGCCAGCGGACACCGGCTCGTCAAATCGAACCCCCGCTCCTCTTCATCGGTGACGACTTCGCCGCGACCGACCTTCAAGTGCCAACAGATGCGTCACCGTCACCAGGTGAAGCGCACGCCGACGTTCAGGGCGTGGTTGTCGGTGCCGGTCGCGATCTGGCCGTCGTAGCGCAGGTAGAGCTGGGCGTTGTCGGCGATCTGCGACTTGGCCGAGAAGCCGACGACGGCGGAGTCGGTCGCGGGCGTGGCGCCGTAGACGGTGAAGGCATTGCCCGGCGCGCCGGCGAACGATGCCGTGATCGGCCGCGCGGTGTTGGCGTAGTCGTGCTGCCAGCCCAGCCGGAAGTCGAGGTCCAGATTGCGCATGTTGCCGATGCCGATGCTGCCGGAAAGATCCGCACCGAAGATCGTGCGCAGCGAGGTGGTGGTCTGCGACTGCACGATCAGGCTGAGCGAGTTCGCGCCGCCTTCGTTGAAGCCGTTCTGGCTCACGCTCGCGGCCTGGAACAGGGCGAACGGCGTGACGGCGCCGTGCGCCGGTGCGTAGACGTCGAGCTTGTAGCCGGCTTCGGCCTGGCCCAGCACCTGGTTGCCCGTGGTGCTGCCCGTCGCCACGCGCGGGCTGAGGCCCGGAATGACGATCGAGCGGTTCAGCCAGTTGCTGTAGTTGGCGTAGCCCGCCAGCGCGTCGACGTAGAAATTCGACTGCGTGAAGCTGCCGTAGGCCGCGACCGAGACGCTGTTGCTAAAGCCTTGGCCGGTAAAACCGTTGACCCACAGGTTGCCCGACGTGTAGCCCGAGCCGATGCCGACCACGAAGCGCGGGTCGAAGCGGTAGTCGAAGCCGGCCGCGCCGCCGCCGAAGTTGTAGGAGAGCCCGCCTGCATTGAAGTTGCCGGCGACGTTGCCCAGTCCGCCGATGGCGCTCGCCCAGACGCCCCACGGACCGGGGGCGCCGGCATCGCAGGCTTCGATGTCACAGGCTTGAGCAAGGGCGGCGCGCTGGCCGGCGTTGCTCGCGGCCGAGCCGCGTGACGCGGCCATCTGCTGGCCGAGCGTG
>JAFAKN010000768.1 GCA_019235415.1 Alphaproteobacteria bacterium
GCCGTATGCCCCGGCGGCGGAATGGCTGCAGGCCTACGCGCTCGACTTCCTGCTGCGGGCGCGCGATCAGTCGATGGCGGTCCCGGCCGCCTCGCTGCAGCGCGCGCTCACCTGGCTCAACCGCAACGTCGAGAAGTTCTCGCCCAATGCCCAGGCGTACGCCTGGTACGACCTGGCCAAAGCCGGCATCGCCGACCCCGGCCGCATCCGCTACTTCCAGGACACGAAGGCCGCCGATATGCGCGGCAGCATGGCCTGGGCACAGCTGGCCGCGGCGCTCAATCATGTCGCCGAGCCGGGCCGTGCCAAGCTCGCCTTCACCATCGCGCTGCAGCGCCTCGAGCAGCCCGATCCCAGCGACTACTACGGCTCCTCGCTACGCAATCGTGCCGCCGTGCTGGCGCTCGCCAACGAAGCCGGCGGCCGCGAGGCCCTGGCCGAGGTCGCGGGCGCGGTGCGCGGCAAGCTGGTGGCGAAGATCAACGAGACCACGACCCAGGATCAGGCCTGGCTGGTGCTGGCCGCACGCGCGCTGAGCGGCGGCGCCGAGCTCGCCTACTCGGTCGACGGGCAGTCGAAGAAGGCGGGCGCCGACCCGGTCGTGCTCAACGCCGACTCCGCGGCGCTGGCGCGCGGCATGCGCGTGACCAACGACGGCGATCGCGCGGTGTGGCTGCAGGTGACGGCGCGCGGTGTGCCGCTCGACCCGCAGCCGGCGGCGACCGAGGGCTTGAGCGTACGCCGCCGCTTCCTGACGCTCACCGGCGAAACGGCAGACCTCTCGCGGGTGCGCCAGAACGAGCGGCTGATCGTGTCGATCGACGGCCGCAACCTCGAGGGCGGCTACCATGAGGTCGCGCTGCTCGATCTGTTGCCCGCCGGGTTCGAGATCGAATCGGTGCTGAACAGCGACACCGCCAAGTCGTTCCCGTTCCTGTCGGACATCACCGAAACCCGCATCTCCGAGGCGCGCGACGACCGCTTCTTCGCCTCGCTCAACCTCGGCCGCCGGCCCTACTATTCGTGGTGGGACCGGGAGAACAACTTCGGCAACATCTACCACGTGGCCTACATCGTGCGCGCCGTGACCCCCGGCAGCTTCGCCTTGCCGGCCACCAACGTCTCCGACATGTATGCCCCGCGCGTCTATGGCCGCACCGCCATGGGCAGCGTCACCGTCACGCCGCGATGAACAAAGTTCACGCCCCTCCCCAAGCTGCGCTTGGGGAGGTGTCGGCGTCTTACGCCGACGGAGGGGTCAAGGCTCATGACCCCTCCGTCGCCTCGCGGCGACACCTCCCCACGCTAAGCGTGGGGAGGATGCTCGCAGGTGTCGCTCTCGTCGCAGTCATGCTGCTGGCGGGTGCGCTGGCGCTCGACCGCATCTTCCCGCCCGACCTGTCGCGCTACCAGATGCGCTCGAGCGAGATCGTCGACGCCAACGGCCGCCTGCTGCGCGCCTTCACCACGGCGGACGGCAAATGGCGGCTCAAGACCACCGCCGACGACGTCGACCCGGTCTACATTGCCCTGCTCAAAGCCTACGAAGACCGCCGCTTCGACGAGCACTGGGGCGTCGATCCGATCGCTGCCCTTCGTGCCGCAGGGCAATGGATCGAGCGCGGCCGCGTCGTGTCGGGCGCCTCGACCATCTCCATGCAGGCCGCCCGCCTGCTCGAGCCACAGCACTTCCATGCCGGCACGCACAGCCTTTTAACCAAAGTCCTGCAGTCGGCGCGCGCCCTACAGCTCGAATGGCGCTATTCCAAGCGCGAGGTTCTAGCAATCTACCTCACCCTGGCGCCGATGGGCGGCAACCTCGAAGGCGTGCGCGCCGCTTCGCTCGCCTATTTCGGCAAGGAGCCCCAGCAGCTTTCCGCCGCCGAAGCGGCGCTGCTGGTCGCCATCCCGCAGTCGCCGGAGCGGCGCCGTCCCGACCGCGCCACGCACGCGGCGCAGGCAGCCCGCAACCGGGTGCTGATGCGCGGCCTCGAGCACGGCGTCATCGACCAGCCGATATACGACAAGGGCGTGAGCGCCCCCGCCCCCAGCCGGCGCCTCGGCTTGCCGATGCAGGCGCCGCATCTTGCGGCCTGGCTGGCGTCGCAGTCGCCCGGCGCCATCGTGCCGACCACCCTCCGCTATGAGCTGCAGGCGGCGCTCGGCCAGCTGGTCGCCGACGAGCACGCCCAGCTCGCCGATCATGCGCAGATCGCCATGGTCGTCGTCGACAACCGCAGCGGCGGGATCGTGGCCTGGCTCGGCGGCACGGACTATTTCGGCCGCGCCGGCCAGGTCGATCTGGTCCGCGCGCATCGGTCGCCCGGCTCGGCGTTGAAACCGCTGATCTACGGCCTCGCCTTCGACGACCGCGTGCTGCACCCGGACTCGATCATCGAGGACGTGCCGGTGCGCTTCCGCGAATGGCTGCCGCGCAACTTCGACCACGAGCACATGGGCGCCGTGACGGTGCGCAGGGCCCTGCAGCAGTCGCTGAACGTGCCGGCCGTATTGACCCTGGAGAAGGTCGGTCCGCAACGCTTCCTGTCGACCCTGCGCACCGCGGGCGTCGCCCCCGGCCTGCCGCCGGGCGAGCAGGGCGGCACCTTGGGCATTGCGCTCGGCAGCGCCACCATCTCGCCGCTGGAGATGGCCGGCCTCTATGCCGGCCTCGCCAATGGCGGGCAGTTCGCCCCGCCGGTGGTGCGGCGCGATCAGCCCAAGCCGCAGCCGGTCCGGCTGATGGGTGCGGCGGCGGCGTGGTACGTCGCCGACATCTTGAGCGAAGCGCCCCTGCCCGAGGGCTTCGCCTCGCTGCCCGTTGCCCTGCGCGACCGGCGCATCGCCTACAAGACCGGCACCTCGGCCGGCTATCGCGACGCCTGGGCCGCGGGCTACAGCGCCAACTGGACCGTGGTCGTCTGGGTCGGCCATGCCGACGGCACGCCGCGCCCCGGCCAGCTGGGCCGCCTTGCGGCACTGCCGATCGTGCTCAAGGCGTTCGGCCGCCTTCCGGCGGAAGACAATCGCGCCTTCCCCGCGCCGGCAGACGTGCTGCGCGTTGCCTCGTGGCGCGAGCTGCCGGTGCGCATGCGCAGCCTCGGCCCGCAGCCCGACGCGCCGAATGCGCCGCGCATAGCCTACCCGCCGTCCGACGCCCGCATCGAGCTCAGCGCGCGCGAGGCGGTGCCGCTGTCGGCGCTGGGCGGCCAAGGACGCCTGCGCTGGCTGATAGACGGCCGGCCGATCGAAGGCACAAGCTGGGTGCCCGACGGACCGGGTATCGTTCGCCTCGCCGTGGTCGACGACGCCGGGCACTCCAGCGCCGTCACGGTACGCATCGTCGAGCGTCGCTAGAAGGCCAAGGCAAGGGCCACCGAGGCGACCAGCAGCACGGCGAACGCGACGTTGATCACGCGGTTGGTGTCGGGCTGGCGGAACAGGTTGGTGAGCGACGCGCCGGCCAAAAGCCACGCCACGTTCACCGCGACCATGATCGCGACCAGCAGCGCCATCTTGAGCGCGATGTCGGCTGCCACCCGCGCCTGCACCAGCACGAAGCCGGAGTAGAGCGCCGCCATGGCGGCATAGCCCTTGGGATTGACCAGCGACAGCAGAAAGCCAGCCGCGAAGGTCGGCGCCCGGCGGTCGCCGGCCTGTTCGTCGAGCGGCGGCGCCGTGGCGATGCACCAGGCGAGATACAGGAAGTAGCCGGCCGCCAGCACGCTCACGATCGTAGCCGCGCCCGGCACCGCAAGCAGCAGGCCGACCAGGCCGCTGGCCACGATCGCCATGACCACGACCATGCCGATCACGATGCCGCCGAGGTAGAGCAGTCCGCGGCGCGCTCCGAAGGCGGCGCCGGTCGCCGTCAGGCTGAGCGTCGCCGGTCCCGGGCTGCCGGCCAGCGCCACAGCGGCAAGAAGAAAGCCGGGCAAGGCGTCCATCGCCCAGAAATGGCCGCACGGACCCGCGCCGTCTTGAACGTTCGTGCGAGGCCTTAATGCATTCCCACGGATTTGATGAACGCCGCGCAACCTGGCCAGCAGAGGCTCGAGCCGATCGAGAGCCGCGGATGTCGCGTGCTTCACGCCACCTTGGCCTTCAAGGCCTGCGCCACCTTGGAGGCGGGCTCGCGTCCCAATGCGGCGCAGATCTCGCGGCCGGCCTTGGCGACGGCATCGAGGTCGACGCCGTGCTCGATGCCGAGCCCGTTCAGCAGGTAGATCACATCCTCGGTGCCGACGTTGCCGGATGCGCCCTTGGCGTAGGGGCAGCCGCCCAGCCCGGCGACGGCGGTGTCGAACGCCGCGATGCCGCGCTCCATCACCGCCACGATGTTGGCCAGCGACTGGCCGTAGGTGTCGTGGAAATGCGCCGCGAGCTTTTCGCGGGGCACCTTGTCGGCGACGGCATCGACCATGGCGACGCATTCGGCGGGCGTGCCGACGCCGATCGTGTCGCCGAGCGAGACCTCGTAGCAGCCCATGCGGAACAGCCGATCGGCCACCTCGGCGACCTTGGCCGGCGCGACCTTGCCGTCGTAGGGGCAGGCGATCACGGTCGAGACGTAGCCGCGCACCTTCATGCCGTGCCTTTGCGCCGCTTCCATGACCGGCGCGAAGCGCTCGAAGCTCTCGTCGATCGAGCAGTTGGTGTTCTTGCGGCAGAACGCCTCCGAGGCGGCGGTGAACACCGCGATCTCCGCGCACCTGGCCTCGACGGCGCCGTTCATGCCCTGCTTGTTGGGCACGAGCACGGGATAGGCGACACCGGGCTTGCGCTTGATGCTGGCCATCACCTGGTCGGTGTTGGCCATCTGCGGCACCCACTTGGGCGACACGAAGCTGCCGGCCTCGACGGCCGAATGACCGGACGCAGTCAGGGCGTCGATCAACGCGACCTTGACCTCGACCGATACCGGCTTGGCCTCGTTCTGCAGTCCGTCGCGCGGACCGACCTCGACCAGCCGCACGCGCTTGGGCAAATTCATCGCAGCCTCCATCGGAGTCGCCGCATCCTACGCGATGCCGCGCAGCAGCGCTTGTCGAGCACCTCCAGGTTAGACCAGGGTCTGCTTGAGCTTGCCGGCACGCGCCAGAATGGCCGCCACCGCAGCCAGCGCCAGGACGGTGAGCCCGATCAGCAGGGTGGCGACGGCGGTGATCGTCGGGTTCACCTCGAGGATCAGCTCGTTGAACATCTTCTTCGGCACGGTCTGGTAGCGGCCGGCGATGAACGAGGTGACGATCACCTCGTCGAAGCTGCCGATGAAGGCGAAGATCCAGGCGGCGAACACGCTCGGCGCCAGGTTGGGCAGGACGACCCGGGTCATGGTGTGGGACCACGAGGCACCCAGGCTCCACGCCACCTGCTCGATGCGCGGGTCGAATTCGCGGATCGCCACGCCCATCACCATCAGCACCAGCGGCACGTTGAGCACGGTGTGCGCCACCACGAGGCCGAGGAAGGAGCCGAGCAGGCCGACGCGGGCGAGGCCGAGATAGAGGGCGATCGACACGATGATGGTGGGGATGATGAGCGGCGCCATGAAGTTGCCCTCGGCCCCGTCGCGGCCGCGGAAGCTGCCGCGCCGCAGGCCGTAGGCTGCGAGCCCACCTAAAAGCAGCGCCGCGATCGAGGCCAGCACGGCCAGGATGGCCGACGTCGCCATCGCCTCCATCCAGCGCGAATCGCCGAACAACGCCGCGTACCAGCGCAGCGAGAGGCCGGGCGGCGGAAAGGTCAGCGCCCGCGCCGAGGAGAACGACATCGGGATCACGATCAGGATCGGAACGGCAAGGAAGACCAGCCCGAAGATGCCGGATGCGGCCAGGAGCCGGCGCGACCAGGGCGATGCGCCGATCATGTCGCCGAGGCCTTGCGGTCGAGCCGGCGGTAGGCCGCGAAGATCACCAGGGCCACGATCAGCAGGATGGTCGATATCGCCGAGGCCTGCTCCCAGCGCGGGATCTGGTTGATCAACGTGTCCAAGAGGTTGGAGACCATCGGCACGCGGCCGCCGCCCAGGATCGCCGGCGTGACGTAGAAGCCGAGGCACAGCATGAAGACCAGCAAGGTGCCGGCCGCCAGCGCCGGCACGGTGAGGGGGAAATAGACCTTCCAGAAGATGGTTCTAGGCGGCGCTCCCAGCGAGGCCGCGGCCTGCAGCAGGCGATCGTCGATGCGGATCATGGCGGCGAACAGCGGCAACACCAGGAAGGGCAGCAGCACGTTGGCCATGCCGATGGTGACCCCCAGCTCGTTGTACAGGAACTGCACGGGCTGGTCGGTCAAGCCGAGCCATTGCAGCGCGCGATTGACCAGCCCGCCGTTTCCCAGCACGACGATCCAGGCATAGGTGCGCACCAGGATGCTGACCCAGAACGGCAACACGACCAGCGCGATGGCGACCAGCCGCGCCCGGTTCTGCAGGCCGCGCATCCAGTGCGCCAGCGGATAGCCGATGACGATATTGGCCAACGTCGCCACCAGCGCGATGCGCATGGTGTTGCCCAGCACCCGGAGATAGACCGGCGCCTCGAGCAGCCCCGCGTAGTGCTCGAGCGTGAAGCCGTGCGCCTTGTCCCAGAAGGCCAAGCCCAGCATGTAGGCGATCGGCGCGTTGAAGGCGACCAGCATCAGCACCAGAAGCGGCGCGATGAAAGCGAAGCCGGTGGATTGGCGGGCGCTGCTCATTCGGGCACGCCTGTCATCTCGAGCACGCCCCCGTCATCCCGAGCGTAGCGAGGGATCTTTAAAGCCACAGGAAGGATCCCTCGCTTGCGCTCGGGATGACAGGATGGTCGTCACAGGTTGAGCTTGAAGGCCTCCCACTTCTTGTTCACCGCTTCGCCGTTGTCGGCCCACCATTCGGCGTTCTGGAACCACTGCACGGCCTTGTTCTGCTTGCTGGTCGGGAACTGCCACAGCCTGTCCTTGGGCAGCAGCGGATCGAGCTCGGGGCTGGGACCGGTGTAGGAGATCACCTCGGCGGCCTTGGCCTGGTTCTCCGGCAGCGACATCTCGTGCATCAGCTTGTAGGCGGCCGCCTTGTCACCCGGCGTCGAGTTCTTGACGATGCCGAAGTACGACAGGTCGGCCATGCCGCCCGCGAAGTTCATGCCGAACGCCGGATCGCCGACCACACGGCCCGACCAGCAGATCACGTACTGCACCTCGTTGTCCTTCAGGAGCTGCGGCGGCTGGGCGCCCGCCTTCCACCACACCGAGATGTCCCTCTTGACCTCCCCGAGCTTCTTGAAGCCGGCATCGACGTCGAGCGGATAGAGCTTGTCGGCCGGCACGCCGGTCGCCATCACCGCGAACGGCAGGCAGTAGTGCGGATAGTCCGGCACGCAGCGCTTGCCGGGAAACGCCTTGGTGTCGAAGAACTCGGCCCAAGTCTTGGGTTCCTTCTGCCCGGCGCGCCACGCCATGATGGTCGAGAAGTACTGATAGCCGAAGCCGTACTCGTTCTTGGCCTCGGGGAACATCGCGGCCGGCGCCACGGCGTCCCAGTCGACCTTCTCGATCAGCCCCAGCTTGCGCGCCTGCACCATGACGCCCGAGCCGAGCTCGAACATCACCGTGCTAGTCTGGCCGCTCTCGACCAGAGCGCGCAGCTTGCCGAGCGAGCTCGGGCTCTCGCGAATCACCTTGATGCCGGTCTTCTTGGTCAGCGGCTCGATGTAGCCGACCTCGATCGAATCGCCCGACTTGCCGCCTGATTCGATCATGCGGATTTCCTTGGACTGCGCGTACGCCGCTGCTCCCGCCAGCGCGCTGAAGGCAGGCAGGCTCGCCGCGCCCTTCACGAACGTCCGTCTCTTCATGCGAAGCTCCTCTCGTTTGCTCCCCTTACGCGACGGGCCATATGTCCGCCGCCTCCCACGACACGCAAACCTTCTCGCCTGGCGTGAGCGCACGACCTACGAACGGCAGCGCCGCGACGAGCGGCGCGCCCGCCCCGCCATTCTCCAACGCCAAGTGATAGCGCACCATCTGCCCGAGATAGACCGCCTCGGTGACCCGCGCCGGCTTTCCCGCCGTGCCCGCCTCGGCCAGCCGAATGCGCTCGGGACGCACCACGCCGGTTTGGCCGCCTTCGAGGCCGACGAAGTTGGCGATGCCCAAAAACTCGGCGACGAAGCGGTTGGCCGGCTTGAGATAGGCCTCGGCCGGGGCGGCGACCTGCTGCGGGCGCCCTTTGTCCAGCACCATGATGCGATCCGACAGCGACAGCGCCTCTTCCTGGTCGTGCGTCACCAGCAGCGTCGTGACGCCGAGCGTGCGCTGCAGCTGCTTCAGCTCGACCTGCAGCTCCTCGCGCAGCTTGCGATCGAGCGCGCCCAACGGCTCGTCGAGCAGCAGGATATCGGGCTTGAAGACGACGGCGCGGGCCAGCGCGACGCGCTGCTGCTGGCCGCCGGACAGCTGCGAGGGCCGACGCGCTTCGAGGCCTTCGAGGCGCACCAGCCTCAGCGCCTCGATCGCCTGCTGCCGCGCCATCGCGCCATTGATCTTTCGAACACCGAGCGGGAACAGGACGTTCTCCAGCACGGTCATGTGCGGAAACAGCGCATAGGACTGGAACACCAGGCCGATGTTGCGCTGCTGCGCCGGCGCGTCCGTCACGTCGCGGCCGCCGATGAAGATGCGGCCGGACGTCGGCCGGTTGAGACCGGCGATCAAGGACAAGAGCGTCGTCTTGCCCGAACCGCTGGGGCCCAGGATGGTCACGAACTCGCCTTGCGCCACGGCGAGATCGACATTGTCGGCCGCGGCCACCGCTCCGTAGCGCTTGCTCACGCCCTCGAGGCGGATATCGCTCATGTGAGCGTTGCCATCGCACGGTCGGCGGCTTCGAGCGTCTCGTCGATCACGGCATCGTCGTGCGCCGTCGACAGGAACCACTTGGCCTGCTGGTTGATGCGAATCCCCTCCTCCTGCAGCGCGGCATGGAAGGCCAGCGCGCGATCGCGATCGCAACCCAGCGCCTCGCGATAGTTGCTCGGTCCTGGGCCTGCGGTGAAGAACGTCTGAAAGATACCGGGCAGTCCCTGGACTTGCAGGGGCAGGCCGTGCTCGACCGCGATTGTCGCCAAGCCCCGCATCAGGCGCGTACCGCGCTCTTCCAGCGCGCCGTACACCGCGCCGTCGTCGCGCTCCAGCTCGTCGAGGGCCGCGAGGGCCGCCGCCATGCTCTGGACGTTGCCGTTGTAGGTGCCGCCGTGCATGACGCCCTTGTCGGCAAGCGTGTCCATGACCTCGCGGCGGCCGGCCACGAGCGCCAGCGGGAAGCCGGCGGCGACCGCCTTGGCAAAGATGGCGAGATCGGCGGTGACGCCGAACCTTCCCTGTGCCCCGCGCAGGCCGGCGCGGAAACCGGTGATGACCTCGTCGCAGATGAACAGCGCGCCCTTGTCGCGGCAGAGGTCGCGCACGCCCGCAAGATATCCGTCGGCTGCGACGACGGCGCCGCCGTTCACCATCACCGGTTCCATGATGACACCGGCGATCTCGCCGGGATGGCGTTCGAAGGCAGCTAGCACCGCGTCCAGATCGTTCCAGCCCGCGACCACGACGTCGTCGAGCACGCTCGCCGGGATGCCGGGCGAACCTGCCACCGGAACCGGCGCCTCAGCCGGCCCGGCCTCGTTCAGCGACGGCCGCGCGCTGATGTAGGCCTGGTCGCTCCAGCCGTGATAGTGACCCTCGAACTTCAGGATCTTGCTGCGACCCGTGAAGGCGCGCGCCAGCCGCATGGCCATCAGCACGGCCTCGGTGCCGGAGGTCGCGAAGCGAACGACCTCGGCGCCCGGCAGCAACCGGCAAAGCCGCTCCGCCAGCTCCGTCTCGCGCGGATGCTGCGCGGCGTAGACCTGACCGTCGCAGAGGGTGCGCGCGACCGCGTCGATCACCGGCCGGGGCGCGTGCCCCAGGATCGCCGGGCCGTTGCCCAGCATGTAGTCGATATGGACGTTTCCGTCGACGTCGTAGAGCCGCGCGCCCTCGCCGCGCACGAAGAACAACGGCACCGGCGTGCTGGCATAGCGCACGTTGCTGCTGACGCCCCCCGCCAGATGCTTGCGCGTGCGGTCATAGAGCGCGATCGACTGCGCGTAGCTTCGCATGGTCCCCCGATCCAGCAAGAACAGTGCCTGAAGCAACTGTGATCACAATCTCAGTCTAGGTGCCCTATTGCTCGCCATCAATCAGGTTTGTGATCACAAACGAGCCGACGTCCTGTATGCTCGCGCATCATGGCACCGACCCGCCCGACGCGCGACCCCGCCGACACCTCGTTGCGCGCCCAGGTGTACGAGTCGCTGCGCCAGGCACTCACCGCCGGCCGTTTCCGTCCCGGGCAGAAGCTCACCTTCCGCTTCGTCGCCGACGCGCTCGGCGTCAGCCTCACCCCCGTCCGCGAAGCTCTGCGCAGGCTGGTTGCCGAGAGTGCCTTCGAGATGCAGCCCAACCGCTCGGTGCGCGTGCCGCCGATGACCAGGGCAAAGGTCCTGGAGCTGCGCGACATCCGCATGGCGGTGGAAGGGCTCGCCGCCGAGAAGGCCGCCGCCAACGCCACGCGGCAGCAAGTGGCCGCCTTGCGGCGGACCGCGCTCGAAATCGCCGCGGCGCGCAGCCGTGGCGACAGCGCGACCGATCGCGAAAAGGTCCGCGAGTTCCATTTCGCGCTTTATTCGATCGCCGAGCAGCCGACGCTGATGCGCCTTATCGAGGGCCTGTGGCTGCAGACCGGCCCCTATATGAACCTGCTGTATCCCGACTTCGTCAGCCGACCGCGCGGACCGCAAATGCGTGCCCGCGTCATGCGTGCCCTGCAAGCGCACGACGCCCCGGCGGCCCGAGCGGAGATCGAAGACGACATCCGGCAGACCTTGACCTACGTCGCCGACCTTGCTGACGAGCAGGGCAACATCCGCCCTGCGCCGCCGCTGGCATCGAAACCGCGCGGCACTTTCAGGGCGACGGCAAGCCTGGAACTCCACTAAGCTCTGCCTCACGGAGAAAGAACAATGGCACAGCAGCTCAGCAATCAGCGCATCGCCTGGTTCAACGGCAAATTCATGCCGGAGAACCAGGTCATGATCCCCTTCCGCGACCGCAGCTGGAAGTACGGCGATGGTGCCTTCGACATGACGCGCACATTCGAAGGCCAGCCGTTCCGCCTCAAGGAGCACATCGACCGCTTCTACCGCTCGCTGCGCTACCTGCAAATCGACCCCGGCATCGGCCCGAAGGAAATGGTGGCGCATAGCGAGGAGGTCGTGGCGCGCAACGAGCATCTCAGGCCCGCGGTGGGCGACTGGTGGGTCGGCCAGCGCGTCAGCCGCGGCGTCGACGCCGTCGGCGACGAGGGCTGGGACCATACCGGCCCCAACGTGGTGATCGAGGTGCTGCCGCTGCCGCTCGCCAAGCGCGCCCATCTCTATCGCGACGGCGCCGAGGTCATCACCACCACCATGCGGCGCACCGCGCCGTCGATGCTCTCGCCGCGCGCCAAGACGCACAACTACCTCAACATGATCATGGCCGAGAAGCCGGTGAAGGCGCTCAACCCCGACGCCTGGGCCGTCCTGCTCGACGAGCACGGCAACCTCGCCGAAGGCTTGGGCAGCAACATCTTCATCGTGCGCGAGGGGGAACTCTTCACGCCGTCGGAGCGTTACGTGCTGCCAGGCGTCAGCCGGCAGATGACCATCGATATGGCCAAGGAGCTGGGCATCGCCTGCACGCCGGGCGACATCGACCTGTTCGACGCCGCCAACGCCGAGGAGATGTTCCTCACCTCGACCAGCCTCTGCATCCTGCCGGTCAAGAGCTTCAATGGGGCACCGGTGGCCGACGGCAAGACTCCCGGGCCGATCACCCGGAAGCTGATCGAAGCGTATTCCAAGAGCGTCGGTTGCGACTTCGTCGGACAATATTTGAAGTTCCTGCAGTAGCGGCCGCCTCCCGAGAGGCGTAGAATTAAGGTGTGGCGATCGCGGCTCACGTGGCCGGCGGCCGGACGTTTATGGGTCGCCCGCCACGGGTGAATGCCACGGTTGAGCCACGGCTTTCGAACGCTTGGTTCGGGAGGAACGACCATGGCCTCGACTCACATCCGCAATCCGGTTGAATGGAGCTGGGAACAGCTCAAGCAGACCGGGCAAGCCGTCGGCTCGGCGGCGAACACCATGACCGGCGCCTGGGACACGCACGGAACGGCACCGCCGGTCGTGCGTCGCATCGGGCTCGCCGACCTTCGCGCAGCGCTACGGGACGGAGCACGTGACTTCGAGTCTTGCCGCACCGACGTGATCTTCCTCTGCCTGATCTATCCGATTGCCGGCTTCATGGTCGGCCGCTTCGCCTTCAACCACGGCCTGCTGCCGTTGATCTTCCCGCTGATCGCCGGCTTTGCCCTGATCGCCCCCTTGTTCGGCGTCGGCCTCTACGAAATAAGCCGGCGCCGCGAACGCGGCATCGCCAAAGGCTGGACCGACGTCTTCACCGTCGTGCATGCGCCGGCGATCGGCTCGATCCTGGTGATGGGCCTGATCCTGCTGGCGCTGTTCGCGCTATGGCTGTTCGCGGCGTCGTTCATCTACACGGTGACGCTCGGCCCCGACCTGCCGATTTCGGCCAGCCAGTTTGCCCGCGACGTGCTGACCACGCCGCAGGGCTGGACCATGATCGGGGTCGGCATGGGCGTCGGCTTCCTGTTCGCCCTGGCCGTGCTCACCATCAGCGTGGTCTCCTTCCCGCTGCTGCTCGACCGCAACGTCGGCGTCTATCGCGCCATCGCCACGTCGGTGCGCGCGGTGCGTGAGAACCCTGGCCCAATGGCCGCCTGGGGACTGATCATCGCCGCCGGCCTGCTCGTGGGGACGATCCCCTTGCTGGTCGGCCTCGCCATCGCGCTGCCGATCCTGGGCCACGCCACCTGGCATCTCTATCGCCGCGCCGTCGCTTAGCGCATCGCGGCACCTTCACCGCCTCCCCTTCCTCCCCCATGATGGGTCGATGAGCGGGGGAGGGTGCGGTGCGTTTCTGGGAGCTGAAGCAGCCGGCGGAGGGCTTGGTCGTCGCGCCGGACCAACGGCTGCCGTGGCCGCAGACGATCGCGCTCGGCATCCAGCATGTCATTGCGATGTTCGGCGGTACGGTCCTGGTGCCGCTCTTGATGGGCTTCGATCCCAACGTTTCCGTCCTGATGAGCGGTGTTGGCACGCTCGTCTTCTTTGCCGCAACGGCGGGCCGCGTGCCGAGCTACCTCGGTTCCTCCTTCGCCTTCGTTGCCGTCGTGTACTCGGCGACCGGCTACGGCGGCCAGGGAGCCAATGCCGACATCGCCGTTGCACTGGGCGGCATCGTGGCGTGCGGCGCGATCTATGCGCTGATTGGCCTCGTCGTGAGCGTGGTGGGCGCGCGATGGATCGAAAAGCTCATGCCGCCAGTGGTGACAGGCTCAGTGGTGGCGATGATCGGCCTCAACCTCGCGTCGGTGCCGATCAAGACCATGGCTCATACGCAATTCGATGCTTGGATCCAGGCGGCGACTGTCTTCGCCGTCGGGTTGATCGCGGTCTACGCCTCCGGCCTCGTGCGCCGGCTCCTGATCCTGGTCGGCCTCATCGCCGCCAGTCTTCTCTACGGCGTCCTGACCAATGGGATGGGGTGGGACAAGCCAATCGACTTCCGCCTGATCGAGCAGGCCGCTTGGCTCGGCGTGCCGCAGTTCGACATGCCGGTGTTCGAAGGACGCGCCATGGCCCTGTTTGCCCCCGTCGCGTTGGTGCTGGTGGCCGAGAACCTGGGGCATCTCAAGGCGGTCTTCGCCATGACCGGACGCGACCTCACGCCCTACATCGGACGCGCCTTCATCGGCGACGGGCTGGCGACCATGGTCTCGGGAAGCGTCGGCGGCACCGGCGTCACGACCTACGCCGAGAATATCGGCGTAATGGCCGCCACCCGCGTCTACTCGACCGCGCTGTTCGTCGCGGCGGCGCTGTTCGCGATACTGCTGGGCTTCTCGCCCAAGTTCGGCGCCCTCATCCACACCATCCCCGTCCCGGCAATGGGCGGCGTGTCGATCGTGATCTTCGGGCTGATCGCCATCGCCGGCGCGCGGATCTGGGTCGACAACCGCGTCGACTTCACCGACAGCCGCAACTTGGTCGTCGGCGGCGTCACCTTGATGCTGGGCACCGGCGACTTCACGCTCAAGTTCGGCGAGTTCACGATGGGCGGCATCGGCACCGCAACCTTCGGCGCGATCATCCTGAATGCGGTCCTGAGCGGACGTTCGCCCAAAGGTTAGTCGGTCGCGAACGAGACCGCAGCAGTCGAGTAATGGCTGCCCGACTGGAAGCCGACCGAGATTGGCACGCCGGCCAGATCGGCCGGCGAGCGGACAGCTGAGTCCGCAGGCACGAAGATGCCTGCAGGGGCCACCGAATAGGCGTCGGCGTAGAGCTTCGCCTGGTCTTTGGACGCAGCGACGTTCACCGTCCAATGGCAGGCGCAGCTGACGTCCGCCTCGCGCCCCCGCTCGATGCTTTGAAAGGCACCTTGCGCGCCCTTGTTGTGATGCGGCCCGGCGGTCGAGCGGATCCGCTCGCGGAACTCGTAGTCGAGGCCTTCGGCGCGGGAGTGGCCCTTCTCCTCGGCGACCCACTCCTGCAGGCGAAAGTGCGGCTCGATGACGAACTTGCCATGGCGGCGTCCTCCGGCGTGGCTTAGGATATGACCATAAATCTAGTCACAGGGGAACGGCGTGGTTGTCGTCAATCTGGTTGAGGCCAAGGCGAAACTGAGCGAGCTCATCGACAAAGTCGAGGCCGGCGAGTCGGTGACGATCACCCGTCACGGAAAGCCGGTCGCGCAGTTGTCCGCCGTGGTGGCGCAAAAGAAACCGCTCAGGTCATTGGCCGCATTTCGTGCGACCATGCCTAGATTGCGCAAGCCCAGCGCCATCCTGCTGCGCGAGATGCGCGACGAAGACCGTTGATCTACTTCGACACAAGCTTTCTGGTCCCTCTTTTCCTCGAGGAAGCGACCAGCAAACGAATCGAGCTGTTGATAGGGAATCTACCAGCTGGCGAGGCCGCAACGAGTCACTGGACGCGCAGCGAATTCTCGTCTGTTTTGGCGCGCGAGGTTCGCATGGGGGGACTCGAAGCGGACGAGGCGCGGGAGGTCGATTCTGAATTCGAAAAGGTCCTCGTCGACTCCTTCAACGTGCTGCTCCCCGAGCGAAACGATTTCGATCTCGCGAAGCAATATCTGGCCCGGCATCACAATGGACTGCGCGCGGGTGACGCTTTGCATCTTGCCATCGCCACCAATTGCGGGGCGCGAACCATCTACAGCCTGGACAAGACGTTTCTGAAGGCGGGAGCAGCCTTGGCACTACCGGTCAGCGGTGCGCCGAGATGACGTTCAATTCGCCTCGAATTCGACCAGCTCGGCACCTTCCGCCACCTGCTCGCCAACGGCATAGCGCACGCTTTTGACGACGCCGTCGGCGGGAGCGGTAAGCGTGTGCTCCATCTTCATCGCCTCCAGCACCAGCAACGTGGTGCCTTTGCTGACACGCTCGCCCGCCTTGACCTTGAGGTCGATGATGCGGCCGGGCAATGGCGAGCGCACCGAGGCGTCGGCCGGACCCGCCGTCTCGTATTGTGTCACGTCGAGTGGATCGACCAGGTGCAGCCTGCGGCTGGCACCGTCGACGAACAGCGTATAGTCGGCGCCGTCGGGTGTCTGGCGGCGCACGACAGTGGCGACGAATGTCTCGTCGCCGTAGCGGATGGCGAGCCGCCCGTCGTCATTGCGCCGCACATGGGCTTCGACCGCACCGCCCGGCAAATCGAGCCGGACTCCATTGCCGCGGCGGCGGTGCGCGACGATCGCCACATCGCGGTCGCCCTCCTTCCAACGCACCTCGTCGTGGCCTTCCTCGAGCAGCCGGAAAGCGTCCTGCCGGTTCCACGGCGACCACGGATCTCCCGAAGCCTTGGCCGCCGAGGCGGTGGCCTCGCCCCATTCGACGATGCGGGCGAGCGTGGCGATGGCCAGCGTGCGATCGTCGATGGCGTAGGCCTTGGCGAACAACGCCTCACGATGGCGCTCGATGAAGCCGGTGTCGACTTCGCCGGCAACGAAGGCCGGATGGGCGCACAGCGCCTTCAGGAGCTGGGCGTTGGTGGTCACGCCGACGACCTCCGTCTCGCCCATCAAGAGCGCCATGCGCCGCAGCGCCGAGACCCGGTCGCGATCGTGCACGATCACCTTGGCGATCATGGGATCGTAGAACGGAGTCACCGTGTCGCCTTCGCAGACGCCGGTGTCGACGCGCACGTGCATCCCCTCCGTTGGCAGCCGCAGATGCACCAGCGTGCCGGTCGACGGCATGAAGTTGCGCGCCGGGTCCTCGGCATAGAGCCGGACCTCGACGGCATGCCCGTCGATGCCGAGCTGATCCTGCGCCAGGGGCATGTGGCCGCCAGCGGCGACTAAAAGCTGCCACTCCACGAGGTCCTGGCCGGTGATCATCTCGGTCACGGGATGCTCGACCTGCAGGCGGGTGTTCATCTCCATGAAGTAGAAGGTGCCGTCCTGATCGGCGATGAACTCGACCGTCCCGGCGCCGACGTAACCGATCGCCTTGGCGGCGGCGACGGCGGCCGACCCCATGGCCTGCCGGCGCGCCGGGTCCATGGCAGGCGCCGGCGCCTCCTCGATCACCTTCTGGTGCCGCCGCTGGATCGAGCAGTCGCGTTCAAAGAGATGCAGGCAGTTGCCGTGGCTGTCGGCGAACACCTGGATCTCGATGTGGCGCGGCCGCGTCAGGTACTTCTCGACCAGCACGTGGTCGTCAGCGAACGAGGCCTTGGCCTCGCGCTTGGCGCCGGCCAGGGCGTCGGCGAACTTCGCCGGGGCCTCGACCACGCGCATGCCCTTGCCGCCGCCGCCGGCCGAGGCCTTGATCAGCACCGGATAGCCAATGCGCTCGGCCTCGCGGACC
>JAFAKN010000009.1 GCA_019235415.1 Alphaproteobacteria bacterium
CGAGATGCGCGTCGAGCGTCACCATCTGCATCTCGGTGAGCGCGTTCTCATGCGGATTGAGGAAGTCGAAGCGCGCCTGGACGAAGGCCCAGTCGGGGTTGGCGAAGAACGGACGCATGCATCGCCGCAGGAAATCGCGGCCCGGCACGTAGTCGACGTCGAAGACCGCGAAATAGTCGTAGGGCGTTTGCTGCATGGCCTCGTGCAGGGCGCCGCCCTTGAAGCCGCTGCGGTCGCTGCGCTGCAGGGCGACGATGTCGACACCCTTGTCGCGCAGTTCGCCCACCACCCGGCGCGCCAGATCGGCGGTCGCGTCGGTGCTGTCGTCGAGCACCTGGATGTGCAGCTTGTCGCGCGGCCAATCCAATGCCGCCGCCGCCTCGACGCCGCGGCGCAGCACGCCCCCTTCGTTGTACGAAGGGATCTGCACCACGACGTGCGGCAGCTCGGAATCGGGTGGCAAGGGCGTCGCAAGCAGATCCCGCTCGCGCGCCAAGCCCGCGGGCTTCAGCCGACGGTGCAGGACGACCATGTAGAGCAGGCTGCCGATGAAGGCGGCCAGCAGCCCGCAGCAGATCGCGAAGATCGCGGCGAGGAGGACGGCGAGCACGCTCATCGTCGCCTCATATGCCCGTCTTCGGCGTGCGGGTGAAGATGGTCTTGTGGCCGAGGCTTGCGCCGACGATGGCGCCCGCGTTGGCAGCCGCGAGATAGAGGATGAGGGCCGGCACGCTGGCGGCCGTCTGCAGGTAACGCAGAAGATCGCCGCGCCGCAGGCGGCGATAGGCGCCCCACGTCATGCCGACCAGGACCGCCACCACGCCGATGCCCCACAACCACAGCAGGAAGCGGAAGAAGCCCAACAGATAGCCGTGCCCCAGCACGGAGAGGACGAGGGCCGCGATGCTCGCCAGCAGCACCGGAAAGATCAGCTGCTGGCCGAGCGCGAGGGTGGTGATCCACTTGGCTTCGTCCGACCAGTCCGACTGCCAGATGGGCCGCAGCAGCTTGCGCGCCACCTGAACGAAGCCTTTCGACCATCGGCTCTGCTGCACGCTGAAATCTTCGAGCTTCTGCGGCAGCTCGCCGACCACGTGCGGCTCCATCAGGAACAGACCGTGCCAGCCGGCGAGGTAGGTGCGCAGCACCAGGTCGAGATCCTCCGACAGCGTATCGTGCGACCAGCCGCCGGCCTGCTCGACGGCGGCGCGGCGCCAGATGCCTCCGGTGCCGTTGAACTGGAACGGGATGCCGCGGCGAGCCCGCACGTCCTGCTCGACGGCGAAATGCGCGTCCTGCATCAGGCGCTGCGCGCGCGTGAGCCAGTTCTGCCCGCCGTTGCCCCATTCGATTCGGCTCTGCAAGAACGCTGCCTTGGGATCGGCCAGCAGCGCCGCCATGGCGCGGCGCAGCCAGTCGGCCGGCGCCACGAAGTCGGCGTCGAGCACGGCGACGTACGGCGCGTCGCTCAGTGCCAGCCCGGCTTCCAGCGCGCCGGCCTTGAAGCCGCTGCGGTCGGTGCGGCGCACATGCGCGACGTCGAGACCCTGCCGCTGCAGACGCGCCACGGCATGGACGGCGATGTCGGAGGTGAGGTCGGTGCTGTCGTCGAGCAGCTGGATCGTGAGGCGCCCGCGCGGCCAGTCGAGCGCCGCCGCCGCCGCCAGCACCCGCTCGACCACCAGCGGCTCGTTGTACACGGGGATCTGCACGAGCACGTGCGGCAGGTCGTCGAGCGGGAGGTCCTCGGGCGGCAAATCATCGGGGAGCACGGCAGGCGTCGCCGCTTCGGGCCCGAGCTCGAACGCCCAGTAGACGAGGTAGAGAAAATAGCCCGCGATGGCGAATTGGGCGGCCAGGCTGAGCAGGACGACGAGATCGACGAGCGCGAGCAGCACGCGAGCCGCGGCTCAGTGGTAGTGGATCGGCACTTCGAAGCAGCGGCCGTCCTCGATATGGAGGCGGCGCGAGGCGACATCGAAGATGCGCTCGTCGTGCGTCGAGAGGACGACCGCGCACTTGGCGCGCATGGCGAGGTCCTTCAGCTGGTCGACCACCAGGCGGCCGGCGACGCGGTCGAGCGCCGAGGTCGGCTCGTCGGCGATGATGAGATCGGGCAAGCCGATCATGACGCGGGCGATTGCGACGCGCTGCTGCTGGCCGCCCGACAACTCGTCCGGCCACGACTCCGCCTTGTCGGCAAGCCCCAGCAGGCCGAGCAGATGGCGCGCCCGGTTCTCGTCCCATGCCGGGTCCGACAACGGGGTGGTCGAGACCCCGGCGATGACGTTCTGCAGCGCCGTCAGGGAGGACAGCAGATTGCGCTTCTGGAACAGGAAGCGGATGCGGTTGCGCAGTACGTCGAGGGCGGGGCCGCTCACTCCCACGATGTCGGTACCCAGCAGCCTGAGCTTGCCTTCCGACGGCTTGCGCATGGTGCCGAGGATGGTGAGCAGCGTGGTCTTGCCCGACCCCGATGGACCGGTGACGATGACGATCTCACCCTCGCGCACCTGCATGTTGATGTCGAACAGCACGTCAGCGCGTTGCGGGCCCTCGCCATAGTGATGGTGCACGTCGATCGCCTCGACGACAGCGGGGCCGAAATCGTGGTGGGATGTCGCGGTCTCGCCGGTCATGGTCATTCGAACAGCATGATGGGATCGACCTTCCACAGGCGGCGGATGGCGAACAGGCTCGACACCACGGTCATGATCACGCAGGCGACCAGCGCCACGACCATCTCGCGCAAGCCCATCGACATGCCGAGATGCATGGCGGCCTCCGTAGCGCCGTAGACGCCGCGGCCGAGCGTGAAGGCCAGCACGAAGGCCGGCGTGATGATGGCCGCGCCGATCTGGCCGATCATGAAGAAGAAGAACCACCAGCCGTAGCCCAGGCTCTTCAGGATGGCGTACTCCGGCAGGTAGAAGCGGATGATCTGGTACTGGGCGTAATAGATGAACACCATGCCGATCATGATGCCCATGACGAAGCCCAGGTCGGTGATATAGCCGACGGGCGTCTCGCCCGACCAATAGGCCCGCTCGCGCTGCTCGAACTCCTGGACGGTTATCGCCTCGCCGCGGCCGATCAGCGCCTGGTTGAGCTGCTGGCGGGCCGCGTCGACGTTCGCTCCGGCCACGAGCTTGACGGCGATGAAGGCTGGCCGGTCGGACCACCAGGCGCCGAACACCTCGGCCATGGTCTGCTCCGACATCAGGACCGCGCCGTCGTTCAGGACGTTGGGTCCGACGGCGAAATTGCCGACCACGAACAGCTGGTGCAGCAGCCCGCGATTGTCGGGCGGACCCAGCACCGGCACCTCGACGCCGGAGTCGGCCTGCTCGGCGATATTGCCGAAGTATGGTCGCGAATCGCGGTCGAAGAGCAGGCGTCGCGTCTCGCGCAGCTTGTAGAGGTTTTCCGCCAAGCCCGGCGCCTCGATCGCCGGCCGCTCGGGGTCGATGGCATACCAGGCGATGCGCCGCGCGGTCGGTATCCCGGCATGGCTCATCGACATCACGCCGAACCAGAACGGCATGGTGGTGGCGACAGCCGGGTTGGTGGTCACGATGTCGGTCACGGCGACCGGCACCTCGGCGTGCAACTGCATCGACTTGAAGCCGTAGGGCACGATCACGAGGTCGCCCACCACCATGCGATGGAGGCGGACGGACGACTCATAGACCGCGCGCTCGATGCCGAGCTGGGCGAAGATCACCAGCAGGCTGGCCGTGACGCCGGCCAGCGACAAGAGCGTGCTGGTGCGCTGGCGCTTGAGCTGCTGCACGCCGAGCGGCATCGCCGTGGAGGTGCGGGCGGCTTCCTGCAGGCGCGTCCAGGAGAAGCGCGGCCGCCAGCGATCGATGTTCGACAACAGGCGCAGCAGCCGGAGCCGAAGCGCCGGTACGTCGGGCAGGATCAGGGCCATCAGAGGAACGTGACGCGGGTCTCGCGGCCGAGCACCTGCGGCATGGTCGAGGGATCGTCGAACTCGATCTCGACCTGCACCACGCGGGCGTCGGTCGACGAGGCGCCGTCCGGCTCGACGCGCTGCATGCGCTTCACGGTCGGCGCCACGCGCGCAATGGTGCCCTTGTAGACGGTCGAGTTACCGCGGAAGGTGATCTCGACCTTGCCGCCGGGCTGGATTCGGGCGATGTGCAATTCGTCGACGTCGGCCAGCACCCTGAGCTGGCTCATGTCGACGATCTTGGCGATGCCGGCCGGGCTCACGCGCTCGCCCTGGCGGGCGAAGATCTGCACCACCAGGCCGTTCAGCGGTGTGCGCACCAGGGCCTCCTCGCGGGTGCGCCGAGCGTTGTCGATCCTGGCCTCGGTGTTGGCGATGTCGATCTCCATCTGGGCCTGCTCGTTGGCCAGCGTCTGCTTGCTGAGCTCCAGATTGGCGCGCTTCTGCTCGAGGCTTTGCTCGGCGAGGCTCGCCTCGAGCTCGCGCTGGTCGAGCGGCTTGGGCGAGCGCGCACGCTCGAGCGACTTCAGCTTGTTCTCCTCCTCGGAGGACTTCAGAGAGGCCTCTTGCAGCTTGAGCTGCTCGACGCGCGTGCCGTGCAGCACGGTGTCGCGGGTCTGCTTCAGCTTGGTGAGGTCCGCCTCGGCCATGCGGAGCGCCAAGTCCGCCTTGGGATAATTCGACAGGACGGCGATGATCTCGTCCCTCGTGACCTTCTGACCGTCCTTGATGCGCAGTTCGAGAATGTTGGAACCGCCGGCCGGGTCGCCGGCCACCACGGCGGTACCGGCGGGCGCGTCGGTGTAGCCGCGCGAGATCAGCGGCGCCTCGCTATGCGCGGTTTCCTGCGCGCTGCTGGTCTGGCGGCTGGGCGCAACCCAGAGTGCGATGGCGGCGAGCACCACCAGCACCCCCAGAGCTGTCGCGCCCCATCTGAATTTCTTCGCTCGAGCCATTGCAAATACTACCAAAAATCCCGTCAGGCAGCACGCACCCGCGTCAGAAGCTCGTCGAGGTGAGGATATTGCCCCTGGCGACGCCGATGATCGAGAACGTGCGGTAGATCGAAGTCAGCACCTTGTCGTACTCATACAGCGGCGCGTTGGTGACGTAGACGACGTCCCGCGCCTGAACCCCGAACTGCTGTGCGACAAAGATAGATACCGGTTGGAACAGGTCCAGTCGAAAAACGCGCGCCCGGGCCGTGGGATTGGTCAGCAAATCCCCCATTCTGAACACATAAACGCCGGTTTTGTTTGCCCGCTGGTCCATCAGTCCGCCGACATTTCCCAGCGCCTCCAGCAGGCTGAGGTTGGCCTTGGTCATCTCCACGTTACCTGACTTCTGCACGGCGCCCAGAACGGTGTAGACCCGAGTATTGGGTCGCACGACGATCTCGTCGTTGCGTTCCACGGGGATGTCGTTGCCGGCCAGCATGTCCGACAGCTGCGAGGTCAGGATCACCTGGCCATGGCGACGCACCACGATCTCCAACTGGTTGGCCGGAAGCAGCGAGCCACCTGCCTGGTTGAAGGCGTCGACCGCGGTTCGCACACCCTCCAGGAGAGATACGCGTCCCGGCTTCTTGACGTCCCCGGACACGATCACGGTGTGCGCCCGCGGCGCGTCGAAATCGGCGATGACCTCAGGATCCTGCACCTTGTTGCCGAGCTGCTGCTTGATGCGCTCCTCCACGCCCGGCAAGTCGAGCCCGGAGACCTGCACCTTGCCGACGTACGGCAGGTCGATCGTTCCATCCGGCGCGACCCGCTGCACGCCGAGATCGGTTTTCTCTCCCTGCAGCGTCGGGAAGATGTTGCCGCCGTACTTTTCGAAAATGCGGACCCTCAGCACGTCGCCTGGAGCGATGGAAATCGGAACGGCGGGCGACAGATCAGCGGTTGCGGTCGAAGGACGGTCGACGCTCGCGAGGCGATAGGCGGCGACGGTGGTGGGGGTGAGATCGATGACGTCGAACGGCAGCGCTTCGGTGCTCGTCGACTGCGCGCCGCCCATCCAAGGGCCGTCGCCGGGCAACGCCGTGCAACCACCGATGCCGAGCGCGAGAACGAGCATCGTCGGTCGCGCGGCGGCGCGCAGCCAGCTCCAAATTGTCAACTCACGATCTCCGTTCGGAAAGGCCGCAACGTCGCGCCCATGCCGCCTTCCAATCCAAGGTCATGCTCCAAGGCGGGTAATTAACCTGCGGCGCGGCGCAGGTGCAAGCGTTCGCCCGCTGTCGGCGTGGGATGAATGGCGAGGCGACGCTTGGCTTCCTCAACCGATTCCGCGACGTCGAACAGCTGGGCGAAGCCGCTGACCAGCAGGCAATCGGCAGCCGGGCCGCTGAAGCTGCACAGCACGATGCGAGTGCCCAGCTCCTGGGCGCGGTGGATCGCCATGGCGAGCACGCGCACCCCCGCGGCGCTCATCCAGGTGACGCCGCTGCCGTCGACGATCAGGCGCGCGCCGGGGTGGATGGCGGCGAAGATCAGGGCTCCGACAGAACCCGACGTCGCCGAATCGACTCGCTCCGGCAGCAGGATGGTGGGGATGTCATCCGTCACGTTGCGCGTCATACGCTGTTTCCTTCCGCTCCATCCCTCGCCGGGCGCCATCCGGCGGCGAGATCGGTGCCGCGCCAGTCGATACTGTGGCGGCCAAGCCACGATTGTGCCGCCAAAAGCGGCGCCAGCGCCTCCCTGACCAAAGCGGCCGTCCAGGCGCGTGGCCCGAACGGCAGCCCGTAGCCGGCCAGGAACCACGCCTCGGCAGCGAGCCACGCCACGGTGTGCAGGCCGACAGCAATAACCACAGTCGCCGATCCGGCGCCGAGCGCCAGCAAAGCCACGATTCCCGCCAGACCAGACGCGAGCCAGCCGATCGCCGGCTCGAACAGCACCAGCGCCTTCACCTCGAACGGCAGGTTGAGCCGCGTCGACCCCCAGCGCACCTGGCGGCGCCATACGTCGGCCCACGAGCGCTCGCCGACAGGCATAGGGGGCAGGGAATTGCCGAGCCAGGTCGTACGTCCCGCCTGACTGCGCACTGCCCGCACAACCGAATAGTCGTCGGCAATGTAGCGCAGGAATCCGGCATGAACGCCGATTTGCTGCAACGTGTCGCGCGACAGGATAGTCACGCCGCCCGACGCCACGGCCATGCCGAGTCGGTCGGCGGCGAGCAGGAAGCGCGCTTGATGGCCGTTGATGTAGGCGCATTCCATCTCGGCCGCGAAATTTTCCGGCGCCGTGCCCGCCTTCAGCGCCAGCACCAGCCCGACCTTGGGCGAGAGCAGCGCGGCGGCCTCTGCCAGTGCGGCTTCGCCGAGCCCTATGCCCGCGTCGCACAGGGCCACGACCGGCCGACTGGCCGCCTCCAGTCCCTTGCGCACGTTGTTCAGCTTGGGATTGAAGGTGCGGTCGGCGCCCACCAGGATCGGCGCCTCGGGCCAATGGGCGCGGGCCTGGCGTGCCACCTCCTCGCCGGGATCGACGACGCAAATCAAGACCTCGGCTCCTGCGCGAGACAGCGCCGCGAGGCTTCCAATATAGGCTTGCGAGGCGTCACGCCCGCCGGCCAGCGGCGCCACGATGCTGAAGTCCGCCGCCGCATGCCGCGTCGCCTGCGACGGTCTGCGGCGCCGCGCCAAGGCCGCGCTCAGCCATTGCACGAACAAGGTAAGGGCCCACCAGGCGGCCGTTGCCCAGAACAGAAATCCGGCGGCCATCGCCCATCACGCGCGAGCCGAGAAGCGGTGGACGTCGTCCTTTTCCATCGCCAGCGCCCGGTGGTACGCCCTGATGACGTCGTTCGCCTCGCCATGGGCGCGGATCCGGCCATCCTCGATCCAGATGGCGCGGGTACACAGCCGCCGCACCTCGACCACCGAATGCGACACGAAGAGCAGCGTGCCGGTCTTGCGAAAGCTGTCGATCCAGTCGAGGCACTTGCGCTGGAACGCCGCGTCGCCCACCGCCAGGGCCTCGTCGACGACAAGGATGTCGGCTTCGACATGGGCACAGATGGCGAACGCCAGCCGCGTGCGCATGCCGACCGAGTAGTGCTTTACCGGCTGCTCCATGTAGTCGCCGATGCCGGCGAACTCGGCGATCGAGTCGAACTTCTGCAGGATCTGGGTTCGTTTCAGGCCCATGACGGCGCCGCCGATCATGATGTTCTCGCGGCCCGACAGCTCGGCGTCGAACGTGGCGCCCAATGCCAGGACCGGCGCGATACGGCCGTTGACCCTGAGCTCGCCGTTGCTGGGCAGCGTCATGCCGCAGATCACCTGCAGCAGGGTCGACTTGCCGCAGCCATTGCGGCCCAGGATGCCGATGCTCTCGCCGCGGTAGACGTCGAGATCGACGTCGCGCAGGACCCAGAACGGCTTGTAGTAGGTCTTCCACCAACCGAACATGACCTGCTTCAGCCAGTCGCCGCGGCGGGCGTACAGCTGGTAGGCCTTGCCGAGGTGTCGGGCTCGGACGACGACTTCAGATGACGTCGACGATGACATTCCGATACCTGTCGAAGAACCAGTAGCCGAAGTAGAAGGTGCTGATCGAGGTCACCAGGATCCAGCCGATGACCAGCGGATTTGGCAGCTTCCCGAGCAGCACGATGTCGCGCATGACCTCGATGTAGCCGGTGAGCGCATTGGCATAGATGAGGAGGTCCCAGGGCGGCGACAGCGAGTTGTGCGGATAGAACACCGGCGTGGCGAACATGAACAGCGGCACGATGTTGATCATCAGGTAGCCGGCATCGCGCGTGAACGCGCCGACCGCGCACAGGAACCAGGCCATGCCGGCGAGGAACGCCATGAGCGGCGGGAAGACGAACGGGATCAAGAGCGCCGTCCACTGCAGCTTGCCGGACACGGCGAGCTGGAAGATCAGCATGACCACCACGGAGATCACCGTGTAGGCGGTGGCGCGCAGCATGGCGATGACGGCCAGCATGTCGCTGGGGAAGATGGTCTGCTTGATGTAGTGCGCGTACTCGTGCAGCAGCATCGGCGAGCGGTAGGCCATCTCCGAGAAGAAGTTGAACACCACGATGCCGCTGAAGATGAACAGCGCGTAGGCGACGCGATGGCTGCCCATGGTGTCGGCGAGCGGCAGCTGCAGATTGGTGGTGAAGGCGAAGGTGTAAACGCCGATCGCGACCAGAGGCGCCACGACGGCCCAGAACCAGCCGCCGACCGAGCCCTGGAAGCGGGCGCGCAGCTCGCGCCGCAGGACCGCCTGGATCAGCTCCTGGTGGTCGCGCATCTGCTCGAACGGCTTGGCCAGGAAGCGGGCGAGGCGCTGGCCGGGGTCGAGCTGCTCGACCACGATCTGCCTGCCGTTGACGATGTTCACCGACGGCATGAGCCGCGTCTCTCCCTCTGGCGTGCGCCGCTGCGGCGTGAGTTGGTGAGCCCGGTAGGGATCGAACCTACGACCACCTGATTAAAAGTCAGATGCTCTACCGCTGAGCTACGGGCTCGCTCCGGCCTCGCACTGCGGGCCAAGACCCCGCGCGGCGAGCGTATAAGGTGCGCCGGCCCCAGGGTCAACGCGTCCGAAGCGCGCCCGGCGACCGCGGTCAGGTCTTGGCGAACTTGGCCTTGAGCCGTTCGTAGACCTTCTTGGAGACGAACTGCGAGGTATCGCCGCCCAAGCGCGCGATGTCCTTGACCAGCGACGAGGCGATGAACTGGTGCCGGTCGGAGGCCATCAGGAAGATGGTCTCGATGTCGGGCTCCATGCGATAGTTCATGTTGGCCATCTGGATCTCGTACTCGAAATCCGATACCGCACGCAGCCCGCGGACGATGATCGAGGCGCCGATCGCACGGGCGAAATGGACCAGCAGCCCCTCGTAGGGCAGGACCTCGATGCGATCCTTGTCCTCCGGCGCGAACTCCTCGATGTCGTCCTTGATGATGTCGATCCGCTCCTGCAGCGAGAAGAGCGGTCCCTTGCCGATGTTGATGAACGGGCCGATCACCAGCTTGTCGACGACCCGCAGCGCGCGGCGCACGATCTCCGTGTGGCCGTTGGTGATGGGATCGAACGTGCCGGGATACACGCCGATGCGTTGTAAGGCCATGACTCCCCCTTGGTGGCCGCGCGCGGCGGCAAAGTCTTAGCGGCACGGTCGCTCCTTATCCACCGTTTGTTGCCCGCTCGCCGTCGCCATTGTCATGATCGCCGCCGTTGCCGTTGGCATCGTCCTCGCCAATTCGCACGGCGGACACCACGCGCTCGCCCTCGCTGACATGGACGATGCGCACGCCGCGGGTGGCCCGTCCCGCGATGCGAATTCCGTCCACCGGACAACGGATCAGGGTGCCGCCATCGGTCACCAGCATAACCTGATCGCTGTGGCCAACCGGGAAGGCCGCCACCACCTCGCCGCCGCGCGCGAGACTCATCAGCTCGACTCCCTTCCCGCCGCGCCCGGTCACCCGATACTCGTAGGCCGAGGTGCGCTTGCCGAAGCCCGAGGAGGCCACGGTCAGCACGAACTCCTCCTTGCCCTGCAGCTCCTCGAAGCGCTCGCGCGACAGCATCGTCGCAGCGATGCCGTCATCGGATGGCGAAGACGCCTCCTCGTCGCCGTTCTCCGCACCGGCCTCGGCCGCATTCTCGGATGCGTTCTCGGCCTGCCGCGAGGCGCGCGACTGGCGCAGGTAGACGTCGCGTTCTTCGCTCGTGATGCCCTTGCCGTTGTCGACTAGCGACATCGAGATGACCTCGTCGCCTTCGCTAAGCGCAATGCCGCGCACGCCGGTCGAAGCACGGCTCTGGAAGACGCGCACGACCGACACCGGGAAGCGCATGGCGCGCCCCTGCCGGGTCGCCAGCAGCACGTCCTGCTCCTCGCCGCAGACGCTGACGCCGATCAGGCGGTCGCCGGCATCGTCGCCTTCGAACTTCATGGCGATCTTACCGCTCTGGTGCACGTTGACGAAGTCGCTGAGCTCGTTGCGCCGCACGCCGCCGCGCGCCGTGGCGAACATGACGTTGAGCGTCGACCAGCTCGCCTCGTCCTCCGGCATCGGCATCACCGCGCTGATCGTCTCGCCGTCGCCGAGCGGCAGGAGGTTGACGAACGCCTTGCCGCGCGCCTGCGGCGCACCGAGCGGCAGGCGCCAGACCTTGAGCTTGTAGACGATGCCGCGGCTGGAGAAGAACAGAACCGGCGTATGCGTATTGGCCACGAACAGGCTGCTGACGAAATCGTCCTCGCGGGTGGCCATGCCGGCGCGGCCCTTGCCGCCGCGGCGTTGGGCGCGATAGGCCGAGACGGGCACGCGCTTGACGTAGCCGCCGTGCGTCACGGTGACCGCCATGTCCTCGCGCTGGATCAGATCCTCGACGTCCTGCTCGAACTCGTTGTCCAGGATCTCGGTGCGCCGGGGCGTCGCGAACTGCTGCTTGATCTCGGCCAGCTCGGTGCGCATCAGGGCGTAGAGCTTGTCGCGGTCGCCCAGGAGCTCGAGATAGCCTTCGATCTGCTTGGCGACCTCGCCCAGCTCCTCGCCGATCTTGTCGCGCTCCAGGCCGGTCAGGCGCTGCAGGCGAAGATCGAGGATGGCCCGGGCCTGCGTCTCGGACAGCCGATAGGTGCCCTCCGGCGAGACCTCGCGGCCGGGCTCGGCGATCAGCATGATCAGCGGCGCGACGTCCAGCGCCGGCCAGTCGCGCGCCATCAGCCGTTCGCGCGCCACTGCGGGGTCGGGCGCGCGGCGAATCAGCTCGATCATCTCGTCGATGTTCGCGACGGCGATGGCCAGGCCGACCAGGACGTGGGCGCGGTCGCGGGCTGCCCGCAGCTCGAAGGTCGCGCGCCGCGTCAGCACCTCGGCGCGGAAGCGGATGAAGGCCTCCAAAAGCTCCTTGAGGCTCATCAGCCGCGGCCGGCCGCCGTCGAGCGCCAGCGCGTTCACGCCGAAGGTCGTCTGCAGGGGCGTGTAGCGGTAGAGCTGGTTCAGCACCACGTCAGCCATCGCGTCGCGCTTGAGCTCGACCACCAAGCGCACGCCGTCGCGGTCGCTTTCGTCACGCACCTCCGACACACCCTCGACCTTCTTGTCGCGCACCACCTCGGCGATGCGCTCGTGCAGGCGCGCCTTGTTCTCCTGGTAGGGCACCTCCGAGATGATGATCGATTCGCGACCACCACGGCTCTCCTCGAGGCGGGTGCGGGCGCGCATGATGAGCGAGCCGCGGCCGAGCTCGTAGGCCGCGCGAATGCCGTTGCGGCCGAGGATCGTGGCGCCGGTCGGGAAGTCCGGACCCGGCACGTACTCCATGATCTGCTGGACGGTGAGGTCGGGATTGTCGATCAGCGCGCAGCAGGCGTCGATCAGCTCGCCGAGATTGTGCGGCGGGATGTTGGTCGCCATGCCGACGGCGATGCCGCCGGCGCCGTTGGCCAGCAGGTTCGGGAAGGCCGCCGGCAGGACGGTGGGCTCCTGCTCGCGGTCGTCGTAGTTCGGCTGGAACTCGACGGTCTCCTTGTCGATGTCGGCGAGCATCGCCTCGGCGGCATTCGCCAAGCGTGCCTCGGTGTAGCGCATGGCCGCCGGCGGATCGCCGTCCATCGAACCGAAGTTGCCTTGGCCGGCGATCAGCGGCAGGCGCATCGAGAAGTCCTGCGCCATGCGCACCATGGCATCATAGATCGCGTTGTCGCCGTGCGGGTGGTACTTGCCCATCACGTCGCCCACGATGCGCGCGGCCTTGCGGAAGGGGCGCGTCGAATCGTAGCCGCCTTCCTTCATGGCGTAGAGGATGCGCCGCTGCACCGGCTTCAACCCGTCGCGCGCATCGGGCAGCGCCCGCGACACGATCACGCTCATGGCGTAATCGAGGTACGATCGACGCATCTCCTCTTCGATGGTGATCGGCGCTATGTCGTGCGGGGGCGGCGGAGGCGGAGGCGCGTCGGAGGGCGGCGGCGCCGGCGGAAGGGACGTATCGTCGCTCACGGAACCTGGTTTTTTGCTCGAAACATGGCCCTGCCAGAGGGCCCGGCGGAAGCTCGACGCAGATTACCAAATCGGCTCTGGAATACCAAGCGAAAACGCTCCGCAGACCGCTCGATAAGCCATTGAAAAGATTGTCCAAATCGAAGGCATAAACATGGTTGGAAAAGTCCCCGAATCTAGCCTTGCAAAGGACCCCGAGACGGCCTGGAAATCGCCGCCCTCCGTGGTGGTCTTCGACATGGGCGGCGTGCTGATCGACTGGAATCCGCGGCACCTCTACCGCAAGCTGATCGACGATCCACAGGCCATGGAACGGTTCCTGGACACCGTCACCACGACCGCGTGGCACATGCGGCAGGACGCCGGCGGCGACCCAGCCGAAGCAACGCGGCGGCTGCAGGCCGAGCACCCCGAGCACGCCGCGCTGATCGAGGCGTTTTATGACCGGTTCGACGAGATGCTCGACCATTCCTTCCCGGCGATGGTCGGCCTGGTCGAGCGGCTGCATGCGGCAGGCACACCACTCTACCTGCTGTCCAACGCTCCGGCCTTCCTCGATGGCTGGGCGCGCGGGCGCGGCCGCCGGCGCCATCCCTTCCTCGGGTGTTTCCGCGACGTCGTGGTGTCGGGGCTGGTCGGTTGCTGCAAGCCCGATGCCGCGATCTACCGGCTGGTCTGCCAGGCCGGGGCCTTCCAGCCGCATGAGGCCGTGCTGATCGACGACAACCTGCCCAACGTCGAAGGCGCCCGCGGCTTCGGCATGCATGCGGTCCACCACGTCTCGGCCGAGCGGACCACGACTGCGCTCCGGGAGCTGGGATTGCCGGTGTAGCTTCTGTCTTTGATGATCACCGCACGCCGTAGGCGAAGTTCAGCATCGACGACAGGCCGTCGCGCGATTCGGCCGGACCGAGGCCGATGGTCTGGAAATAGGCGACGAGGCGGTTGATGCCGGCTGCGTCGTTGGGGCCGAACGGCGGGAACTGGTTGGCGAGCTTGGCGCAGATCGTCCAGCTCAGCGTCCGGCGCAGTCGGTGCTGATTGGCAAAGAAGGCCGGGTTGCTGGCCGCTTTTTCGAACAGGCGGCCCCACGCCTGGTTGACGTCCGACTTGACGGCCTCGATGCGGATGTAGCCCGCACCGCCCGGACTGCGGGCGCGATTGAGCAGGTGGTCGATGTCATAGCCCGCCAGGTCGGCGCTCGTCGCCTGGATGCCGTAGACGTGGTTGAGGAAGCCGAGATACGCGGAGCGATACCCCGTGTAGGCCGCCCTCACCCAGACGCTGGCATTGCTGGCCGGGTCGCCGGGCCGCGAGGCGATCACGGTGTTGGTCTGGCGACGCGTTCCGACCGAAGTAAGAGCGGCGCCCAGGCCGCGCTCCTCAAGGAAGGTGAGCACCGGCAAAGAAGCGGTTGATTCCACCTGCACGACGATGAGCGGGTTCTGGCGCCATTCGAGGATGAGCGCGTCGCGCCGGCGGTCGATGATGGAGGCAAGATTGGGCATCGCGGCCGACTCCTCCAGCAGGAGGCGGGAGACTAACCCGGATCCGTCCTCTCGAATGTGACAAAACCAACGATCGCCGCACGTGCCCGTCTTCAGTCTTGCCGGACCGCGGACCTCCTCAGGTCGGGGGGTACCCCGACCGAGTCCGCTCGGAATCTTACGGACCGCGCGCGTGTCGCGCGCTGATGAGCATGAGCGGGCCTGGAGGCCCGCGGTCCCGGAAGAGTCGGACCGACCTCAGCGCCGCTGCGCCAAAAACTCAGCGATCGCTTCTGCCGGCGCCTTGGCGTAGGTGCTGCGCCGGCTGACGAAGACCTTGGTGATCGAGCGCAGCGCCAGCGCCATCTCGGTCGCCTTGGCGACCACGGCGATGCCGTTCAACACAGGCGCGTCGTCGATCAGGAACGGCTTCTCGCGCGCGAACAGCAGCATCGGCAGCCCGCCCGCCGGGATGATCACCTCGGCGCCCGCCGCGATCAGCGGTTTCACTTGCGCCACGAACTGGGCGCGCACCGTGCTGTAGGCGGCCTCGTCGGTGAAGGCCTTCATGAATGACGGCAGGTTCATCTTCAGCGCCGCCGTGCCGACCACGCGATCGGCCAGCCCGTGCTGGCGCACCTGGCGCTCGTGCCAGGGAATGAAGATCGGATCGATCGTGACCAGGCCCACGCGATGGCCCATGGTCAACGCCGCCAGGAGATTGGCTTCGCCCAGGCCGATCACCGGAATGTCGACCGAGCTGCGGATCTCGAGCAGCCCCGGCTCCTGGAAATGGCCGATCACGTAGGCGTGGTAGCCGGCTTTCTCCGCCTCCAGCGCATGGCCGATGATCTGGTGGGCGCAGCGGAACTCGGTCAGCGGATGGAATGCATGGTCGGGCGGATCGAGCCCGTGCACCTCGAAGCGCATGCCGGGTGCGGCGACCTGGTCGAGCAGCGCCTGCAAGCGCTCGATGTACGGCGCTTGCGCGACGGGATGGACAAAACTCTGGTACCAGATGCGGGATTGCGGCTCAGCCATTCGATATTGCCTTCAGCTTGAAGACGCGCTCGGCGTTGCTTTGATAGATCTGCCGACGCTCGTCCTCGGTGATCTTCGCCTCGTCCATGAAGCGCACCGCCTCTGAGTCGTTCTCGTAGGGATAGTCGACCGCGAACAGGATGCGCTCGACGCCCAGCACGTCGAGGCAGAGTCGCAGGGCCGGCATCGACATGAAGCCGGAGGTCGTGATCAGGAAGTTGTCGCGGAAAAACTCGCTGGGCTTTTTCTGCAGCCTTTGGCTCGCGCCGACATGCACTTGGGCGGCATGGCGATTGTCGATCCGCTGCAACCAGAACGGGATCGCCTCGCCCATGTGGCCGAGGATGATCCTCAGCCGCGGATACCGCTCGAAGGTGCCCGACATGATGAGCCGCATAGCGTGCAGGCCCGATTCGGCGGAAAAGCCCCAGGTGGCGAAGTACAGCCCGTAGTCGAGATAGGGCGCGACCATGGCCGGCGCGGGTTCGCGCGGATGCAGGTAGATCGGCATGTCGAACGCTTCGGCGGCCTCGAGAACGGGGGCGAACTTCGGCAGGTCGAGGCGCTCCCCCCTGGTGTGCGAGTTGATGATCAGGCCGTTCAACTTCAGCCGTGTGGCGGCCCGCTCGATCTCGCGCGCCGCCGCCTTGGGATCCTGGGGGGCGACCGCGGCGAGGCCCGCAAAGCGGTTCGGATGGGCCGCGATGGCTTCCGCCAGGAAGTCGTTGGCCTCGGCGGCCAGGCGAACGGCGAGTCCGGTGTCGAGGACCTGCACCCCGGGTGCCGTCAGCGCCAGGACCTGCAGGTCGATGCCGGCGGCATCCATGCGCGCCAGACGCTGCGGCCCGACCTCGAGCAGCCGGTCGACCAGCGGCCTGGCTGCCGGCGACATCATGATGCCGCCCAGCTTGGCAAAGCCCGGCTCGACATCCGGCCGCGCCAGGATCTCCCTCCAGCCGGCAGCCACATCGGGCGTGACAAAGGCTTCCTCGACCGCGATGCGTCGTATGGGCGTGCCCATAGCACTCAACTCCTCTCCCTGTTGACGGGGAGGAATTCAATGGATGCACGACGTTAAAATGGAATGTCGTCGTCGAGCTCGGCCTTGGGGGCACGCGTCGCCGGGCGACCGCCGCTGCTGCCGTTGCCGGCCATCGCGCCGCCGCCGAACTCTTCGTCCGATCCCATGCCGGCCCCTGCCTCGCCGCCGGCGCCGCTGCGGCCGTCGAGCATGGTGAGCGCGCCGCCGAAGCGCGGGATCACGACCTCGGTCGTGTAGCGCTCCTGGCCGCTCTGGTCTGTCCATTTGCGCGTGGCCAGCTGGCCCTCGACGTAGACCTTAGAGCCCTTGCGCACGTATTTCTGCGCCACCTCGGCCAGCTTCTCGTTGAAGATCACCACGCGGTGCCATTCGGTGCGCTCCTTGCGCTCGCCGCTCTGGCGGTCGCGCCAGGTGTCAGAGGTCGCGACCGACATGTTCACCATGGGTCTGCCATCCTGCATGGACCTCACTTCGGGGTCGCGGCCGAGATTGCCGACCAGGATGACCTTGTTCACGCTGCCCGCCATAGGGGCCTCCTTCGCTTTCCCGGTGCCGTGGGACACGGCGCCTACCTCACTGCCGTACAACCTAGTCCTGGTGGCCTGTGGGCAGCCACCAAATTTCGGTTGTATTCATCGGCCTGACCGTCGGCTGAGCCTGGCTCACGCGCGCCCTGCGACAATTCAATGCCGGCGCGGCGGCGCCCTCCTCTATCCTGCGGCCCCATGAAGGGTTCGTTCCATGTCCCGCAGGTGTCGCGCCAGCAGGCCTTCGTCATGCTGGGCGGCGCCAGGGGCGGCGGCTATCTCCTTGATCTTCTAGGCTCCTACGATCTCGCCTGGAAAATCGGCGGGTTCGTCGGCCTGGTCGCCGGCACGCTGCAGCTCCTGATGAACGACCGGCCGACCGGCAGAATGCAGGCACTGCAAGCAGTTTAACGCCCGCTCTGGCGGGCCTGGGGATTGATCGCCATATGCCAGCATCGCGCGCATCGCCTAATCTTCCGCTGATGGCCCAGTCCCGCTCGCCTTCCCGTTCCCCTGCCGCCGAGCCGCATCGCTTCATCTCGATTCGCGGTGCGCGCGAACACAATCTCAAGAACGTCGACCTCGACCTGCCGCGCGACCGGCTCGTGGTGATCACCGGCCTGTCCGGCTCGGGCAAGTCCTCGCTCGCCTTCGACACCATCTATGCCGAGGGCCAGCGCCGCTACGTCGAGAGCCTGTCGGCCTACGCCCGGCAGTTCCTCGAGCTGATGCAGAAGCCCGACGTCGATTCGATCGAGGGCCTGTCGCCGGCCATCTCGATCGAGCAGAAGACGACGTCGCGTAATCCGCGCTCGACGGTCGGCACGGTGACCGAGATCTACGACTATCTGCGGCTACTGTACGCGCGGGTCGGCGTGCCCTACTCGCCGGCCACCGGCCTGCCGATCGAAAGCCAGACCGTGTCGCAGATGGTCGATCGCGTGAAGGCGATGGCCGACGGCTCGCGGCTCTACCTGATGGCGCCCATCGTGCGTGGCCGCAAGGGCGAGTACCGCAAGGAGCTGCAGGAGCTCCAGAAGAAAGGGTTCCAGCGGGTCAAGGTCGACGGCAAGCTGTACGAGATCACCGAAGCGCCGGCGCTCGACAAGAAGTACAAGCACGACATCGACGTGGTGGTCGACCGCATCGTCGTGCGGCCCGATCTCGGCAACCGTTTGGCCGATTCGATCGAGACGGCGCTCGAGCTGGCCGAGGGCCTCGCCGTCGCCGAGAACGCCGACTCGGGCGAGCGCACCGTCTTCTCGGCACGCTTCGCCTGTCCGGTCTCAGGCTTCACCATCGAGGAGATCGAGCCGCGGCTGTTCTCCTTCAACGCGCCGCAAGGCGCCTGCCCGGCCTGCGATGGGCTGGGCGTAAAAATGTTCTTCGATCCCGAGATGGTGGTGCCGGACGACCGCCTGTCGCTCGCCGAGGGCGCCGTCGCGCCGTGGGCCGATTCATCCGGCCAGTATTACATGCAGACCCTGGAGAGCATCGCCAAGCACTATAAGGTCAAGATGTCGATGCCCTGGCGCGACCTGCCGAAGAAGGTGCGCGACGCGATCCTGTTCGGCAGCGGCGGCGAGGCCATCGCCATGCGCTACGACGACGGCATCCGCCAGTACCAGACCACCAAGCCGTTCGAGGG
>JAFAKN010000023.1 GCA_019235415.1 Alphaproteobacteria bacterium
ATGCCGGCGCGCGCAATGCCCGATGCGACCGTGGGGCTCGCGACAACCCCGCCCATCGCGGCCAACGCCCGGCGGCGAGTCCAGACCCCTCTCATGATCGACGCTGCCTCCCATATGCTTCTTTATGGGCCACAGCTTAGACCGGGATGCGGACTTCCGCATCCCGGACGTCTGGTCATCGACAGCGTTCTGTCATCCCGAGCGCAGCGAGGGACCTTTCCTCCTGCCTTAAGGTCCCTCGGCCTTCGGCCTCGGGATGACAATGCCGCGATCAATCCACCTTGGCGCCCGAAGCTTTGATCACCGGCGCCAGCCGCTTGGCGTCGGCGGCGCGGTAGGCGGCGGTGTCGGCCGGACTCATCCACATCGGCGTGGCGCCCTGCTTCAGGTAGCTCGCCTTCACGTCCTCGCTTTCGAGCGCGGTCTGCACCAGCGCTGAAAGCCGGTCGACTACCGGCGCGGGCAGACCGGCGGGGCCGCAGATGCCGCCCCACGAGTTGATGTCGTAGCCCGGCAGGAACTCGGCCATCGCCGGGATCTCCGGTGCGGCGGGACTGCGCTTAAGCGATGTCACGGCGAGCCCCACCGCCTTGCCGACGCGCATTTGCGACAGCGAGCCCGGGATGTTGTCGAAGATCATGTCGACCTGCCCGGCCAGCAGGTCCTGCATCGCGGGCGCGCTGCCGCGATAAGGCACGTGCAGCAGGTCGATCTTGGCCATGCTCTTGAACAGCTCGCCGCTCAAATGCACCGTCGTGCCCGAGCCCGACGAGGCGAACGAATATTTGCCCGGATTGTCGCGCGCGAGCTTGATCAGCTCGGGCACCGTGCGCGCACCCAGCCCTGGCCGTACGACAAGTAGATTGGGCAGCGACCACATCATGCCGACCGCCGTAAAATCCTTGTCGGGGTCGTACGGCAGGTGGCCGTAGAGCGTCGGCGCGATGGCGTGGCTCGCCACGCTGTAGAGGCCGATCGTGTAGCCGTCGGGTGCGGCCTTGGCGATCGCCTCGGCGCCGACATTGCCGCCCGAGCCGGCCTTGTTCTCGACGACGAACTGCTGGCCGGTGAGCTGCGAAAGCTTCTGGCAGACGATGCGTGACAGCACGTCGGTCGGGCCGCCGGCCGGGAAGGAGTTGATGTAGCGAACCGGCTTGTTGGGCCAGGCGTCGGCGGCGCGCGCGAGGCCGGAGGCGAGCAGGGGAGAGGCGAGGACGCCGCCGGCAAGGCTGCCAACAAGGCCGAGCGTGCGGCGGCGGTAGAGAGGGGACTGTTTCATGCTGCGCGACATCGTAAGGGTTCGTGGCTTTTTCGTGCCCGCTCGGGCAAAAGGTCACGCATCGAATTGCAAGGGAGCTCTGCCATGCCGGACCGCGACGACCAGGGCTTGGCCTGGAAAGTCCCGCCCTCGCGCTATCTCGCGAGCCGGCCGGGCGAGCATCGCGTGGGCGAGCCGCGCTCGCTCTACCTCGGCATGCCGGACGGCTGCCGGCTTGCGCTCGACGTCATCCTGCCCGACGGCGACACGAGCCGCCGCTGGCCCACGGTGCTGATCCTGACGCCATACGTGCGGCGGTTTGCCGTCACGCCGGGCAGCAACGTCGAGCCGTCGCCCAACACCTTCCGCTACCGCGACATGTTCGTGCCTCGCGGCTACGCGCTGGTCGTGGTCGATGCGCGCGGCACCGGCGCGAGCTTCGGCACACGCGATTCGTTCCGCAGCCCGCGCGAGCGCGAGGACTACCGCACGATCGCCGACTGGATTACGGCGCAGCCGTGGAGCGATGGATGCATCGGCGCCACCGGCATCTCTTACCTCGGCGCGGCTTGCGACTTCCTCGCCAGCACCGGCCACAAGGCGGTGAAGGCGATCGCGCCCCTGTTCGCGGTGTGGGACACCTGGGCCGACAACTATTACCCCGGCGGACTGCTCATCAAGCGGCTGGCCCAGGTTTACGACGAGCTGATGCTGGCGCTCGACCACGACCGCCGCGACCTGCGCGCCCAGTTCAGCTACTTCGCCGATCCGGCACTTCAGGGTCCAATGCCGGTCGACGAGGACAAGGACGGGTCGCTTGCCCGCGCCGCGGTGCGCGAGCATCTCGCCAACTTCCGCATGCCCGACTTCATGGTGGAGTTCAAATGCCGCGACGATGCGCTGCCGTACGATCCGTCGTTCACCAGCGCCTCGTTCAGCCCGTACAATTACCTCGAGCACATTCGCGACGATGTCGCAGTCTATGCCATCTCGGGCTGGCTCGACGGCGCGGGCTACGCCAACGCCACCATTGCCCGCTTCTCGACGCTCAAGAATGCCGAGCGGCGAATCATGCTGGGCCCCTGGGACCATGGCGCGCGCGTCAATGTCTCGCCATGGCGGGCGCGAGTCGAGCCGGAGCTGCCGGTGCTGGGCGAGGTGCTGCGTTTCTTCGACCAGCATCTCGCGGGACGCGATACCGGACTCGCGGCGGAAGAGCCCATCCACTATTTCGCGATGCATGCCGAAGAATGGCGCTCGGCGCGCACCTGGCCGCCGACACGCGAGGAGTGCACGCTGTTCACCGGCACCGGCGGCACGCTCGCCGCCAGTGCGACCGGCGAGCCGACGAAGAACACCTTCCAGGTCGACTTCGCGTTCGGCACCGGCGGCCAGACGCGCTACGAGCGCATCGCTGGCATCGAGGCCAAGTCCTACTACGAGGATTGGAGCAAGCGCGAAGCGGCGCTGCCGCAGTTCACCAGCGAGCCGCTGGCCGAACCGCTGGAGATTGCGGGCCATCCGGTCGTCTCGCTGTGGCTCCTCTCGAGCGAACCGGACGCAGCGGTGTTCGTGTACTTGAGCGAGGTCGAGGCCGACGGCACCTCGCGCTACGTCACCGAAGGCGTGCTTCGCGCCATCCATCGCGCCGAGTCGCCGGCACCGGCGAACTATCGCGCCGCGTGGCCGTGGCACAGCTACGCTCGCAAGGATGCCCGGCCCATGCCGGCCGGCGAGCCGCAGCTCCTGCGGTTTGCATTGCTGCCGACCGCTTGGCGCTTCTCGGCCGGGAGCCGGATCAGGATCTCGATCGCCGGCGCCGACGCCGACCACTTCGCCCAGACGCCGCACGGCCGCCCGCCCAAGCTCACGGTGCTGAGCGGCGGCGACCGGCCAAGCTCGCTGATGTTGCCGGTGGCCGTCGCCACTTGAGGAGCTGCTGGGGGCGCGCGACTCCAGTCGCGCGTCATTGTCGAACCGATAGAAGACCGCGCCGCTGGAGTGGCGCGCCCCCAGCGCCCTACCCTGCCGCCAGGTCGAGGTTCGATCGAGGGTCGCCGTCCCAGGTCGCGACTCGATTGCGACCGGCGCCCTTGGCGCGATAGAGCGCCTTGTCGGCCAGCTGCAGGGCAGCGTCGATGTCGCCACCGCGCAGCGGGGCCAGGCCGATGCTTACGGTCAGCGGATGCAGTCGGCCCCGGATGGTGACCGGCTTGGCGGCAAGCGCCGAACGGATGGCCTCCGCCAATTGCAGGCCTTGCGTCCGGTCGGGGCCGATCAGCAGCACACAGAACTCCTCGCCGCCGTAGCGCGCGACCAGGTCGCCGCTGCGCAGCTGCTGGCGCAGGAGGGCGGCGAACGAGATCAGCGCTTCGTCTCCACCGGTATGGCCGAAGCGCTCGTTGACCTTGGAGAAGTGGTCGAGATCCATCATCAGGATGCAGGCGGGCGCATCCTTGCCGCCGCGCCGCAGCAACTGCTCGGCCTGCGTCAGGAAGTAGCGCCGGTTCGGCAAGCCGGTCAGCTCGTCGGTTAGGGCCAGCCGGCGATGGCGGCCGCTGGTGCGTTCGTTGGCCATCATCATGAGCGCGATGCTGAGCCCGATGATGGCGATCGAGTTGACGAGCGAAGAGAACCCGCCCAGCGGATCGTAGTACGCGTCGATCGTCGCCGTCGCCGGCTCCAGCCAGCCCAGGATGGCGCGCAGGGCGAGCACAATCGCCATGGCGCCGAACAAGGCGGCCATCGCGAGCCGGGTGCGGAGAAACTCCTCGTTGTCCTTGCGCAAGACTTCGTAGGCCGAGAGGGAGGAGAGGATTGCCAGGCTGGCCGACAGGAAGTTGGCCCGCTGGTTCACTCCGGTCGTGGCCCATACGACGACGGCAAGCACCGCGACGAAGACCAGCACGATCGCCCCGAGCCGCAGCGGTTGCAGCCGCCGGCCATTGAACAGGCGCATGCTCTCCCAGATCAGCAAGTAGCTGGAGAAAAGCATCAAGACGATCGGCGGCCCGATCGCCAGCGGCGGTACGGCCCCGAACACGCGGATCAACAACAGCGCCACGCCGCATATCGCGGTCGCGACGGTCCAGCACAGCAGCCAGACGTTGTCGCGATACTGATTCCAGAAATAGCACGCCGTGACGGAGCTGAGGCACACCACCGCCAGGTTGATGGTCAACAGGGTCTTGACGTCGAGTTCCATTCCGCCGCCGGCCCGGCAGCTCCTCAAATGAAAGTTGCAGTGTGACGTAGCGACCTCGTCGCCGTCGCACCGGCACCCGACACGAACAACAACATAAGTTCCTGTCGCTCCACCTGCAATTGCGGTCAAGCGGCGCGAACGATTAGTGATGTACGCGTGTTGAAATCGAGGCAAGCTGTAGCGGGATTGCGGACATCATGGAATTGTCAAGACGCACAGTGCTGGCGTTCTCGTCCGCCGCGCTCGCGGCGCCAGCGGTCGCGGCCGAGCCATGGCCGACGCGCCCGGTCACATGGGTCGTTCCTTATCCGGCCGGCGGCGGCTCCGACACCTTTGCCCGGCCGGTCGCGGCCGATCTTGCCGAGCGATTCCACCAGCCGATGGTGATCGACAATCGGCCCGGCGCGGCAGGAACGGTGGGTGCGGCGGTCGTGGCGCGTGCCGCGTCCAATGGCTACACCCTGCTGGTCGCCGATACCGGCCTCACCTACGAGCCGATCATCTATCCCAACGCCGGCTACGATTTCATCCGCGACTTCGCCCCGATCAGCGCCATCGCGCGTGCACCGTACGTGCTGCTGGTCAATCCGCAGCGACTCGACGTCGATAGCGTGGCGGGCTTCATCGCGGCCGCTCGCCGGCGGCCGGACGCGATCGACATCGGCTCGGCGGGACAAGGCAGCGTCTCCCACCTCGCGATCGATCTTTTAGAGGCGCAGGCCGACGTCAAGCTCAGCCACGTGCCCTATCGCGGCGGCACGCCGATGCTGCAGGACCTTTTAGCCGGCCAGATCGCCGCGGGCTTCGTGTTGCCCACCGCTGCGTTGGGCTACGTGCAATCGGGCAAGCTCAGGGCACTGGTCGTGGCCAATCGGCGCCGCGAGCCGCTGCTGCCCGCGGTGCCCAATGCCGAGGAAGCTGGACTGCGCGGTCTGCGGGCCAGCGTGTGGTTCGGCCTGTTCGCGCCGCGCGGCACCGAAGAGAGCATCCTCGACCGCCTGCATGACGCCGTGCAGGCGGCATTGGCCACGCCCGAGCTGCAGCGCAGCTGGACCGAGCTGGGCGCGCGCGTCGAGCCGGAAAGCCGCGCCGACTTCACGCGATTTGTGCTGCGCGATACGGAACGTTGGACCCGCATCGCCCGTGCCGCCAATATCCGCGTCGAGTAGGCGGTCGACGGCGCTTCTGTCATTCCGCTCGCAACCGCTGTCATCCCGAGCGCAGCGAGGGATCTTTGAGGCGACAGGAAGGATCCCTCGCTACGCTCGGGATGACACAAGGAGTGCTCGGGATGACAGAGAAGATGGAAGGCGAGGGGCCATGAAGGTCGAAGCGTACGAGATTTTCCGCTGCGATGCCGGCTGGCGGACCTTCTCGTTCCTGAAGCTGGTCGCCGACGAGGGCCTGGTCGGCTGGTCGGAGTACAACGAGAGCTTCGGCAGCCCGGGACTCTCGGCGGCGATCGAGACGTTGATGCCGTCGGTTCTGGGCATGGATCCGATGGACATCGAGCTCGTCAACGCCGTGCTGGCCACCCGCAGCGTGCAGTCGCGCGGCGGCATCGCGCGGCAGGCGGTGGGAGCGATCGAGAACGCGCTGCTCGACCTCAAGGGCAAGGCGCTGGGCGTGCCGGTCTACCAGCTGTTCGGCGGCAAGCTGCGCGAGCGCATTCCGGTGTACTGGTCGCATTGCGGCTCTTACCGGATGCGCAACCCCGACATCGTCAAGACGCCGCCGGTACGAACCTACGACGACATGACCAGGCTCGGCGCCGAGGTGAAGGCGCGAGGCTTCCGCGCTCTCAAGACCAACACCGCGCTCGAGATCGACGCCAAGCTCGAGGCCTATCGACCGGGCTTCGTCGTCGGCCGCGGCTTTCCCGAGCGCAACTGGGACGACTTCATCGCCACAAGCGCCGCCAAGACCGTCGAGGCGTTCCGCGCCGGCTGCGGGCCCGACATCGGCATCATGCTCGACACCAACTTCCATTTCCGCACCGAAGGATTCAGGCGCATCGCCGAAGCTGTCGGCCCTGCGAAGCTCACCTGGCTCGAGCTCGACATGCACGATCCGCAGTCGATCGCGCTGATCCGGCGCGACGCGCCATGCCCCATCGCCTCGGGCGAGACCCTGCTGGAGCGCCGCGACTTCCGGCCGTACTTCGAGCACTACGCCTTCGATACGGCGATCGTCGACGTGATCTGGAACGGCTTCGCCGAGTCGCTGAAGATCGCAGCCCT